>DASSSV010000145.1:0-15424 GCA_035708265.1 Thermomicrobiales bacterium | reverse complement strand
ACCTTCCCGCAGGCGGGCGGCGTCGCGCTCGCGGCGACCGACGACGCGGCCTTCGCCGCCGGGGCGTCGGGCTTCGCCGTGACGGTCTACCCGCCGAGCGCCTTGCGGGTATCGCCCGACGCGCTCGCGTTCACGGCGACGGAGGGCGCGAGTCCGCCTCCATCGCAGACGCTGCGCCTGACGGCCGACGGCGCGCTGCCGCTCCGGTGGACGGCGTCCGCGACCACCCAGTCCGGCGGCGCCTGGCTGATCGTCGCGCCCGACCACGGGACGGCGCCGGGCGGGGGCACGGCGGCCCTGACAGTGTCGGTGGCGACGGCCGGCCTCGCGCCCGACACCTACCGGGGCAGCCTCACCGTCGCGTCGCCCGATGCGGCCCCCGACAGCACGCCGCAAACCATCAGCATCACCCTAACGATCGAGCACCGCACCCACGCGCTCGCGCTCGGCGTCAGCCCGGCGGGCGCCGGGAGGGTCGAAGCCGACCCGCCGGGCGGCACCTACGCCGAGGGCGCGACGGTGATGGTCACGGCGCGGCCGGCGGCCGGCTGGGTTTTCGCCGGCTGGACGCTCGACGGCGCCCCGGCCGGCGCGGCGAACCCGCTCTCCCGGGCGATGGACCGGGATCATGCGCTGGTCGCGCGGTTCGCGCCGGCGTCCCCCGCGCCGAGCCCAAGCCCATCGCCGCCGCCGCCCGGTTCGCCGCCGCCCGCGCCGTCGTGGTCGGCCTGGGCGTCGCAGGGCGGCATCCTGACCGACGCGCCGGCCGCGGCCGGGTTCCGCGGGCGCGTCTACGTCTTCGCGCGCGGCAGCGACAACGCACTCTACGTGACCTCGTCGGCCGACGGCGAGACCTTCACCGGCTGGCGCAGCCTCGGCGGCATCCTCACCGCCGCGCCGGCCGCGGCCAGCGACGGGCAGCGCCTCTACGTCTTCGCCCGCGGTTCCGACGGCGCCCTCTACCTGACCGTCTCCGCCGACGGCGCGACCTTCGGCGAGTGGCAGAACCTGGGCGGCATCCTCACCGCGCCGCCGGCCGCCACGAGCGTCGGCGGCGTCCTCTACGTCTTCGCCAAGGGCTCGGACGACGCGCTCTACGTCCAGTCCTCAGCCGACGGCGCCCATTGGAGCGGCTGGCGGGATCTGGGCGGCGTCCTCACCGCGGCGCCAGCCGCCGCAGGCTTCCGGGGCCAGGTCTACGTCTTCGCGCGCGGCTCGGACAACGCCCTCTACGAGAAGCATTCCGCCGACGGGGGCCGGTTCACCGACTGGCGCGATCTCGGCGGCGTGCTGACCGCCGCGCCCGCGGCGGCATCCTCCACCCCGTCGGGCGCCGACGAAACGCTCGCCCTCTTCGCCCGCGGCGTCGACGGCGCGCTCTACGAGCGGCGAACGACCGACGGCGAGTTCTTCACGGACTGGGCGAGCCTCCAGGGCCAGGTCGTCGGGCCGCCGGCCGCGGCGGGCCTGCCCGACCGGCTCTTCGTCTTCGTCCGCTGGATAGACGACACGCTGCGCTCGCGGCACACGGCGCCCTGAGCGGGCCGAGCGAACGAGCACCGGGCGGGGTCGGGCCGGGCGTGATGCCCGGCCCGACCGTTGCCCGGGTGCAGTCGGCGCGATGTCCCCAGTCCGCGAACAATCCCGCCAGCGACCGCCCGGCTCAACGAACCTCCGCGCCATCCAGGCCCACGACGCGCCGGACGAGGTCGTCGACCATCTCGTCGAGCGGCGGCCAGGGGAACCAGGAGCGTTCGATCCGCGCCAGCGCCAGCCCGTGCAGCGCCACCCAGACCAGCGTGGCGAGCCGGAAAGGATCGTCGCCGTGGCGCGCTGCCCCCGCGTCCACGCAGCGCGCGACCGCCCGCACCAGCGCCTCGAAGGCCGGTCGGGCCGGGGAGAGCACGAAGTCGCGGGCGGGCGGCTCGACCTCGAACATCACCCGGTAGTGGCCGGGGTGCTCCAGCGCGAAGCGGCAGTAGGCGCGGCAGCGCGCCAGGAGCGCCGCGCCCGGGTCGGCGATGCCCGCCTCGGCGGCGTTCGTCGCCCGGGTCAACTCCGCGTAGCGGCGCTCGACCACGGCCCAGGCCAGCCGCTCGACGTCGGGGAAGTGCAGGTAGACCGAGGTGGCGGCGATCCCGACGCGCTTCGCCACCCCGCGCAGCGTGAGCTGCCTGACGTCGCCCGTCTCGGCCAGCAGCGCGCTCGCCGCCTCGACGATTTCGTCGCGCAGCCGCTCGCCCTGCCCGCGCGGGTTGCGCCGCCGCCCGACGCTCGCCTCCCCGTTGGCTTTGATCGCCGCGTTCATGGCCCATCCCCATCGTCGTCCGCTCCAACCTCTTGACAGTGTAGCACAACTAGTGTTAGGCTACATCCGTAAGGTTACCATTGTAGCGAAAGGGGCGAGCGATGAGCGTGGGGCAGCGTCTCGATGTCGCCGGCGCCGAGGACGGGCGTGGGCTGCGCTGGCCGGTCGTGCAGCCGGGCTCCACGGCCCAGCGCTGGCTGCTGGCCTGCGGCGTGATCGGCGCGGCGCTCTTCAGCGTCGTCTTCACGATCGAGGGCGCCGTCCGCCCCGGCTACGACCCCTGGCGGGATTCGATCAACTCCCTCAGCCTGGGGCCGGGCGGCTGGGTGCAGCGCGTCAACTTCGTGGTCTACGGGCTGCTCGTCGCCACCTCGGCGGTCGGGTGGCGCGCCGCGCTCGTGCCGGGCGCCGGCGCGACCTGGGCGCCGCTGCTGCGGCTCATCGCCGGGCTGGGCTACGTCGTCTGCGGCATCTGCTCGCAGGACCCGGCGCCCGGCTACCCGCCCGGCGCGGCGGTCCACGCGACGCCGACCGCGATCTGCCTGGTGCTGGCGCGGCGCTTCGCGCGCAAGCCACGCTGGCGGGGCTGGGCGACCTACTCGATCGTCACGATCCTGCTCGTCTGCGCCTTCATGACGACCTACGGCGTGGCGCTGGCGCACCACGGGCCGGCCGGGCTCCTGGAGCACCTGGCCGGGAGTTCTGAGTCGCTCTGGGAACTCATCTTCGTCGCGCGGCTGCTGCTGGGGAACGGGCACGTTTCGCTGGCCGGCGCAGCCCTTACCCGGGCGATGTCTTGAGCGGATGAGCGGGAGGCGCGAGGCTATGAGCGTTCGTCACAGCGCGGCGGACATCGGGCAGATTCGGGAAGGACGAGCGGGAATGACGGGAAGCGGGTCAATCGCGGTTCGGGCGGCCGCTGTCTCCCCGGCGACCTCGCCCGCCACCCGGCTCCTGCTCGCACTCGGCGCCGTCGGCTCCCTCCTCATTCACCGCGACCTAGCTGCTCGAGGGTGTCACCCGACCGGGCTACGACGCCTGGCAGCAGGCGATCAGCGCGCTGAGCCTCGGCCCCGGCGGCTGGGTGCAACAGGTCAACTTCGTCGTCTTCGGCGTGGCGATAGGCTGCTCGGCGCTCGGCTGGCGCGCGGCGCTCGCCCAGGGCCTCGGGGCGACCGCGATCCCCGCGCTGAAGGGCGTCACCGCCCTCGCTCTGATCGCCGACGGCCTCTTCTCCCAGGACCCCGCGAAGGGTTTCCCGCCCGGGGCGCCGCCGGGCGTCTCGACCCTCCACGGCACGATCCACGTCCTCGGCGCCTTCGTCGCGGTGCTCAGCCTAGCGGCGGCCTGCGTCGTGTTCGCTGCGCGCTTCGCACGGGAGCCGCGGTGGCGGGCTTGGGCGCCGTTCGCCCTCGCCGCGGGCGTCCTCACGATCGTCTTCATCGCCGCCTTCGGCGCCACGCTCGGCCGCGGGCCGGCCGGCCTCTTCGAGCGCCTGATGAGCGGGACCGAGTCGATCTTCAACACGCTGGTGGTATCGCGGCTCCTGCTCGGGACGGGCCTGGTCTCGACCACCGGCTAGCGTCCAGCCCGCGGGCGGCGTCGGTGCGCTGTAGAATGCCCGCCAGTTCGCCGCCGGGGTTGCGGATGGCGGCGAGGACGCGAAGGAGCGAGCGATGATCGTCCGCATCTCGAAGGGGAGATTCGACCCGGAGCACTTCGCCGCGGCCGCGCGGCTGCTCGCGGAGAGCGAGGAGGCGCTGCGGGATGCCCTCGGAGCGCTCCCCGGTCTGGTCCACTACTACGTCGGCATCGACCAGGAGCACGGCCAACTCACCAACGTCAGCATCTGGGATAGCCTGGCCCACGCCCGCCAGATGGACACCCTCGCCCCGATGCTCGCCCAGCGCCCGATCCTCGAAGGCGCCGGCGTCACTTTCGAGGTGATCACCAACCACGAGACGCTGTGGACGATCACGCCGTAATGGGGTCGTCCGACGCCGAGTAGCCGGGCGCGGTCGTGCGGGCCGGGCGGCTGGTATACTTCCCCCGGCCGGCCGCCGGACCGGCCGCGCGATGATCGAGAGGGACTCTCCCGCGATGCCCCCGCCGCTCGCCAGCGTCGTCATCCCCACGCACAACCGCTGGGCCCAGTTGCGCCGCGTGCTCGACGGCTACCGCGAGCAGTCGCTCGACCCGGCGCGCTTCGAGGTCATCGTCTGCGACGACGCCTCCGACGACGAGACCCCGGCGCGCGTGCAGGCGCTCGTCCCGGACGCGCCCTACGCGCTGCGCTATCTGCGACAGGAGAAGAAGGGACCGGCCGCGGCGCGCAACCTCGGCATCGCGGCCGCCGATGCGCCGGTCGTCGTCTTCACCGACGACGACTGCGTGCCGCACCCCGCGCTGCTGGCGCGCCACCTGGCGACGACGCGCGAGGGCGTGGCGACGATCGGCCACATCGAGTGGCACCCCGACCTGACGATCACGCCCTTCATGGCCTTCGTCTGCCCCGGCTATATGTTCAACTTCGGGCTGATCGAGAACCCGGAGAACGCGACCTACCAGTGTTTCTACACCGCCAACGTCGCGGTCGCCGCCGCCGACCTGGCACGGCTCGGCGGCTTCGACGAGGGCTTCCCGTCCGCCGCCTACGAGGACATCGAGCTCGGCTACCGGCTCCAGGAGGCCGGCGTCCGCCTCGTCTACAACCGCGACGCCATCATCTACCACCTCCACGAGATGACCTTCGCCGGGCAATTGGCGCGCCAGGAGGTCAACGGCCGCTCGGCGGCCTACGCGGTCGCCAAGCACCCGGCGATGCTGCTGGAGGCGGGGCGGGTGCTCCGGCTGCGCGACCCCGGCCTGCGCCGCCGCTTCTACGACGCGGCGCTCGACTACACCTTCATCGCCGGCCTCCAGGCGGGACTGGCCGAGCACTGGGGCGACCCCGAGCGGCCGGAGACGTGGGTGGCCCGGCTGGACGACCGCCTGCAGGAGATGGCGCCGCGCTACGAGGCGGTGCTGGAGCACAAGTTCTACGAGGCCGAGGCGTACGCGCGCCGGCTGGAGGACCGCGTGGCCCAGCTCGAAGCGACCCACGCGCGGCTCGCCGCCTGGTCACAGAAACTGGACGACGCGCTGCGGCGCGCCAACCCGGTCAAGAACCGGCTGCGCGCGCTGGCTGCCCGCCGGCCGCGCGGCGGGCGGCGCGGGGAGGCCCCGGCGCCGCGCGGCACGGCCGGCTAGCGACGGGGGGCGCATGGAACCGCGAGCGAGCGTCGTCATCCCCACGCACAACCGCTGGGCGCAGCTCAGCCGGGTGCTGGCCGCCTACGCCGAGCTGGCGCCGGGCGAGCCCCCCTTCGAGGTCATCGTCTGCGACGACGCCTCCGACGACGAGACGCCCGGCGCGGTCGCGGCCTTCGCCGCGCCCTACCCGCTCGCCTACCAGCGCCAGGAGAAGAAGGGTCCGGCCGCCGCGCGCAACCTCGGCATCCGCGCCGCGCGCGCGGAGACCGTCATCCTCACCGACGACGACTGCATCCCCCAGCCCGGGCTCGTCGCGCGGCACGTCGCGCGCACCCGGCCCGGCGTGGCGACGATCGGGCGGATCGCCTGGCACCCCGACCTCCCAGTGACACCCTTCATGGACTTCCTCTGCCCCGGCTACATGTTCGACTACGACCTGATCGCCGACCCGGAGGACGCCACCTTCCGCTGCTTCTACACCGCCAACGTCTCCGCCGCGCGCGCGGACCTGCTGGCGGTCGGCGGCTTCGACGAGCGCTTCCCCGCCGCCGCCTACGAGGACATCGAGCTCGGCTACCGGCTCACGCAGGCCGGCGTCCGCCTCGTCTACGAGCCCGCCGCGCTGATCCACCACCTCCACGAGATGCGCCTGGACCGCGCGCTAGGGCGGCAGATCGTCAACGGCCGCTCGGCGGCCTACGCGATCACCAAGCACCCCGACCTCGCGCTCGACGCCGGTGTCCCCGGCCTGCGCGACCCGACGCTGCCGCGCCGCTTCTTCCACGCCGCGCTCGACTACTACTTCATGGTCGGGTTGCAGCAGGGGTTACAGGGCGCCTTCGGCGGCGAGTGGGCCGACCGCCTTGACGACCTCCTCGAGCGCTACCCGAAGTACGCGCAGGGGGTCGAGCGCCAGTTCTTCGAGTCGCTGGCCTACGCCCGCCGGCTGGAGCGGCGGATCGGCGAGCTGGAGCACGAGCACGAGCGCCTGGCGACCTGGGCGCGCGCGCTGGAGCGCGAGGCGCAGCGCCGCCCCGAGCCGGCGCCCCGGCGCCTGGCCCGCGCCGCGGTCGGCCGCCTCCGCCGCCTCGCCGCCCGGCGACCCGGCGCCACCCCCGCCCGGTGAGCCCGATGGCGCCGCGCGTCCTGGTGCTCGCCAGCGAGGTCGTCCCGCTGCCCGGCCTGCCGACGAACGGCGGCGGGATGCGCGGCTGGACCCTCGCGCGGGGCCTGGAGGCGGCCGGCTGCGACGTGACGCTCCTCTTCCCCCGGCACGCGCTCGACGACCTCGGCCCGGCGGTCGCTCCCGCGGCCCGCGAGGCGGCGCTGCCGCACACCTTCGCCTGGCGCGACGTCGCCGCGGTCGCGGCGCGCGCGCCGGACTGCGTCGTCTGTTGTAGCTGGGCGCTGGCGGCCGAACTCGGTCCCTGCCCGGTCCCGCTCGCGGTCGACGTCGCCGGCCCGGTCCTGCTGGAGTTCCTCTATCAGGGCGCGGCCAAGGGCGCCGCGCTGGCCCACCGCAAGCCGCTCGGCCTCGCGCACGCCGATTTCGTGACCTGCGCGGGCGAGCGCCAGCGCGCCTACTTCTACCCCTGGCTCCTGCTGGCCGGCTTCGCGCCCGACGACCTGCGCGACCGCGTCGCCGTCGTGCCGATCTCCGCAGCGCCGGGCGGCGCCTACCGGCCGCGCCACAACGCCGAGCCGCGCCTCGTCTTCGCCGGCCTGGCCGTGGCCTGGCAGGACCCGGCGCTGCCGCTCGCCGTCGCCGCCGAGACGCTGGCCCGCCGCGGTCGCGGCACGCTCGACGTCTACGCGATCCGCCACCCGGTCCACTCGGCGGGCGCGACCTGGGTAGACCGCCTGCGCGCCGGCGTGGCCGGGAACGAGCGCGTCGCCATCCACGACGGCGCGCCGCTCCCCTACGACGACCTGCTGGCGATCTACCGCGACGCCGACCTCGCCGTGGACCTCTTCGCGCGCAACGCCGAGCGCGAGCTGGCCTTTAACACCCGCACGGTGGACTACCTGGCGGCCGGCCTACCGGTCCTCTACAGCGACTACGCCGAACTGGCCAGCCCGATCGCCGAGCACAGCGCGGGTCTGCTCGTCGCCCCCGACGACCCGGCCGCCATCGCCGCGGCCCTCGCCTGCGCGCTGGACGACCCGGCGCGCCTGGCCGCGATGGGCGCCGCCGCGCGCCGCCTGGTCGACGCGCGCCTGACCTGGGACCGCACCGTCGCGCCGCTGGCGGCCTGGTGCGCCGCGCCGACCCGCCGCGCGCCCGGCCCGCTCGGCCCGATCACGCTGGTGCCGGAACTGGCGCGGCGGGCGGAGTACCTGGAGGGGCGCAACGCGGAACTGGAGGGGCAGGTCGCGGCGCGCGGCGCCTACGCCGCGCGAGTCGAGCGGGCCTGGGCCGAGCAGGGCGCGCGCGCCGAGGAACTGGCCGGCCGCGCCGCCGCGCTCGACGCCGACCTCACCCGCCGGCGCGCCCGCCCCTGGCGCACCGCGCTCGGGCAGACGCTCGACGGCGCGCGGGCGCGGCTCGGCCGCCGGCCGCGTTAGCGGCGTCCTCTTCGCGCATCCATCAATTGCAGCTATTGTGGAATCACAACCTCGCTCGCTCCGCTGCAGCTTGCTGCTTTTCCGTTTCAGTGAGGTACCAGTTCTTGAACTTGACTTGCCGAATCGCTTTGATGCTCTGCAATGCTTGCTCGACATGGGAGAAGTCGAAGGGTGTTGAGAAGATACTGGGACGGGTACTGATGGCCCGCAAGTGTTTCCGTACGGCGAGATAGCCGTCGAGCAACGCCAGCATCTCGTTCAGTTCTCGCTGTGGATCGGCCGGTCCTATCTCCCGGAATATCCTCAGGTGAATGTCTTTGAGCGCTCTATTAGTAGAGATTCCCGGCAACTTGCCATGGACGAAGGCGTCACGCCAATCGAACAGACGCTTTACCGACCCTTGCTCACCCGAGCCCTTGAACTTTGGCTTACCAAGTACCGCATGGGCGATTTCCAGCTTCGCTACGACCGATAGCCGGTCAATATGGTCAACGACCGACTCGTCGAGGTGCAAGCAGAGGAACTGGTTGACTGCCGCCTCCAAGTCGATTGCCGCCATAAGATTGGCTGTGCGTACGTCGCTTGAGAGAGTTGCCACCCAGTTGAGAATCTCAAAATTCAGTCTGAGCAGTTCAGTTTGCTCTTGCACGGATAGCTTATCTTCAAGCCGACCCTTGTAGCCTTCCACCACCAAGGGCTCAATATACTTAGCGATGAGCGCTTTGCCCCTGGCGATGATTGAGTCGTCCTTCGCCAGCAGAATCCTGGTACTATTGTCCACGCGGCCAAGGGTCAAGAGCAGGATCTCAAGCGCTCCATTGCTCTGCCAGATACGGCCCTCCTGGCTACTGTCGCATTGCTCTCCTTGCTCGCACATCTCAACGTCCCTGCTCGTAACACGCCCGCGTGATTCACCGGACACGTTAGCGCCACACCTTGTTGCCTGCCCAGAAGCGGGAGAAGCAACCAGACCAAACGCTATTCACCTGTCAATCCGCGCTCAGCGCGTAGGCATCCTCCACTTCGGCGGGGCGCTCGATCCGCACGGCGCCGGGGCCGAGGAGATCGGTCAGCGCGGCCTCCAGCTCGGGGCCGCAGGCGACGCCGCGCCCCTGCGCCATGAGGCGCACCTCGCCCGCGCGCGAGCGGACGTGGAAGACGACACGGTCGTCGCCGTCGAAGAGGCGCAGCGTCTCGTTGATCTGCGCCAGGCGCGCGGTGTCCTGCCAGAAGTCGCCGCTCGGCTTCAGCGTGAGGCGGAGCGTCGCGCCGCTCCCGCGCCGCTTCTCCGCCGCGGCGCGCTGCACGAACGGCTCGGCCGACTCGCAGATCAGTTGCACCTGGTCGTTGCGCAGGTCCACCTTCGCCACCGCGCGGATGATGGTGTCCTCGGCCCAGACGTCGGCGTGCTTCTCGAAGCACTCGGGGAAGGCGACCAGCTCGAGCGTGCCGCTCAGGTCCTCGACCGTCAGCACGCCCATCGTCGTGTTGCGCTTGGTGATGATGCGGCGGACGGAGCCGATCATCGCGACGATGGTGACGTTGTGGCCGGACTGCTCGGCCGAGATCTCGCCGAGCGGCGTAACGCCCGGCCCCGGCTCGATCAGCGAGAGGGGATGCTCGGAGAGGTAGAGCCCGGTCATCTCCTTCTCCCAGGCCAGGATCGTCTTGCGCGGCAGCTCCTCGGCCGGGGGGAGGACGAAGTCGGCGGCCGGCGCCGCCTCCGCCCCGCCGAGCCCGCCGAAGAGGCTGATCTGCCCCTTCTCGCGCGCCTGCTGCGCCTTCTGCCCCGCGCTGAGCGCCTTCTCCAGCCCCTCCAGCAGTTGCGCGCGCCCGCCCAGGTCGTCCAGCGCGCCCGCCTTGATCAGACTCTCCAGCACGCGCTTGTTCAGCACGCGGCTGTCGACCTGCTGGCAGAGGCGCGCCAGCGAGGCGAAGCGCCTGCCCGGCTCCCCGTCACGCGCGGCCAGGATCGCCTCGATCGGCCCCTGCCCGACGTTCTTGACCGCGGCGAGGCCGAAGCGGATGCCCTCGCGCGACGCCCCGTCCTCCCCCGCGACCGTCTCGATCGAGAAGTCGCTGCGGCTGTCGTTGACTTGCGGCGGCAGCACCGGGATCCCCATCCGCTTGGCCTCGAGCACGCCCTTGACCACCTTGTCGCCGTCGCCCATCGCGACCGAGAGGAAGGCGGCCATGTATTCGACCGGGTAGTTGGCTTTGAGGTACGCAGTCTGGTAGGTGATCTGTGCATAAGCAGCCGCGTGAGCCTTGTTGAACCCGTATCTGGCAAATGGCAGCATCCAGTCCCAGAGTTCCTGGGCCTTCTCCTTGGTCAGCCCGCCGTGCTGCTGGCAGCCCTTGACGAACTTCTCCTGCTGCTCGGCCAAGAGCGCCAGGTCCTTCTTGCCGACCGCCTTGCGGAACTTGTCGGCCTGCTCCCAGTTGTAGCCGGCGATCTCGATGGAGATGAGCAAGATGTCGTCCTGGTAGACCAGCACGCCGTAGGAGTCCTTCAAGAGGGGCTCCAGCGAGGGGTCGAGGTATTCCACCTTGGAGGGGTCGTGCTTGCGCTCGATGTAAGCCGGGATCATCGGCATCGGGCCGGGGCGGTAGAGCGCGATCATCGCGGCGATGTCGAGGATGTCGTTCGGCTTGAGGTCCTTGAGGTACTTGCGCATGCCGCCCGACTCGACCTGGAAGAGCCCGGTCGTCTCGCCGGTGGCGAGGAGCGCGTAGGTCTGCGGGTCGTCGAGCGGCAGCGTGTCGGGGTCGAGGTCGAGCCCGCGGTACTCCTTGATGATCTTCACCGCGCGGCCGAGGACCGAGAGGTTGGCGAGCCCGAGGAAGTCCATCTTCATCAGGCCGATCGTCTCGGCGTTGCGCATGTCGTATTGGATGACCGCCTTGTCGCCGCCGCCGGTGTCCTTCTGCACCGGCGCGTACTCGGCGATCGGCTGCTCGGTGATGATGACGCCGGCGGCGTGGGTGCCGGCGTTGCGCGTGACCCCTTCCAGTCGCCGCGCGGTGTCGAGGAGCTTGGCGACCTGCGGGTCGGCGTCGCGGAGCTTCTGCAACTCCGGCACCGACTCCAGCGCGCGGTCGAGGCCGGTCATGTTCGGGATCAGCTTGGCGACGCGGTCGACCTCGCCGTAGGAGAGGCCCATCACGCGGCCGACGTCGCGCACGGCGAGTTTCGCTTCCATCGCGCCGAAGGTGATGATCTGCGCCACCTTGTCCGCGCCGTACTTGCGCGTGACGTACTCGATCACCTCCTCGCGCCGGCTGTCCTCGAAGTCCATGTCGATGTCGGGCGGTGAGGGGCGGTAGGGGTTGAGGAAGCGCTCGAACGGCAGTTGATAGACCAGCGGGTCGACCGAGGTGATGCCGAGCGCGTAGGAGACGAGCGAGCCGGCCGCCGAGCCCCGCGTGGTGATCGCGATGCCCTGCTCGCGCGACCAGTTGGCGTAGTCCTGCACGATCAGGAAGTAGGCCGGATAGCCCTTCTGCGCGATGATGTCCAGCTCGTAGTCGAGCCGCTCCTGGTACTCGACCGGGATGCCGGTCGGTGCCAGCGCGACCGGCATGTCGGCCGCCGCGGCGGCGGAGCGGCCGCCGTCGCCGCGGCGGCGCCCCCCGGCCAGGCGCTTCCTGAGCCCGTCCTCGGCCCGCTCGCGCAGGTGCTCCTCGGTCGTCTTGCCCTCCGGCACCGGGAAGTGGGGCAGCACCCAGACGCCGGTGCGGATCTCCAGCTCACAGAGGTCGGCGACCCGCGCGGTGTTGTCGACCGCCTCCGGCACGTCGCGGAAGAGCTCGGCCATCTCGTCGGGCGAGCGGAAGAAGTTGGTGTCGCTGGTCATCTTGAGGCGCTTGGGGTCGTCGAGGGTCTTGCCGGTCTGGATGCAAATGAGCACGTCCTGGATCGCCATGTCGGCCTGGTCGACGTAGTGGACGTCGGCCGTGCAGACGAGCGGGATGCCGAGTTCCTTCCCCAGCTCGATCACGCCACGGTTGACCAGCGCCTGCTCGGGGATGGAGGGGTGGTGCTGCAGCTCGAGGAAGTAGTTGCCCTCCCCGAACATCCGCTGGTACATGATCGCGCGCTCGCGCGCGTCCTCGTAGCGCTCGGCGACCAGCAGGCGCGGCACCTCGGCGGCGAGGCAGGCGGAGAGGCAGACCAGCCCCTCGGCGTGCTCGGCAAGCCGCGCGTGATCGACGCGCGGCTTGTAATAGAAGCCCTCGGTGTGGGCCAGGCTGACGAGCTTGATGAGGTTCTTGTAGCCGGTCTCGTTCTTCGCCAGCAGGACCAGGTGGTAGTTCTCGGCGTCGTCGCGCCCCTCTTTGCGGCGCATCCCGCGCGGCGCGACGTAGGCTTCGACGCCGACGATCGGCTTGATCCCGGCCTGGTGCGCGGCCTGGTAGAAGTTGACCGCGCCGTAGAGGACGCCGTGGTCGGTGATCGCCATCGCCTGCATACCATACTCGACGGCGCGCTTCATGTAAGCGTCGATCTTGCCGAGCCCGTCGAGGAGCGAGTAGTCCGTGTGGAGATGCAGGTGGACGAACTTGCTCATCGGCCCTCCCCCGAGCGCGGTCGCTTCCCGAACGTACCGGCGTCCGTTCGCGATGGTACCGCGAGCCGGCGCCGGCGTCAAACCCCGTGTGGGGCACAGGCAACGGGCCCGGCGGCAGCGCGCGCCGCGCTGGGCCCGTGTTACGTGATGGGCCTGCGCCCCGCCCTACGACGCCAGCGCCATCTCGACCAGGCCGGAGAGGACCTGGCGCAGATTGTCGCGGAGGGGCTGGGGCGCCTCCTCGTTCCTGAGGAACAGGTAGAGCGCGCGGACGGCCGGCTCCTCGACCAGCGCGTTCTCGACGTGCTCCGGGAAGTAGCCGGCCGCGATCAGGAGGCGGTCCTTCTGCTCGGCGCCGAGTTCCAGCCCGCGCGCCAGCTTCTCCACCGCGTCGCGCGTCGGCGACCGCTGCCCCGACTCCAGCCGGCTGACCAGGCTGTGGTCCATCGCGGCCCGCTCGGCGAGCCGCTCCTGCGACCAGCGCCGCGCCTCGCGCCAGCGCTTCAGCAGTAACCGGAACTCCTCGCCGCCGTGGGCCGGCGTCGCCGCCGCGCCCTCATCCCGCTGTGCCATCGCGTCACCCTCGTCTCGATCCGCGTCGCGCGCCGTATTTCACGCCGATTCTACCGCCTCATTGCCATGCCGTCAAGGGCTCCCGGCGTTATCCACAGCCCCATGACATGATGGCACATTCCGTGCCACGGGCCGGTCACAAAGCTGTGCAACATGCACAGCGGGCGGGCGATGCGCTGTCGCCTTACTGTCCGGTAATGGCGTCCGGGGTATGGGCGGCAGGGTACATCGGCGAGCGGTGACCCTCGCCCCCGGCCCTCCTCTCCCGATCCCGGGAGAGGGGGAGGCCGCCATGTAGACGGAGTGCTGCTTTTGTGGGCATCCGGCCGGGAAGGCGACTTCCGCGCCGAACGGTGGTTCTCGCAGGCGGAGATCTGGAAGGGCCCCACTCTGTTCCGGGCGGGGCCCTCCTCTCTCAATGCTGGGAGCGGGGGATTGGGGGTGAGGGCGGATCCCGCCCCGGTGCTATACTCGCGAGGGTGGCCGGAGCGGCCGCGGGAGAAGGAGGCGACGTGGGGGAGACCGCCGAGACGGCGCGACCGGCCTGCACGGCCGATACGGTTGCCGGGTATCTGGACCGGTTGGCGTCCGGCGCGCCGGCGCCAGGGGGCGGGAGCGTCGCGGCGCTGACCGCGGCGCAGGGCGCGGCGCTGCTGGCGATGGTCGCCAACCTGACGGTCGGGCGCCCCCGCTTCAAGGAGCACGACGCCGAGGTCCGCGCGGTGCTGGTCGAGGCCGAGCGCCTGCGCGCCGACTGCACCGCGGCGATCGACCGCGACGCCGCCGTCCTCGGCGCGCTGATCGCCGCGTACAAACTCCCGCGCGGAACCGAAGAGGAGCGGGCGGCGCGAGCCTCGACGCTGCAGGCGCGGCTGCGCGAGGCGACCGAGACGCCTCTCACCGTGCTGCGCGCCGCGCGGGCGCTGCCGCCCCTCTGCGCCCGCCTGCTGCCGGTCGGCAACCCGACCGCCGTCAGCGACATCGGCGTGGCGGCGGCCTGCGCGCTCGCCGCGTACCACAGCGCCGAGTTGAACGTGCGGATCAACCTGGGGCAGCTCGCCAACGCCGCCTACGTCGCCGCCGTGCGCGAGGAGGTCGCCGCGACCGGCGCGGCGATCGCGGACGAGGTCGCGGCGATCCTCACCGGGGTGCGCGAGCGGATGCAGTAGCGGCCGGGGCGCGAGGCACCGGGGGACGAGCCGGAGAGGAGCGCGAGGCGCGTGGTCGGGAGAGCGATGGTGACGGGGACCCCACGGCGGCGGGTGGCGCGGATTGGCTGTCCGCCCGGTGGGCTGACGGCCGCCGCGCGGCGCGACCGCGAGGCCGGGCCGCGATGACCGCGCGCATCCTCGACGGCCGGGCGCTGGCGAAGCAACTGACCGGCGAGCTGGCGGCGGAGGCGCGCCAGCTCGCCGCCGACCTCGGCTTCGCGCCGGCGCTTGCGGCGGTGCTGGTCGGCGAGGACCCCGCCTCGCGCGCCTACATCGGCAGCATCGAGCGCATCTGCGGCCGGGTCGGCCTCCCCTTCCGCCTCGTCGCGATGCCCGAGGCGACGACGGAGGCGGAGGTCCGCGCCGAACTGATCGCGCTCAACCGACAGCGCGAGGTCGCCGGCATCATCGTCCAGATGCCGCTGCCGCCGCACCTCTCGGCGCGCGTCGTCGCGCAGACCCTCGCGCCCGAGAAGGACATCGATGGCATCACGCCGACCAACGCCGGGCGGCTGGCGCTCGGCCTGCCCGCGCTCGTCCCGAACACGCCGGCCGGCGGCATGGAGATCCTGCGCCGCTACGACGTCCCGCTCGCCGGTCGGCGGGCGGTGGTCGTCGGGCGCAGCAGCGTCGTCGGCACGCCGATGGCGCTCCTGCTCGTCCGGGCCGACGCCACCGTCACCGTCTGCCACAGCCGCACGCCCGACCTCGCGGCGGAGGTCCGGCGGGCCGACGTCGTCGCGGTCGCCGCCGGCCGGCCGCGGCTGGTCACCGGCGCGATGCTCAAACCCGGCGCGGTCGTCGTGGATTTCGGCATCAACTTCCCCGACGATGCCGGCGGCAAGATGGTCGGCGACGTCGATTTCGCCTCCGCGGTCGAGGTGGCGGGCGCGATCACGCCGGTGCCGGGCGGCACCGGCCCGGTGACGAACATGATGCTGGTG
>DASSSV010000144.1:0-11019 GCA_035708265.1 Thermomicrobiales bacterium | reverse complement strand
CGATCTCCCAGCCTGGCCCGATTGGCCGCGCTATCGAACAGCCGCGTGCCCCATCGCTCCGGCGTTCACGGATGGTTCCCCCCAGGATTGGGGGGACAGGGGGGCCGCTTCCGCTCCCGGCCAGGCGCTTTCCGGGACGCCGGTCGGCCGAGAGACCGGGCCGGTACGAGGGCCAGCCCCCATCAGGTCGTCCGCTCGCCCGCTCGTCGCTCGTCACTCCCGAACGTACACCACCCGCTCATCCGTGCTATACTCGACCGGCGGCGCGGGCCGCGACGGTGAAAGATGCGGATTAGGGCACGGCGGATGAGCGGCGCGGGCGACGGCGAGGCGGTCCAGCGGCGGATCGAGGAACTGCGCAGGAAGATCGAGCGCGGCAGCTACGAGTATTTCATCCTCGACAACCCCACGATGAGCGACGCCGAGTGGGACGCGGCGCTGCGCGAGTTGCGCGCGCTGGAGGAGGCCCACCCCGAACTGGTCACGCCCGACTCGCCGACCCAGCGCGTCGGCGCGACGCCGTCCGAGGGCTTCGCCACGGTGCAACACCCCCAGCAGATGCTCTCGCTCGCCAACGTCTTCGACGAGGCGGGGCTGCGCGAGTGGGGCGAGCGCGTCTACCGGCTGGCCGGGCGGCGCGACGTCGAGTTCGTCGTGGAACCGAAGATCGACGGGCTGGCGATCGCGCTGACCTACCGGGACGGTCGCTTCACCCTCGGGGCGACGCGCGGCGACGGCGTCACCGGCGAGGACGTGACGCGGAACCTGCGCACCGTCCGCGCGATCCCGCTCCGCCTGCACGATGCCGACCCGCCCGCGCCGCCCGTGCTGGAGGCGCGCGGCGAGGTCTACCTGCGCAAGAGCGGCTTCGAGGCGCTCAACGCGCGCCGCGCCGAGGCCGGCGAGCCGCTCTACGCCAACCCGCGCAACGCCGCGGCCGGCTCGCTGCGCCAGCTCGACCCGCAGATCACGGCGAGCCGGCCGCTGGCCTTCTTCGCCTACCAGCTGGGCTACTACGAGCTGCCGGCCGGCGCGCGCCCGCCCGACACCCACTGGGAACGGCTGGAGTGGCTGCGCGCGCTCGGCTTCCCGGTCACGCGCGACGCCGCGCGCTGCGCGACGCTCGACGAGGTCTGGGACCGCTGCCGGTGGTGGCAGGAGCACCGCGAGGCGCTCGACTTCGAGATCGACGGCGCGGTGATCAAGGTCAACGCCATCGGCGTGCAGGAGGAGCTGGGGCAGGTCATCCGCGAGCCGCGCTGGGCCGTCGCCTTCAAGTTCCCGGCCGTGCAGGGCACCACGCGGCTCAACGCCATCGAGATCAACGTCGGGCGCACCGGCACGCTCAACCCGTTGGCCCGGCTGGAGCCGGTCGAGATCGGCGGGGTGACGGTGAGCCGGGCGACATTGCACAACGAGGACGAGATCCGGCGCCTGGAGCTGAAACTGGGCGACTGGGTGGTCGTGGAGCGGCGCGGCGACGTGATCCCGAAGATCGTCAAGGCGATCGAGGAGCGGCGCGACGGGACCGAGCGGGACTTCGTCTGGCCGACTGAGTGCCCGACCTGCGGCGCGCGGGTCGAGCGCGTGCCGGGCGAGGCGATGAGTTACTGCACCAACGCCTCCTGCCCGGCACAACTCAAGGAGCGGATCGCGCACTTCGCCTCGCGCGGCGCTATGGACATCGAGGGGCTCGGCGGCGAGCGCGTGGCGCAACTGGTCGACGAGGGCCTGGTCGCCGACGTGGCCGACCTCTACCGGCTCGACCGCGACCGCCTGATCGCGCTGGAGCGCTTCGCCGAGAAGAGCGCCGACAACCTCCTGGCGGGGATCGAGGCGAGCAAGACGCGGCCGCTGGCCCGCCTGCTCTTCGGGCTCGGCATCCGGCACGTCGGCGAGCGCAACGCGCGGCTGCTGGCCGAGCGCTACGCCGGCCTGGGCGAGATCTGCGCCGCCTCGCAGGATGAACTGGCCGGCATCGCCGGCATCGGCCCGATCGTCGCCGAGAGCATCGTCGATTTCTGCGGCGAGGAGCGCAACCGGGCGCTGATCGCGAAACTCGCGAGCGTCGGCGTCGCGCCGCGCGGCGAGGTGCGGGTGGCGGCGGCGGACGGCCCGCTCGCCGGCAAGACCTTCGTCCTGACCGGCCGGCTGGAGGGGCTGACGCGCGGCGAGGCGACCGCGCGCCTCCAGGCGCTCGGCGCGACGGTGACAGGCACGGTGACGAAGAAGACCGACTACGTCGTCGTCGGCGAGGACGCCGGCAGCAAAGCCGAGCGCGCCACCGCCCTCAAGCGCCCGGCGCTCACCGAGGCCGAATTCCTGGCCCTGCTGACCGAGGCGGAGGGCGACGCCGAGAGGCCATGAACGCTCACCCGCCGGTGCCCCCGATCCTCCGGGGAGAGCGACGGGAGGCGGCTCCGCCAGTTCGGCGCCGCTACGCCGCGAGAGGCGCGGGCGGGGACTGGGGTTCTCGCGCGTGGGCGGCGACCAGCAGCGCCCCGGTGAGTACCAGGCAGAGCACGCTCGGTACAACCACGGTAGCGGACGGTGCGGCTGGCCACAACGACAGCAGCGGCACCCCGTACACGAGCCAGAGCACCGCGAGCCAGGCACGCGACAGCCGGGGCGACCAGGTTCCGCCGGTCGCGCGCGACGCGATGATCCAGACGGGCAGGATGAGCACCGTCAGGTCGTGGATATACAGGTGCGGCGATATGAGGACAGCCACGACGACGGCGAGCGCCCAGAGCAGGTCGGGTAGGGGTTCAGCAGCCGGCCGCGCCACTCGTACGCGGCCGGCCGTGGAGTGCCACCGCCACCAGCACCAGACGAGGACGCCCAGCGAGAGCGCGGTCACGCCGATCAGCGCCGGCGTGACCAGGCGCGGTGCCCAGCCGCCCAGGAGCTGGAGCAAGAGCGCGCGCCAGTTGTGCATGACGGCGGGGTATTCGCCCAGCCTGGCGCCCCCTCGCGCGGAGTCCGCGACGCCCCGGGCGTAGTGCAGCGGCCAGTCAAGCCCCAGGAGCGGCATGTAGGCGGCGCTCGACGCGGCGAGGAGCCCCGTCAGGATCGCCAGCGATTTGCCGCGGCGCGCGAGGAGCAACAGTAGCACGATGGCCGGCAGGAACTGGGGTTTCAGCGCTACCAGAGTCAATGCCACTCCTGCCCAGCCATCGCGACCGCGCTTGAGCGCGACGTAGGCGCCGCACAGGCCGAGCAACACCAGCGGCGTGCTCTGCCCCAACCACAAGGCTTCATGGAAGGGGAGATAGGAGAGGGACGCCGCGCTCAGCACCCACCGAACCGGGCGGGCCATGGGGAGGGCCTGCGTCAACAGGCGGAGCGAGAGCAGGACGGCGCATACCGCCAATACGACCCAGAGGGCATAAATCAGGCTATATGGCAAGCCCATCAGCGGGGCGATCAGAATCGCCTCGAGGGGAGGATGGATGTACGGGAGTGTGGTGTCGGCTCGCAGCGCGAAGTACGGAGCGACCACGCGACTCTGTATCGCGTGCTGGCTCGCAAGGTCATAGAGGCGCGCTCCGTCTCCCGAGCGGATCGCCAGCCCGCCCGTGAGGGCGCTCAAGAAATCGGTGTGCGCGAGCACGTATGCTTCCAGGCCACCCACACCTCGGATGCCGACGAGCCAAGCCAAGACTTGGGCCAGCCCGAGGCAAAGCGCGGCGGCCAAGCCGACAGCCGCGGGCACCGACCACCGGTACTGGTCGCCGCATGGCGGAATTGTAGAGAGGCCATCCGAAGGCCGGTCGCACTGTTGACCGAACGTGCCCGTCGGTATACAGCTACGAATCACCACGACCTTGTGCCCGCGATCATCTAGACGTCCGCTCCGCTAGCGCCTCCACCAACAATCGCTCCTTCCTGGCGCACACTCGCCAGAGGCTCGTTACTCCAGAGCGACGTCGCGCGATTTCGCCCGCCGCCATGCCGCGGCACACTCCCCAGCACGAGCGCCAGCGCGATGAGCCCGTACGTCGCGGTCGCGCGCACGGTGAGCTCCGCCCAGAGCCCGCCGGGGAGCGCGGCGAGCAGGATGTGTGGCGTCCACAGGAGCGCGCCAGCGACTACGAAGCCGGCGCGCCGCGCCCGCGACAGTCGAGGCCAGGACGCGGCGAGCGCGACCAGCGGCACGACCAGCAGCGGCGTGTAGTAGAGCCAGCCGAGCGGCGAGCCGAGGATCGCCAGGACGAGCAACAGGCCGGCGTCGCGGTCGATGCGGCGCAGGCCGGGCGGCGCAGGCCGCGTCAGCGCCAGCAGGCCGGCCGCGGCGGCGAGGACGGTCGGCGCCCAGGTGAGCGCGACCGGCGGCGCCGGCGGCACGACGCGGTAGAGCAGCCCCGTCAGCGAGACGTTCAGCCCGTGGTCGTACCAGGTGACGCCGCCCATCGTGGCGAGCCATTCCCGGTACGCGCCGGCACCGACGAACGGCAGGGCGGCCAGGCTGACGCCGAGGGCGCCGGCCGCCGTGGCGAGCAGGCCGGGCCAGCACCAATGACGAATGACGAATGACGAATGACGAGCGGCGAGTATCGACTGGCGACTATCGTCGTCGCGCGCGGTGTTGTAGGTAAGGAAGAGGAGGGGGACGAGAGCGAGGAAGGGTTTGAGCGCGATCAGGACGCCGAGGATGATGCCGGCCGCGACCGGGCGCCCGCGCCGGAGCAGCAGCCAGGCGCCGACGACCGGCAGCGCCAGCGGCAGCCCAAACTGCCCAAGTTGCAGCGAGTAGACGACACCGGGCGCGGTGAGGACGAGCGCGAGCGCGACCGGGACATGCCGCCAGCGGAGCGCCAGGCGTAGTTCGCGCGCGGCCAGCGTGACGGCGAGCAGGTAGGCCGCGAGCCCGAGCGCGGTCCAGAGCAGGAAGGCGTCGCGCCCGGAGAGCAGCGTGAACGGCGCCAGCAGGAGCGCGGTCGCGGGGTGATTCAGGTTGGGGTGCCCGGGCACCGGCCCGCTCGCGCCGGGCACCAGCCGGACCCAGTCATAGAGGGAGCGGCCCGCCCGCCATTGCTCGGCCGAGCCGAAGAAGGTGAAGAAGTCGGCATAGCCGGCGCGGGCGGCGCCGGGGAGCGTGCCGACGAGGCTGAACGCCGTCAGCGCCAGCCAGACCACGGCCAGCGCGTTCCCCACGACGAGCGACGAGCGGCGAGCGACGGGCGCGAGGCGTGAGCCGGTACTCCCCTGCTGGACGGCGGGCACGCTAGTCGCCATGCGCCGCTCGTCGCTCGCCCCGGCCTCGGGCGATGAGCCAGGGGCATGGAACCTTCTGACGATCGGCCCACTCATCGCCCATCGCTCGGCACTCGCGTGAAGAGTTCGGCCGTCGTGTCGGCGTAGACCTCGCGCCAGCCGGGGTCGGCGCGCAGCGCCCCGGCGAGCGCGCTGTCCTTGCCGGTCAGCGCCAGTTGCACATCGTAGCGGTCGAGGATCTGCCGCCAGTCGGGGCGCACCTTCTCCACCGCGCGGGCCTCGGTCACGAAGGCGTCGCCGTAGACGTCGGCGCGCCCGTCTACAAAGACCCGTCGGTCGGGGTAGAGTTCGTAGATCAGGTAGCCGCCCCAGGCGTAGTCGTTGTACAGGTTGCCCCGGAGGTGCTGCGCGCGGAGGTAGGCGACCGCGCCGGCCGGGTAACCGGCCGCGCCCGGCTCGCGCCCAAGTTGCAGGTGGCTCGTCGCGCCCGGCTGCGCCAGTGCGCCGCCGAGGAAGAGCAGCGGCAGCAGCGCGGCGAGCGCGCCCGCCGCGGTATGGGCCCGCCACTCCCAGCGGGGCCAGCGCCCGCGGTAGGGCGCCAGTTCGGCGGCGAGCCGAGCGCCGACGAGGGGCGTCACGACGACGGCGTAGAGGGGGATGTGCCGCATCGATTGCAGGCCCAGCAGCGCGAAGGCGACCGCCCAGAGCGTCTCGGTCGGGCCGAGCGGCCGGCGGCCGACGCCGAGGACGAGCAGCAGGAGCAGGCTGGCGGCGAAGACGAGGAAGATCGGCTGGTGGAAGTCGGGCGACTGCCATTCCGCGATGAAGCGCATCGAGGCGTTGCCGGTGCCGGCGTAGGTGAACGGGTAGCGCAGCGCCTCTAACCCGTGCGGCGTGAGCAGCGTCGCGAGGCCGGTCATCGCCGTCGCGGCGAGCAGCGGGCGAAGCGGCGCCGCCTCGCGCCGGAACAGGCGCGCCGCCACCTCGCCGGCGATGGTCAGGCCGAGCAGCGCCAGCCCGATGATGTAGCCGCCGTGCAGGTTGGCCCAGAGCGCCATCAGCGGTGGCAGGGGCCAGAGGGCCCGGGTGTCGCCCTGCCGGTAGAGCGTCAGGAGCAGCGCGAAGATGGCCAGGCAGAAGAACGTCACCACCTGCGGCCGCACGTTCAGTTGGGGCATCGCGATGACGAAGGCCCAGAGCGTCAGGAGCGTCGCGCCGACCGCGCCGGCGCCGCGCCGGCGGCACATCGCATAGACCGCGAGCAACGCGCCCGCGACGAGCAGCCCGAAGAGGACGACGTTGCCGACGTAGCCGGCCTGCCGCGCGACGAGGAAGAAGACGACCTCGGTCAGCCACTCGTGCGTGACCCACGGCTGCCCGGCCGCCGTGTAGGAGAAGATGTCGGTGCGCGGGAGGGTGCCGGTCTCGACGATGTACTGCCCGGTGCGGGCGTGCCACCAGTAGTCGGGGTCGGTCTGCGGGAAGGCGATACTCAGGACGGCGAGGAGCAGGAGCGGGGCCAGGAGCAGCAGCGTGGCGCGCGCGCGCCGCACCCCGCGCGCCTCGGCAGGCGCGTCCGCCGCCCGCTCGACTGCCGGCGCGCCCGCCACCGTGGTCTCTTCCGCCAGCGCCGCCACCACCCGCCCCCATCGAGCGACGAACGACGTCGCTCCCGCCGGCCCCGCCACCCGCCCCAGCGGCGGCCGTCGCCGCTCGCAACGGCCGCGGAGAGCCATCCTCAGCATACTGAGCGGGCGGGGTGCGGTCACTGGCCCGTTGGTCCCGTTTTCCTCGCAGCCACCTGGCACCGGGGCCCGCGCCGGCCGGGTCCGATCTCCTGCCGGCGGTCCGAACGGGGCGACCAAGCGCGCCGGCGGGAGGTGAGGGGCGATGGCCGGGAAACGGTGCGCGCGGACGGGATGCCGGGCCTGGGCGGTGCGCGGCGGCGAGTTCTGCCGCGCCCACGCGGGCGCCCCGACCCGACGCGCGGCGGACGAGGGCGACGAGGAGCGCGAGGCGTTCAGCGAACGGCTGGCGGGCGGCGACTACCGGGCGCTGCTGACGCCCGAACTCACGCGCATTCTGGCGCAGGCCGGCGCGGAGAGTTCGCTGACCGAGGAGATCGGCGCGCTGCGCGTGGTGCTGAAGCGGCTGGTCGACGAGGTCAACGCGCAGGGCAGCGACGCCCACCGCCTCTCCGAGAGCATCCCGCGCGTGGTGAGCGCGACGGTGCGCGCGGTGAAGGCCCAGCGCGCCATCGCCGGCGAGACGGCCGGCGACCTGACCGAAGCGCTGACGCGCGTGCTGATCGAACTGGGCCTGGGCGAATGAAGTGAGAAGTGAGAAATGAGAAGCGAGAAAGGCTGGGCCGGGAAAGCGCCCGGCTAACGAGGCCGTTTTCTCATTTCTCACCTCTCATTTCTCACTTCCCGAAGGGGGGACGATGCGTTCTGGCGAGGAGTTGCGCGCGCGGGTGCGGCGGCTGCGCGGGGAGGCGCGGCGCGACGAGGTGGGGCTCGACCTCGACCCGCGCAGCGCGTATGAAGTGCTGACGCGGCAGATGGTCAGCGACATGGCCGACGAGTTGCGCGAGCTGCGGCTGCGCGTCAACGGCCTGATCTTCGTCACGATCGGCGCGGTCGTGACCGACGCCATCTTGCGGCTGATCAAGTGAACGAGGGCGACGCCGAGCGCGCGCTGCGACTGCTCTACGGCGACATCGGCGACTTCTCGCGCGGGCTGCTGCCGCGCCACGCGCTCAGGGGTTATCAGCTCGAACCGGCGCGGGCGATCGTCGACTCGGTGCTCCACGGGCGCGGCCGGCAGTTCGCGCTCGTCTTCGCCCGGCAGGCGGGCAAGGACGAGACGCTGGCGCAACTGCTGGCCTACCTGCTCAACCTCCACCAGCGGGCCGGCGGCGCGATCGTCGTCGCCGCGCCGACCTTCCGGCCGCAGAGTCTCATCGGCCGCGCGCGCCTGCTCGCCCGGCTCGACAACCCGCTCAACCGGGGCCATGTCGAGGAGCGGGCGGGTTACATCGTCGGGCTGGGGCGCGCGTCGGCCCGCTTCCTCTCGCCCGGGCCGATCGCGAACGCGCGCGGCGAGACCGCCTCGCTCCTGCTGATCGCCAACGAGGCGCAGGACATCAGCCCGGAGCGCTGGGACGCGGTCTTCGACCCGATGGCCGCCAGCACCAACGCGACGACCGTCTTCTCCGGGACCGTCTGGTCCAACCGCACGCTCCTGGCGCGCCAGATCCGCCACCTGCGCGACCTCGAGCGCGCCGACGGCGTCCGCCGCGTCTTCCTGGCGCCCTGGCCGCGCGTCGCGGCCGACGTGCCGGCCTACGGCGAGCGGGTGCGCGCCCGGATCGCGCAGTTCGGCCGCGACCACCCCTTCATCCGCACCGAGTACGACCTCGAGGAACTCGACGGCGCGGGCGGCCTCTTCGGCCCGGCGCGGCGGGCGCAGCTCCAGGGCGACCACCCGCGCCAGCGCCGGGCGCCCGCCCCAAGCGCACCTGCCCCAAGCGACGTCTTGGGGGTCTTGGGGACGCCCGGGCGCCTCTACGCGCTCCTCGTGGACGTCGCGGGCGAGGACGACGAACTGGCCGGCGTCGACGACGGCGCGGGCGCGCGCCGGGGGCCCTCTGGGCGTGGTACGCGGCGCGACAGCACCGCGCTGACGGTCGTGGAGATCGAACGAGCGACGAGCGGGACGCGGCCCAGCCCACTCATCGCCCAGCACTCATCGCTCGGCACTCGTCAACTGCCGTCGTACCGCGTCGTGGACCGCCGGCTCTGGACCGGCGCGCGGCACACGGACCTCTGCGCCGCGCTCGTGGACCTGGCGCGCAACGTCTGGCGCGCGCGGCGGGTGGTGGTGGACGCCACCGGCATCGGCGCAGGGCTGGCCTCGTTCCTCGCCGCGGCGCTCGGCCGCGCGGTCGTGACGCCGTTCGTCTTCAGCGCGGCGTCGAAGAGCGACCTCGGCTGGCGGCTCCTCGCCGCCATCGACAGCGGGCGGCTGAAGGACTACGTGCCGGACGGCGAGGAGGACACGCGCCTCTTCTGGCGGCAGCTCGAGGCGTGCGAGTACGAGGTCCGCCCCGGCCCCGGCAAACTCCTCTCCTGGGGCGTGCCCGACCCGCGCCTCCACGACGACCTGCTGCTCAGGCGGAAACTGGGCTATCCGCGCCCGGTCGCCGCCGGACGCGCGCGGGCGTACGTATGCGTTATACTGCCCGTGGATGACCGCGCGCGGACACGCGCGAACCGGCCCGTTCGGCGGCGTCCGTGAACTAATCGTGAACAAGTTATCGGGCCGTTTCCCCAGTGCCGGCGCGGGTTGCCGGCCAATTCCGTGAACGAGAGCGCCCCGCGCCGTTGACGCCGGCCGGGGCGGTGCCCAATCGGATAGGAGTCGCGCCCATGGGCGGTGGAGCGCCCCGGCGTCCCAAGCGGCGGTCTGCCCAACTGGGCTGGGGGGGCTACGACTGGCCCGAGCGAACGACCGCGCGGACGGTCGCCCGCATGAACTTCTTCGCCGCCCTCCGCGCGGAGGAGCCGAAGGTGCTCGCCGATCTCGCCGGCCCGCCGCTGACGTTGCATGGTGAAGCGCTCTTGCAGACGCCGCCCGGCGCCTCACGGGAACTGGAGCTGCGCTTGGAGCGTGGCGAAGCACTCGCCGACTGGGGGCCGCCGTTTCGCGCGCTCCAAGTCCAGCTCGAAGCATGGGGGCAGCGCTACGGCCTAGCGATCCCCTGGTGCCTGGCCTGGGCGCTCGGGACGCTCCATGCATGGCACCTGCGCCCGGCGGCGGCCGGCAAGGACTGGCTGCACGAGGTGCCCGACGAAGCCGACCTCTTCACCGATGACGAACTCCGCTTCTCGTTCGCAGACCCGGGCTGGCATCCGCTTTGGGCGACGTGGAAACAGTACGAGGTCGCCGCGCGCGAGCACTTCGACGCGACGCTGCGGCTGTACCACGCCTACGTCGAGCGGCTGGCGACGGAGAAGGGGTACGCGCCAACCGAAGAGGTGCGGGCGCCGGAACATTACACCTGGCTCGTCTGGCACCATGTGCGCGGATGGAGCTATGCGAAGATCGCCGACACCGTAATGTACCAGCGCGGCGAGGACGGCAACGTCCCCGATCAAACGACCATCGAGAAACCCGTCCGCCGCCTCGCCCGGCTCATCGACTTGCCTTCGACTCGTCACGGCAAACACGGGCGGAATTAGCAGCACCCCCCGCCGATTCCCTGTCCTGTGCCCACGCGCCCCGCTACCCTGCGTACAGGGCAGTTCGCTGGGGACTGCCGACACGCAGGGAGGTACGCTCGTGACCGCGAACTACCCGCTGCCCGCAGGCATGGTGCGCGAGGGGCTGCGCGTCGAGGAGGCCGCAGCACTCATCGGGTGCGGCAGGACCAAGATCTTCGAGCTGATCCGCGAGGGGCGCCTCCGCACGGTCAAGCTCGGCAGCCGGACCATCGTCCCCCGCGCCGAAGTCCTCCGCCTCCTCAATCCCGACCCCCACGATCGGGACGCCGCCTGACACTCGGACGCGCGCCGGCCGCTCGGTGCGACCCGGCGGCGGCAGCGGCGCGCCATCGGCGGAGGACGGGGCAATCTTACCATAACGTAGACCGGCCCGCCCTCCGTCGCACGACGGAGGATTCTCGATGGCATACCCTGTCCGGCCCGACCCGGCGGCGATCTGCCGGGCGTTGGCCGTCCTACACGAGCCCGGTAGCCCGGTGGAGCTGCGCGCCCCGGATGCCGGCCGGCTGAAGACCGT
>DASSSV010000143.1:0-5474 GCA_035708265.1 Thermomicrobiales bacterium | reverse complement strand
GGCGAGCCAGGCGCGCAGGTCGCCCCCGGCCAGGACGAAGTCGGTCAGGTCCTGGCCGGGCGGCGGCCGGAGCAGGCGCAGGCGCGCCGACAGCGCCGCGAGCCGCGCCGCGCCCCGCTCGCCGGGCGCGTCGGCGTCGTAGGCGACGAGGAGCCGGGCCACCGGCAGGAGGTGGCCCAGCGCGCGCGGCCCCGGCGTGGCGCCGCACCCACCGAGCGTCGCCACGCCGACGAGGTCGCCGGCCGCCTGCCACAGCAGCAGCGCGTCGAACTCGCCCTCCGCCAGCACGCCGACCGCGCGCCCCGCCAGCGTGTCGGCCCCGAAGAGGACCGGCCGCCCGCCCGCGATGGCGACGTACTTCGGCCGCCCGGCGGCGCGCCGCACCTTGACGTGCCAAAGTTCGCCGGCCGCGAACCAGGGCAGCACCACGCCGCGCGGCAGCCGGACCATGGGGCCGCGATCCAGCCCCCAGCGCGCCGGGTCGTCCCACGCGTCGGCGGGGTGGAAGCCGACGCGCCAGGCGCGCAGCGTGTCGTCGCGCAGGCCGCGCCCCTGGAGCCAGTCCCGCGCCCGCTCGCCCGGCTCCGCCCAGAGCGCGCGCTCGGCACCCTCGACGAAGGCCAGCGCGCGCCGGCGCCACGCCGCGCTCGGGGCGAGTTCCGGGGCGGCGGGGGGCGGCGCGGGCCGGGAGTGCGGGGCGACCGGCGCGCCGGGGGCGCCGCCGAGCATGGCGGCGGCCGACTTGAAGTCCAGGCCGTCGCGCCGCATCACGTAGGCGAGCGCGTCCTGCCAGCGGGCGTCCTCGCTGCAGTGGCGGCACCACCAGCGCCCCCGCTCGGGCTGCACGCGCAGGCGGTCGCGCCCGCCGCAGAAGGGGCAGGGCCCGGCGTACTCGCCGCCGCGGGTCGTGGCGACCTTCTTCAGCCGCGTGTCCTCGCCGATCAGCGCCAGCAGGTCCACCCGCCGCCGCAGGTCGCGCGTGTCGATCACCGCCTCGCCCCCCGTCGGCATGATACGCCGCACACCCCGCACAGCGCGCGGCTACGAGGCGGGACCGCTGTGCGGGGTGTGCGGGGTGTGCGGCGTCGTCGTCACCGGTCCGGTCGCCCGCGCTGCGCCTCGTCGGGCTCGGCCCGGCGATACAAGAGCTTCGTCGTCTGGCCGGCCTGGACCGTCCGCCAGGTCACGCGCCCGCCCTCGCGCAGCCGCTGGAGGTGCCGCTGTGCCGTGGTGCGGTCCTTGCCCACCGCCGCCGCGATGGCAGCGACGTCGACCTCGCCCAGGTCGTCGAGGGCGGCCAGGATCGTCGCCTCGGCCTCGTCGCGGGCGAGCTGCCGGGCGTCGCCGTCGAGGTGCCAGCACCAGGTATCGGTCGGGTCGAAGTGGACGCGCAGCTCGAACTCGGCGACGTCGCGGCCCTCGCCCTTGAGGAGATAGTGGCCGTCGACCTTGTACAGCCCGAGGTTCTGGTCGGCGGCGGCCGCCGCCGCGGAGGCGCCGCGGACGTCGTGGCCGGGGTCGCCGCCGGCGGCCTTGCCGTGGTGGGCCACGACCAGAATGCCGACCCGCGCGTCGCGCGCCAGGTCGCGCAGCGCGTTGAAGAGGTCCGCCATCGTCCCGTTGTCGTTCTCGTCGGTGCGGCCGGTCTTGGCGGCCGCCAGCGTGTCGACGATCAGCAGCCTTGGGGCCTCCGCGGCGAGCAGGGCCGCCAGGTCGGCGAGCCCGTCGCCGTCGAGCGGGCGGTACTTCGTGACGTAGGTGATCGGCAGGTCGGCGGGGGCGCGCTGCCGCCGCAGCCGGTCCTGCAGGCGCCGCGCGCCGTCCTCCAGGCAGAGGTAGATCACCGCCCCGGCCGTCGTGGCCCGCCCGAGCACCGGCCGGCCGGCGGCGACGGCCTGGGTGATCTGCAGAGCCAACCAACTCTTGCCCAACTTCTTCTTGCCGCCGAGGATGGTCAGCCCCTCGTCGGGCACCAGTCCGTCGACGACCCAGCGCTGCGGGGGGAACACGGCGGCGAGCAGGTCCCGATGCGACCAGACGCCGGCCGAGGCGGGCGGCGCGGGCGCTGTGTCGGTCGCGTCGTCGGCGGGGTCCTCGGCGAAGATCGCCGCCCTGACCGCGTCGGCGTCGGGCCACCCGGCCAACGCCCGGTCCAGCGCGGCCACCCGGTCGCCGCCGGCCGCGTGGGCGACCCGGGCGGCGACGGCGGCCAGACCCTCGGGCAGCGCCGTCAGCGCCTCGTCCGGCACCGGCACACCGGCGAGCAGTCGGGCGAGGAGACCGGCGTGATGCCGGTCGATCCCGCCAGCCCCGGCGTGCCGGCTCAGCTCGCCCATCCCGCGTTCGTCGGCAGTGCCGAGGGTGGGCATGACCGGCCGCCCAGGCGCGGCCGGGGTGGGACGTGGTACCATTGGGGTACTCCACGCTAGCGCGCCGTTGCCGCCCGGCCTGGAAGCTGGGGACGGCCGGCGCGCGCCGATCGGTCAGGCGGTGTCGCGCCGTTCGGCGTCGCCGTCACCCGGCGGGGCCGGTTCCGGGGGCGCGCCGGGTGTCGCCGGGGCCTCGCGGGCGATCGCCGCCAGGACACGCGCCAGCCGCCAGAGCGCGAGGTCGATGCGCGGGTCGCCGGTGAGGGCAGGCGGAGCGCTCATCACTGCCCCTCGCCGGCGTGCGTCACCGCCTGTCCCTCGCGCGCGATCAGCCGGAGCGCCCGCCTCCGACCGCGCACGAGGTGCGCGAGGACCGGATCGGTCGGCGGCTCGTCGGCCGGCGGGGGATGGCCGACGAGCCGGGCGGCGAAGTCCGCCACCATGGCAGGGTCGGCGCTCACGGCGATGAGCTTGGCATCGGCGACGGTCTCGCCGCGGTACAGGGCGAGGAAGTTGGTCGGTATGGCGCGGCCTCCTGACGCAACCGGGTATCGCTACCCGTATTGCGCCGAGGAGGCCCGGATCTTAACACGCGCCGCCGGGGAACTCAGCCGGCAGCGCGCAGCTTCTTCTTGATGCGGCCTTTCTGGACGCTCACGGCATTCGCGCTGGTGTCGAGCTGCCGGGCGATCTCGCCGCCCGTCATGCCCTGCATCTCCAGTTCCAGGATGCGGGCCTGCTGCTCGGACAACCCGGCCGCCCGCCGCGCGCGGTCGAGGTCGTGCGCCCACTCGACCGCCGAGAACTCCTCTTCGATGGCGACGGCGGCCCCACGCCCTTCGGTGGAGGACAGGGGACCGACCGTGCCGGCGCGTCCGGCGGCCTTACCGCGGATGGGCGCTGCGTGGGCGAGTCGGTGCGCGATGTCACGCCGCAGCGCGTCCGGCGACCAGGGCTCGCCGGTGTCCGCCCATTCGACAATCCGGTCCTGCAACGCCGGCAGGACCTCGGCCAGGAGTTCATCGCGGAACACGTCTTCGACGTGCTCGCCGCGGCGCTCGGCGGACCGGCCGCGGCTCTCCGCTTCGGCGCTGATGGCGCGGCGCAACTCACCCTGTTTGCGACTCAGCCCCGCGCGCGCCCAGCCGGCGATCTCGGCCGTCGCCCAGAGGCGCACGAGCGGGAAGGGCCAGCGCAAGGCGACGCACCCCAGCCACAGCGCCGAGCGGCGCTGCAGGCCGAGGAAGTACTCCACGGCACGGCGGGTAGCCTCCTCGCGCGGCCAGTGGGCGGCGTAACCGGCGGTGTGCAGGCGCACGCTGGTGTAATCGCCGAAGTCCCGCCAGGCCAGGGTGATAGCCACCTGCCCGCGCAGGTCGTGCCGCGTCGCGATCGCCGGCACGACGTCCTGGAAGGGCGGCAGATCCGCATAGAGATCGGCCGCGAGGTCGACGCCGCACTCTTTAGCAAGGGCCGCGTCGGCGGCCAGCTCGACGGGGCCGAACCGCAGGCCGGGCACCAGCCACGCCGTCTCCTTGTAGATGTCGCAGCCGGCCTGTTCGGCCAGGAAGGCCGCGGCCTCACTGCACCGCTGAGCCGCGTAGTGACACAAGAGCGGCAGGAGCGTCGGGTCGGCCAGGTGCCGATGGAGCATGCGCTCGACGTCATCCCAGACCGGCGCACGCTCGCGCTGGACTGCCGCGCATTCCTCCACACCCCGGCGCATGATGCGGGTCAGTTCCTCGGAGGTCGGCTCATCAGCGGCAACGGCCGGGCGCGAGCGGGCGATGCGGCGGCGAGACGGGGCCAAGACGACCTCCTGCACGGACATTCAGTCGCGGGCGGGGAGCTGCTGCCGGCCCGGCGCGGCGATGCGCTTCACCATTATAGTACGTTCGCGCGCCAGGCGGCGGCCAGGCTCGTCCACGGCGAGGCGCATCGCGGACGAGAGGTGATGGATGCCCGACGAATCCCCGCTCGCCACGTCCTCGCTGTCCGGACAATCCGCCGGCCCGCCTCACGTGCTATACTCGGCGGCATCCGTCCCCGTCGCGCACGCCGCGAGGCCGCCGATGGCCGAGCAGACCGGACGCCCGCCCGCCGTCCCCGCCGCCGCGCCGCTCGTCGGCCGCGACCGCGAGCGGGCGACCCTGCGCGCCGCCCTCGACGCGGCCCTGGCCGGGCGCGGCGCCCTCGTCCTGATCGGCGGCGAGGCCGGCATCGGCAAGACCAGCCTGGCCGAGGTGACGTGCGCCGAGGCGCGCGAGCAGGGCGCGCTCGTCCTGGTCGGCCGTTGCTACGACCTGAGCGAGACGCCGCCCTACGGCCCCTGGCTGGAGGTGTTCGCCCGCTACCCGCGCGACGCCGACCTGCCGGCGCTCCCGGCCCCGCTGGCCGAGCGCGGCCGGCTCGGCGCGGTCGCCAGCCGGGACGCGCTCGTCGGCCAGGTCGCGGACTTCCTGGCTGCCGTCGCGGCGCGCCGGCCGCTGGTGCTGCTCCTCGACGACCTGCACTGGGCCGACCCCGCCTCGCTCGACCTGCTGCGCGTCCTCGCGCGCGGCCTGGCCGACACGCCGCTGCTCCTCCTGGCGACCTACCGCAGCGACGACCTGCCCGCGGGTCATCCCCTCGCCGCCCTCGTGCCCCGGCTGGTGCGCGAGGCTCGTGCGGAACGCCTCGACCTCGCGCCGCTGGACGAGGCCGCCGTTGGCGCGCTGGTGGCGGCGCGCTACGCGCTGGCCGAGCCGGACCTGGCGCGGCTCGTGGCTTATCTCCGAGACCACGCCGAGGGCAACCCCTTCGCCGCCGGGGAGATGCTGCGGGCGCTCGCCGAGGCGCGGATGTTGCGCGCGGGCGAGGCCGGGTGGACGGTGGGCGACCTGGCCGCCGCGCCGGTGCCGCCGCTCTTGCGCCAGGTCGTCGCCGAGCGCGTCGCCCGCCTCGGGGGCGAGGCGGCGCACTTGCTGGCCCTGGCCGCGGTGATCGGGCAGGAAGTGCCGCTCGACCTGTGGCGGGCCGTGAGCGAGGCGGACGAGGGGGCGCTGCTGGAGCTGGTCGAGCGGGCCGTGGAGGCGCACCTGCTGGCGGCGACGCCCGACGGCGCGC
>DASSSV010000142.1:0-4901 GCA_035708265.1 Thermomicrobiales bacterium | reverse complement strand
GATGCCCCAGCAACGGAAGGACGAGATCCGCTCGATCGTCATGAAGCTGATCGATGAAAGCGTGCCGCACACGCTCAGCCGCCTGAAGCTGATCGAGCCCCCGCCCAGCACATAACCGGCGCCGGCCAGCCGCTACGGCTTGATCATCAGGATCGCCTCGATCTCGACGGAGATGTCGCTGGGCAGCGAGCCCATGCCGACGGCGGAGCGGGCGTGGCGGCCCTGCTCGCCGAAGACCTCGACGAAGAGGTCGGAGCAGCCGTTGATGACCTGGGGCTGCTGGCCGAAGTCCGGCGCAGCATTGACCATGCCGAGCACCTTGACGACCTGCTTGACCCGGTCGAGGTCGCCGAGCGTCTGCTTGAGCACGGCGATGAGCGTCAGGCCGACCGAGCGCGCGTGCTGGTATGCCTCCTCCGTCGTCACGTCGCGGCCGACCTTGCCGGTCGGCGCCGTGCCGTCGGCGGTGTGCGGCCCCTTGCCGGAGAGGTAGAGCATGTTGCCCGAGCGCACCGCGTGGGAGTACGTGCCGGCCGGGTTCGGCACGGGCGGCAAGGTGATGCCGAGTTGCTCCAGCCGCTGCTCGATCTTCGTCATGCGACCGCTCCCTTCTCTATCCGCGCGTCCGTCCGCATCGGTGGGCGCCACGATACCGCCCGGCCGGGGCGGTGTCAACGGCGCGGCGCCGGCGAAACCGCGCGCGCCCGCCCGTCGTAGAATCGGACACGCGGGCGCGGGCGGCGTGGCCGCGCCTTGCCGGGACGAGCGGGGGAGAGCACGATGCGACACGTCGCGCGCCCGGTGCGGGCGCTCCTGGTCGGGGTCCTGCTGGCGACGCTGGTGCTCGGCGTCCTGCCGGCCCACCGGGCGGCCGCCGCGAACCAGTCCTGGTGCCCGCCGCAGACCGGGTTCTGCGCGCAGAACGCCTTCCTCGACTTCTGGCGCGCCGTGGACCAGTCCACCGGCGGCTATGCGCTCGACATCCTCGGCTATCCGATCAGCCCGACCTATCGGCAGCCCGACGGCCGGATCGTGCAGTTCTACGAGCGCGCGATCTTCGAGTGGCACCCGGAGAACCCCGCGCAGTACCAGGTGGAGTTGAGCCGCCTCGGCGCGGACGCGGTGGACGGCAGCCCGCAACTCCAGCAACTCGCCGCCCAGCCCCCGGTCTCCTGCGGCGCGCTCGTCGAGACCTGCACGCTCGCGACCCAGACCAACCACACCCTCCGCGGCGACTTCCTCCAGTACTGGCTCGGCAACGGCGGCCTGCCGGTCTTCGGCTACCCGCTGACCGAGCAGTTCTCGCTCCGCGCCGCCAGCGGGCAGACCTACACCGCGCAGTACTTCGAGCGCAACCGCTTCGAGTTCCACCCCGAGAACGCCAACCCCCGCTACCGCGTGCTCCTCGGCCGCCTCGGCGCCGAGGTCCTGGCGGCCAACCTCGCCACGGTCAAGACCTGGCCGGTCGTCGCCACGCCGAATTACGGCGGCGCGCCCGCCCCGACGCCGGCCAGCGACCAGGCGCTGGTGAACGCCGCCTACGCGCTGATCCAGGGCGTGCCGGCGATGCGCTACATCACCGACAACCTCGCCGCCAGGCAGGTGCAATGGACCTTCGCGCCGCTGCCGGACGGCGTGGCCGGGATGTACAGTTCGCGCACGAACTCGATCACCTATGCGCCGATGCTGCGCGCGATGGACCCGCACGACCTCGCCGCCGTGACCGGGCACGAGGGCCAGCACGCCTACGACATCGCAACTTACGGCCCGCCGCAGACGACCAACGACTGCTTCACGCTCGAATACCGCGGCTTCATGGCCGAGGCGACGCTCTGGAAGGCGTGGTACGGCCCGAACGGCAAGCCGAACCCGGTCAACGACTTCGAGCAGAGCGAGAACGCCATCCTGGCCGACTTCGTTCACAACGGCGGCGCGGGCGTGAGGCAGTTCATCGCGCAGGCGTACGCCCAGGAGTGCGGCGCGGCCCAGGCCGCCCCGACGCCGGCCGCCGACGCCATCCCGACGACCGCGGCGAGCCTGCCGGCCGCCGTCCGCGCCGCCTTCCCCGACGCCGCCGTCCAACTGGCCGCCGGCCCGCCCCTGACGGCCGCCGCGCTCGGCCAGCCGCTCCCCGCCTGGCCGCTGCGTTGATGGGGCGACGATAGCGCGGCCCCTCGCGGCCGCCGTTCGCCGTCCGATTCGCCGGTCAGCGCGAAAGCGAAACACAAGCGGCCATCCCGGCGTACTCATGACGAACCCCACTCGCCGCGCGCCGTCAGGCGCCCGGCACGCGGCGGGCAGGGGGCGAACGCGACCCACGGGTGATGCTGTCCGATCGAATGGGGAGGAAACACGGTGAGACGGTTCGTATCACGGGGGCGGGTACTCCTGTCGGGGCTGCTGCTCCTGGCGATGTTCGGGGGCACCGCGCTCATGCCGACGCAGCACGCGGCCGCGGCGAACAGCCAGTGGTGCCCACAGCAGGCCGCGCCGTACTGCTCGGCCAACGCCTTCCTCGACTTCTGGCGCGCGGTGGACCAGGCTACCGGCGGCTACGCGCTCGACATCATCGGCTTCCCGATCAGCCCGACGCTGCGCACGTCGAACGGTATGATCGTCCAGTTCTACGAGCGGGCCATCTTCGAGTGGCACCCGGAGAACCCGGTGCAGTACCAGGTCGAGCTGACCCGCCTCGGCGCGCTGGCGATCGACGACGACAATAGTCTCGGTCTCAAGGAGGAGAAGGCCGCGCCGCCGCAGCCTTGCGAGAACGCCAACACCTGCTACATCTTCAACGCGACGCAGCACACGCTGCGCGGCCAGTTCCTGCAGTACTGGACGGACAACGGGGGCCTGCCGGTCTTCGGCATGGCGATGACCGAGCAGTTCCAGTTGCGCTACACCGACGGCAAGGTCTACACGGTGCAGTACTTCGAGCGCAACCGCTTCGAGGCGCACCCGGAGAACTCCAACCCGCGCTACCAGGTCCTCCTCGGCCGGCTCGGCGCGGAGGTCCTGGCCGACAACATCGACACCGTCAAGACCTGGACCATCGTCCCCACCCCGAACTACGGCGACTGATCCGACTCCACGCCCGCCAGGATGTAACAGCGGAGGCTCGGCCGACTGGCCGGGCCTCCGTTTATCGTCGTGATCCGATCGCGTCGTGCCACTCGTCATCCCGCAAGCCACAGCAGCCGATCGGCCTGCTCGTGCGGTGAATAGCGCCGAAGGTGCAACTCAACGCGCCGCAGAAGTTCACCGAGGTCCTGAATCTGCACCGAGACGATGATCCCGGCGTGCGCCCGGCCCGCGGCCTTCCACTCGCGATCCAGACGGATATAGTCGCGCGCATTGAAGGTCAGCAAGGCGCGTCCCTGCTCGGTAGCGGCGGCGAGTTGATCGTCGTCGGGAACGCCAAGGTTGCTCCGGCCCAGTTCGCGGCAACTGACGGCATCGTAGCCGCGCCGCCGCAGTTCGCCCGCCAGTCGCCCGTCAACATCTTCGTCCGTGAAGATTGCAACGCCTACGCCGACCATCGGGCGCTGTGATTCGGTTTGCGCAGGTCCGCCAGCGCGCGCGCGTTGGTCGCGATGTCCTCGTCCACTCGCTCCGGGTGTTGCGCGTAATAGGCCAGCGCGTCCTCCACTTGCTCGCGCGTGAGATCGGGGTACATCGCCAGGATTCCGGCGACATCGACGCCGGCGCGCGCGTGCTCGACGATCACCCGCACGGGGATTCGCGTATCCCCGATGCGGGGATAGCCGCCGCACACACCCGGCGTTTCATGGATGTCTGGGTACTCTGTCGCCATGTGCCCCTCCGCCGGTGTCCGGTTGCCGCCTCCTCGCCCTGAGTATACACCCACCCGACAATCGGCGACGCTGCCGCGATTCCGCGCCGCCCGGATGTTACAATGAGGGGAGCAACAATACCGTTCGGGAGGGTCTGGTCCGGTGATCGCATTCGTCAAGTGGGCCGTCAGCGGCAACGCGGGGATCTCGCTCGTCCTGCTGCTCGTCGTCGGGGCGGGGCTCTGGCGCCTGCGGCGGAAGATCGCGCGGCCCTGGCGCGACCCCGACCCGCGCTGGCGCGCCATCGGGCGCGCCACGCTCGGCTTGCAGGTCGCCTTCTTCGTCTGGGTCACGCTCTTCGACTACTGGCGGCAGATCCTCGGCCTGACGATGACGAGCCAGACCAGGGACTACAGCGACCCCTACGTCGTGCCGCCCGTGCTGGCCCACCACGCCGTCGCGGCCCCCCTGCGCGCCGTCTCGCTGGCCCTGCTCGTCCTCGGCGCGCTCGGGCTGGCGCTGCTCTTCTACCGCCACGTCGGCGGCCCCTTCCTGCCGCTCGGCGCGTTCGTCGTCGGCCTGCTCTTCTCCGCCCTCCTCGGCGACGCCCGCTGGCGGATGGACATGTGGGCCGCCAACGGCTTCCCGCAGGTCGGCAAGGGCACGACCGGCGACCTCCTGGTAGACCTCTTCTTCTTCGCGCTGGTCGTCTGCGCCGTCGCCGCCATCTGCCTGCTCGAATACCTGACGGTGGCCGCGCTCTTCGCCCTGCCCGTCGTCATCATCGGCGACTTCCTGGCCCAGCGCTTCGTCCGCCCCACGCCCGAGTACCGCCAGTTCAGCGAATCGCTCCGCGCCCACGCCGCGGCCGCACGCGCGGAGCGAGAACGAGAAGGACTCAGGACTCAGGACTCAGGACTCAGTGAGGTTCCGCAGGACGATCGCGCCCTCCGATAAGGCTTGTCGCCCGGGCGGCAAGGCACTCAGTCCTGAGTCCTGAGTCCTGAGTCCTCCCGAGCGGAGCGAGGGCATGGCGCTGATCGACCTCTACAGCGACACCGCGACCAGGCCGACGCCGGCGATGCGCCGCGCGATCGCCGAGGCGGA
>DASSSV010000141.1:0-4164 GCA_035708265.1 Thermomicrobiales bacterium | reverse complement strand
CCCGCAGCTCGCGGTCGTCACCGGGATCCTGCCGCTGGGGGTGGCGGGGATCGGGACCGTGCTGACGCGCCCGCTGCGCGCGGCGGCCCGCCGCGTGCAGGAGAAGGTCGCCGAGGTGGTGCAGCGGGTGCATGAAAACTTGGCCGGCCTGCGCGAGGTCGTCGCCTTCGGGCGCGGAGCCTCCCAATACCGCCAGTTCGCCACGACGCTGGAGGATCTGCTCCGCCTGCGCATGCGCGTGACCTACATGACGAGCACGTTGCAGACGGGCCAGACGCTCTTCGGGCTCCTCGTGACGCTCGTGATCCTGCTCTACGGCGGCTACCTGGTCATCCAGGGGCGGACGACGGTCGGCACCCTCATCGCGATGCGCACGCTCTTCGGCCTCGTCATCTACCCCGCCGGCCAGTTCCTGGGGCTCTTCGCCACCGTCCAGAAGTCGCTCGGCGCCGCGGATCGGATCTACGCCTTCCTCGACGAGATCCCGGAGGTTGAGGACCCTCCCGGGGCAGCCGAGCCCGCGGGCGTTGCCGGGGCGGTGGCGTTCGATCGCGTCAGCTTCGGCTACGCGCCGGGCCGGCCGGTGCTCCGCGACGTCTCCTTCGCCGCGCGCCCGGGCGAGCTGGTCGCGCTGGTCGGGCCGAGCGGGGCGGGCAAGAGCACGCTGATGAGCCTGCTCGCCCGCTTCTACGACCCCACCGCGGGCCGCGTGACGCTGGACGGGGTGGACCTGCGCGACCTGACCCTGGCCGGGCTGCGCGAGCAGATCGGCATCGTCTTCCAGGACACCTTCCTCTTCGCCGACACCGTCCGCGCCAACGTCGCCTTCGGGCGGGAGGGCGCCGACGGGGCGGCGGTCGTCGCGGCGCTGCGCGCGGCCAACGCCTGGGAGTTCGTCGAGGCCCTGCCGGACGGGCTCGACACCGTCGTCGGCGAGCGCGGGGCGCGGCTGTCGGAGGGCCAGAAGCAGCGCCTGGCCATCGCCAGGGCCTTCCTGCGCGACCCCCGCATCCTGATCCTCGACGAGCCGACGTCCGCGCTCGACGCGCGCTCCGAGCACCTGCTGCAGGCGGCGCTCGACGCGCTGATGCGCGGGCGCACCACCTTCGTCATCGCCCACCGCCTGGCCACGGTGCGGCGCGCCGACCGCATCCTGGTCCTCGACGGCGGGCGGATCGTCGAGCAGGGCACGCACGAGGGGCTGCTGGGGGCCGACGGGCTCTACCGCGAGCTCCACGACCTCCAGTTCGGCGGACGGGCGGCGGCCGAGGTGGTCCCGGCAGTCCCCGAGGCGGGGCTGGTCCCCGCCGCTTCCTGAGCGCGAGGAGCGATGGTTGTGTTGCGCGAAGGGGAGCTCCCGGCCGGCGAGGAAGAGGCATCGCGCGAAGGTACGCCCGAACTCGGGGCCCATCGCATCAACCCCGCGGTGGCGATGCCGCTCGTGCCGGCGCCGCGCACCCGCGCCTGGATCAACGCCACCGACGACCGTTTCGCCAATCGCTGCCTGCCGCGGAACCGCGCACGCGCTGAACGCGACGGGCACGTAGCCCTGGGAGCGCCGCGATCGCGCGGTCGCGGTGCTCGCGCAGGACCTGGCCGCGCGCTTCGGCCTGCCGTATCAGCGGGCGTTGGGCGATGTCCGCGAGTTGTTGGCGGCGTTACGGGAGGCCGGCCTGCTGACCCTGGAATGACGTACCGCCCATCCCTCGCGTCGCCGGCGTCCGCTCAATCACCCCTCAACCGACAGCAAACGTCCGCGTAGATCCAATCCATACCGGGCAATGCTACGCTCGGGAAGTAGGTCAAGATACAATCTCGGTTCCATTCGTGTGCCCATCCCACCCTGATCTGGGTTCAAGTCCCGCGAAGTTTGCCGTCGCGCCGGTTGTTCTAGCCGCACGCCCCAACAGTGCCCCGTCACTTCCCTGGCGAGGTCGGCATCGGGAGAGTATCCATCCCCGGGTTTCGGTGCTTGTCAACGGTCGGCATATTTGTGCGTCGCACAATGAGGGTGGTAGCGTGACCGAGCAGGAGCAACGAGAACGAGAAGCGGTGAAGCAGAGCACGACGCGGCGTGCGTTCGTCAAGGGGGCGGCGGCGACGGGCGCCGCCATCACCGGTGGCTACGTCAAGCCGAGCCTGCGGTCACTCGGCGTGCCCGGCGCGCTCGCCGCGACCTCCGCCCCGCCCCCGCCACCACCACCGCCTCCTCCACCACCGCCCCCGCCGCCGACTGGGACTGGCGGATTGACGCCCGGGTATTACAAGAAGGCCAGCCACTTCCCCACCGGGGCCGGGATCACCTACACCGCGACCACGACGCTGGACACTGTCTTCACCTTCTCCGCGACGCTCGGCGGCCAGAGCACGGCGACGCTCGCGAGCCAGACGTTCCTTCAGACCGAGAACAGCCCGGGTGGCGGGTCGACGGTCCTGGACGCGGCCCACCAACTGCTGTTCCAGGCCGTCGCCTCGTTGCTCAATACGCAGAACTCCACGCTCTCGCCGCCCTACACCTTCGACGCCAAGACGGGCGGCGCAGCGGCGATCGACATCATCAACCGGGTCAACAGCGCCCTCGCCAGCGGCGACAGGACAATGATCGTCAGCTTGGAGACCGCGATCGCCGCCACCAACAATAAGTAGCGCGCGCTTTCCCCGGCGGCGCCGCGGCACAGTCCGCGCGCCGGGCCGCCGGCCGACCTTCGAGCGTTGCGCCAGCGTGCATGGAGAGCCAGATGCTGACGCCCTGCCCGGACGTTTCGGCGTATCCCCTCGACGACGAGCTTGTGCTCTACGAGCCGCGCAGCGGCGAAGCCTACTTGCTGAACCCAACAGGCGCGCGGGTCTGGGCGCTATGCGACGGGTCGCGCGGCACCGGGGCCATCGCGCGCGAGTTGGCCGGCGCCTTCGGGCTGCGCGGCGAACAGGTCGTCGCCGACGTAACCGACATCATTGTCGCGCTCCAGCAGGCTCGTCTGCTGACGAGCGCCGAGGTTGAGGACGGTGAGTCGGGCGACCCGTCGCCGCGGGCTGCGGCCAGCGACCCGGTCGTGCCGGGTGTCGCGCGGTGGTGACCGTGCACGACCGGGCCGGCCTCGCGATCGCGGATCGCGCCGGCGTCCCGCCCGGGCCCGACGGGCCGGCGTGGGCGGGCGACATCCTCGGGTTCCGGGCGCGGGTCCGCGGACCCGCGCCGGTCCTCCGGATGATGCCGGCCCTCTTCCCGCCCGCCCCGGCTTGGGCGACCGCGTCGGCTGCCTCTTCAGGCGTGGACTTCGAGGTGCGGCGCGATCCCGCGCGGCCTGAGTGCTATGTTATTGCCCGCGACGGGGAGCCGCTCGGCGAGGTTACCGCGTGGGACGACATCCTGCCCACCTTAGAATGGGCGATCGACACCGCGGCGGTGGAGCACCTCGGCGGGCGGTACCTGCTGCTGCACGCCGGCGCGCTGGCGCGCGACGGCCGCGGGCTGATCCTCCCCGCGGCCTCGGGCAGCGGCAAGACGACGCTCACCGCCGCGCTGCTCCGCGCTGGGTTCCAGTACCTCGGCGACGAGGTCGCCGCGCTGCAACTCGCCACCTGGCGGCTGGTGCCGTTCGCCAAGAGCCTCTGCGTGAAGCCCGGCAGCCGCCGCGCGCTGGCCCCGCTCTACCCGCAGCTCGCCGCCGACGACCAGCGCGTCGCGTACATCCGCCCGCCCGACGACGGTTGGCCCGCCGCGCCGGTGCCAGTCCGCCACGTCGTCTTCCCCGAGTACGTCTCCGGCGCGCGGGCGGCGCTGACGCCCCTAACCCGCGCCGCAGCGCTGCCGCGCCTGCTGGCGCACGGGTTCAACGTCGCCGCGCTCGGCGCGCGCGGGGTCGAGGGCCTCGTCGAACTGCTCCGTGGCGTCGAGTGTTATGCGTTGACCACCGGCGATCTGAACCGCGCGGTCGAGGCACTGGTCCGGGTGACCGGGTCATAGTCCGGGTGCCCCGGCGCGGGGCAGGGTGTCAGGCGCCCCGTCACCGACCGCGCGTCGCGGCCGCGCGCTCATTCAGTCCGATCGCGGGCGCATGTGCGGACACTCCGCACGGCTCTCGTCGCTTCCGGCCGCCTCGCGGGAGCCGTATGGCACTTCCGCCTCCACGCGCGACGGCGCGCCCTCCGCGCCGCCGCGCT
>DASSSV010000140.1:0-20388 GCA_035708265.1 Thermomicrobiales bacterium | reverse complement strand
ACGCGCGAAAGGAACTCCCACAAGACTAGGGCCTCAGAATGCTCCAACTCGATCGTGACCGGCGCGGCCATTGCCCCCACCTCCGATCCACCAGACATACCTATGATGAAATCTGCCCGGTAGCCAGATCCTTGACCATGTAGACGGCCATCTCCTCGTGCCAGTACGTCTCGCCGTCGGGGCCGCGGGACTGCCAGCGGATCGGCCGCGGGCCGAAGCCGGTCTCGCCGAAGCCGGCACGCTCATAGAAGGCCCGCGCGCGGGGGTTGTCGAGGCCGACGTTGAGGCCGAGCCGCGCGTAGCCACGCCCGCGCGCCAGCGCCGCCGCGAGCGCCAGCATCCGGCGGCCGACGCCGCGCGAGCGCAGGTCGGGCCGCACGACGAAGTCCTGGATCTCGGCGCACTTCGACAGCCGCGAGGCCATCGGCTCGTCCTCCGGCCCGGTCCACGCGATCAGCAGATGCGCGGCCGGCCGCTCCCCCTGCCAGGCGACAAGGTAGAGCGCGTCGCCGCGCCGCTGCCGCGCCAGGCGGTCGCGGTGCCGCTCGGGGAGGCCGCCCGGCCACGGCGCGGCGCTCAGGCGCTCGGCCTCGCCCTCCCGGAGCGGGCGGACGACGAGGTCTTCCGGCAGCATCGCGCTCCTCGTGGGGCGTGGGGCGTGGGCCGTAGGGCGTCCCTTACCCGGGGCTATCCGGTCGCCTCGGCCCATCCTCCTCGTCGGGGCCGGCCCCCGTGCCGGCCCGCGTTCCCGGCCGACCGGCATCGGAGTCAGCACCCCGGCGTGGGACAGCTTGCCGTCGCGACCGTCCGCGTCATCGGCGGCTACCCACCCGGCGCACCGACCAATGCCGCGCCCGGGGCATCGTCCCCGGGCCCGACGGCGGATCGCGCGGCCGGAGATCGGGACACCGGCCTGCGCCACGCCCGGGGTGGACCGGCTGTCGGTCTGCCCGGAGACCGGGCCGGCACGGGGGCCGGCCCGGACGAAGGGGATGACGGTCGCCCAGCCCCGAACAGATTTCACGCCCCACGGCCCACGCCGTCACACCCGCACCGTCAGGCTCGCCAGGTCGCGCGGGTAGGTGGTGATCGGCTCGGCGCCGCCCGCCTTGACGACGGCCGTGTCGGAGTGGCGGAAGCCGGCCAGTCCGGGCACATAGAGGCCCGGCTCGACCGAGATGACCATGTTCTCTTCGATGATGCGCTCGTCGCCCTTGTCGATGAACGGCGCCTCGTGGCCCTCCAGCCCGATGCCGTGGCCGGAGTGGTGCTGCTGGAAGCGCGTCGCGCCGAGGTCTTCGTAGGCGCGGCAGACCTCCGCCTCTGCCTCGGCCAGCGACCGGCCCGGCTTCAGCGCGCCGAAAGCGACCTCCTGTAACCGCACCATCAGCTCGAAGTACTTGACGAAGTCGTCGTTCGGCTCGCCGACGATCATCGTCCGCTCCAACTCGGAGTGGTAGCCGCCGACGTCGGCGATGGCGAAGGTCACCAGGACGTCGCCGCGCCGGACGCCGTGGCCGGCGATGGCCCCGTGCTGCACCAGCGTGTTCGCGCCCGCCTTGAAGCGGACCAGCGCCGGCGTCCCGCGACCGATCGTCCGCGGGCGGTAGCTCGGGCCGAGCGCGGCGATCATCGCCAGGCTGGCGTCGGCCGAGGCGGCGATCGAGACGGCCAGCGGCGAGCAGCCGAGCGTCACGCGCTCGTGCATCGTGCGGTGCGCCAGGTCGCCCCACTTCGCGCTCTCGCGGATCAGCCGCAGCTCGTTCTCGCTCTTGACCAGCCGCAGCGTGTCGACGATGTCGCGCGCCCGCTCGGTGTGCCCCTCGACAACCTCCGAGAGCGGCGGGCCGTCGTAACTGTTGACGTCGTGATGGCCGTCGTGGTCGTAGCCGAGGCGCTTGCCGGCAAGGCCCATCTCGGCGAGCAGGTCGCGCAGATGTTCCATCGGGTGCTTGGTCCCGCCCGTCGGGTACTCGGGATAGGTCTTGACGTGCCCGACGCCCGCCAGCGCGGAGCCCTGCAATCGCTCCAGGTGCGGCACCAGCACGCCGAGGTCGCCGTCCACCGGCACGACCAGCGCGATCGGCCGCTCGGTCTGGAGGTGGAAGAAGCCGGCGACGTAGGCCATGCGGATCGGGTGGAAGAGGACCAGCGCGTCCAACTCGCGCGCGGCCAGCGCCTGCCGCACGCGCCGCACCCGCTCGTCGTACTCCGGCTGCTGGATCGTCAACGGCTCGGTCCCGGCGCCCGGCGTCGTCGCCATACGGTCAGCCTCCCTTCGTCTTATTTCACCGCAGAGGCGCAGAGGACGCGGAGAACGAAGGAGAGGAGACGTAATCAATTCGTCCTTCGTACTCGTCCTTCGTACTTCCCTCGTTCTCTCGTCGTCCTCTGCGCTCTCTGCGTGCTCTGCGGTGAATCCCGTCCGTCCTTAGCGCCGCTGGAGGCGCGGGTCGAGCGCGTCGCGGAGGCCGTCGCCCAGCAGGTTGAAGGCGAGGACGACCAGGAAGATCGCCAGGCCGGGGAAGACGGTCAGCCACCAGGCGCCGTTGAGCAGCTCGGTCTGCCCCTGCTGGAGCATGTTGCCCCACGAGGGCGTCGGGATCTGCACGCCGAGGCCCAGGTAGGAGAGGGTCGCTTCCAGCAGGATCGCGTAGGCCAGCCAGAGCGTCGCCTCGACGATGATCACCGAGAGTGTGTTGGGGAAGAGATGGCGGCGGATGATCTGGGCCGGCGTCGCGCCGATCGCCCGCGCGGCGGTGACGAAGTCCTGACTGCGCAGCGTTAGGAACTGCCCGCGCACCAGCCGGGCGCAGCCGGGCCAGGAGGTCACGCCGATGACGACCACCGTCGTGACGATGCCGGCCGAGAAGAGCGCCGCGGCAGCGATCAGCAGGAGGATCTGGGGGATCGCCAGCAGCAGGTCGGTCGTGCGCATGATCGTCGTGTCGACCCAGCCGCCGAAATAGCCGGCCAGCGCGCCGAGCAGCGTGCCGATCGTCATCACGATCAGCACCGCGGTGAAGCCGACGGTGAGCGAGACCCGCCCGCCGATGAGCAGCCGCGCGTAGACGTCGCGCGTATTGCGGTCGGTGCCGAGCCAGTGCAGCGCCGAGGGCGGCTTCGAGCGGAAGCCGGGGTTGAGCGTGTCGGGGTCGTAGCGCTCCATCGCCGGCGCGACGACGGCGATGGCGTAGAAGATGACGATCACGACGAGGCCGGCCACCGCCAGCCGGTTCTCGGCGAAGCGGCGGAGGACGACGTGCTTGCGCGGCTTCGAGCGCGCCAGGTGGCGCTCCTCCGCGCTCAGGGCGGCGGCGCGAGGTCCCGTCTCGGTCGCCGGCGATAGCTCGGACATGGCCCGCCCCCTAGTCACTCCCCGCGCCGCGCCCGCTGAGCGAGACGCGCGGGTCCACGACGACGTACAGGAAGTCGATCACGATGTTGATGAGCAGGACGAACGTCCCCGCCACGACCGTCACCCCGAGGATGACGGGGTAGTCGCGCCGGGTGATCGCATCGTAGGCCAGCAACCCTAACCCCGGCCAAGCGAAGATCTGCTCGATGATGACCGAGCCGCCGAGCAGGCGCGAGACCTGGAGCCCGGTGACGGTGATCATCGGGATGAGGGCGTTGCGCAGGCCGTGGCGGTAGAGGACCGCCCGGCCGCCCAGCCCCTTCGCCCGCGCGGTCGTCATGTAGTCCTGCCGCAGCACCTCCAGCATCGCCGAGCGCATGAAGCGCGCGAAGTAGGCGACCGAGGGGAAGGCGAGGACCGCGACCGGCATGATCAGGTACTTGAGCTTGCCGGGGAAGGCGGCGTCGGCCCAGCCGGTGCTGATCGTCGGCAGCCAGCCCATCTTGACGCTCAGGAAGAGTTGCAGCAGCAGCGCCAGCCAGAAGTTCGGGATCGCCAGCCCGACGAAGCTGCCGACCGTGGTCGAGTTGTCCAGCCAGCTATACTGCCGGGTCGCCGAGAGGATGCCGAGCGGGACGGCGATGAGCAGCGCGACCAGCAGCGAGATCCCCTGCAGGATGATCGTCGCGCCGGCGCGGTCCTTGATGAGGTCCATCACCGGCTTGCTGTTGAAGGTGTAGGCCGTGCCGAGGTCGCCGCGCGCCAGGTGGCCCATGTAGATCGCATACTGCACCGGGATCGGCTTGTCCAGCCCGAGGTTGTGGCGCATCTGCTCGACGAAGGTCGGGTCGCCGCCCTGCTCCGAGATGAAGGCGCGCACCGGGTCGCCGGGCGCCAGGTGGATCAGGGCGAACATGAGGATCGTCAGGCCGATCAGCAGCGGGATCACCAGGAGCACCCGCCGCAACATGTAGGTGCCGATGTTGCTCATCCCCGTCCCTTTCGCGCCCCGGCCCGGTCGCGCCGCTCAGCCGACGACGTACCAGTCCTGGAGCGTGTTGCTGAGGCCGTGCATGTCGGCGATGTCGACGCTGTCCACGTAGCCGGTGAACTTCTTCTTGGCGACGTGGAGGAAGGGGCGGTACCAGGCGTAGTAGACCGGCAGGTCGTCCATCAGGATCTGCTGGATCTGGGCGTAGATCGGGATCTGCTGCTGGGGATCCAACTGCTCCTTCGCCTGCTTCAAGAGGTCGTCCAGCTTCGGGTTGCTGTAGCCGGAGTAGTTGGCGGGCGAGGTCGAGAGGTAACTGTTGTAGAGCTCGCCCGGGTCGAGCGTCGCGCCGGTGCCCGGCGTCACGCCCTGGACGTCGAAGTCCTTCTTCGTCAGCCGGTCGATCAGCGTGGCGTACTCGATCGTCTGGGCGTTGATCTTCCAGCCGATCTTGGCGAGCTGGGCCTGGGTGTAGGTCAGGAAGTCCTCGCGGAGCACGTTGCCCTTGTTGACGATGAACGAGACGTTGTCGGGCGGCGCGCCCGCCTGCTGCAGGAGGCTCTTGGCCTTGTCGAGATCGTAGGGGATCGGCTTGAGGCTCTTGTCGAAGGCGTAGTTGCCCGGCGCGATCGGCCCGACCCCCGGCTTGCCCAGCCCGTAGAGCGAATCCTTGGCGAACTGCGCGATGTCGAGCGCGTAGGCGACCGCCTGCCGCACCTCCTTCTTGCTCAGGTAGGGGTGCGCGACGTTGAACTCCCAGCCGTCCGGCGCGGTGAAGGGCGGCACCAGCACGTTGAGGTCCTTGCTGGCCCGGAGCTTGTCGGCGCCGGCGGGGCTGGGGTAGTTGGAGCCGTCGATGTCGCCCGAGAGGAGCGCGTTGACGAGGCTCTGGGCGTCGGGGATCGTGCGGTGGGTCATCTTGTCGAGGTAGGGCTTGCCCGCCTCGAAGTAGTACGGGTTGCGCTCGGCGACGAAGTCGCCGCCGACCTGCCAGGACGAGAAGACGAACGGGCCGGCGCCGATCGGCTTCTGGAAGAAGGGCTCCTTCGAGGTCTTGGAGAGATCTTTGCCGTCGAGCATCTTTTTCGGCACCGGGCTGACGTAGCGCATGTTCGCCAGGAACGAGGCGTCGGGCTGGGCCAGCGTCACCACCAGCGTCTTCGGGTCCGTGACCTTGATGCCCGCGACGTCCTGAGCGGTCCCGTTGGCGTATTCTTGCGCCCCCTGGATCGAGAGCAAGAACGATTGCCGCGGGCTGGCCGTCGCCTTCGCCAGGATGCCCTTCATCGTGAACGCGACGTCGTCGGCGGTGAGATCGCTGCCGTCGGAGAACTTGGTGTTATCCTGCAGCGTGAAGGTGAAGGTGTTGCCCTGGGCCTGCCACGACTTCGCGAGCATCGGCTTGGGCGCGAAACTCTGCGGGTCGAGCCGGACCAGCTGGCCGAAGAGCAGTTTCACGCGGAAGTCGCCCTCGGTGTCGTTGGCGACGAAGGGGTTGATCGTGCTGGCCTCGCCGAGCGTGCCGAGGATGATCGAGCCGCCCTGCTTGGGCGTCCCCGCGGCGGTCGGCTGCGCCGCGGCCGGCGAGGCGGCGGCCGGGGTAGGCGGGGCGGTGGCGGCGCCCGTCGCGCCGGTCGGGACCGCGCCGCCGGCCGGCTTCGTCGCCGGCGCGGTGGCCGGCGCCACGGCGGGCGTGTTCGTCGGGGCGGTGCCGCCGCAGGCCGCCAGGAGCGCGGCCGCGCCGCTCGCCGCCAGCCCGCCGAGGAGCGCCCGTCGAGTGAGTCGCCGATCCTGTGACGCGCCCATCGCCACCTGTCCCTCCTCCACTCGCCTGCGCCGTAGCCGCCATGATAGCACGAGATGGTCGGGCGGTCGGGCGGTCGAGTCGGCGCCGGGCGGCTGAAGCCGCGGCTGGGGGCCGCTCCGCGGCACGAAGCCCGCCTGTGCGGGCTGGGTCCCGGCCCTGCCAATCCCTATACGGGATCGGTTACCGGTTCGGCCTCATCGTAGGCCGGCACGGGGCCGGCCCCTGCGAAGGAGACGTCGGGGCAGAACCCAGGCCGCGGAGGCGGCCTTCGTGCGCCGGCAAGCGCCCCAGCCGCGGCTTCAGCCGCCCGGCCCCTCGACCGCCCGACAGCCCGACGGCCCGACTCCCGTCAGCCGCTGATGTACACCTTCTCCATCTCGGAGAAGATCCCGCCGGTGTCGAGGCTGTCGACGTAGCCGGCGAACTTCTTCTTGACGACGTGCAGGTAGGGGCGGTACCACTCCCAGGCAGTCGGCAGGTCGGCCATCAGGATCTCCTGAATCTGGGCGTAGAGGCCCTTCTGCTTCTCGATGTCCAGCTCCTGCTTCGCCTGCTTCAGCAGCATGTCCATCTGCGGGTTGCTGTAACCCTGGTAGTTGCGCGACGCGCCGGTCACGAACTGCTCGTAGAGGTCGCCCGGGTCGATCGTCGCGCCGGAGCCGAACATCCCCGACTCGGCCACGTCGAAGTCCTTGCGGGTCACGCGGTCCACCGCCGTCGCGTACTCGATCACTTCCGGCTTGATCTTCCAGCCGATCTTCTGGAGCTGGGCCTGGGTGTAGGTGAGGAAGTCCTCGCGGAGCACGTTGCCCTTGTTGACCATGAAGGAGATGCCGTCGGGCGGCGCGCCGGCCTGCTGCACGAGGCTCTTGGCCTTGTCCAGATCGTAGGGGATCGCCTTGAGGTTCTTGTCGTAGGCGTAGTTGCTCGGCGCGATCGGGCCGATGGCCGGCTTGCCCAGCCCGTAGAGCGAGTCCTTGGCGAACTGCTCCATGTCGAGCGCCATCGCCACCGCCTGCCGGACCTCCTTCTTGGCGAGGTAGGCGTTCTTGTAGTTGAAGTACCAGCCGTCCGGCTGGCCGAAGGGCGGCACCAGGACGGTGAGGTCCTTGTTCGCCTTGAGTTGGTCCGCGCCGGCCGGGCTCGGGTAGAGCGAGCCGTCGATGTCGCCGGAGAGGAGCGCGTTGACGAGGCTCTGCGCGTCGGGGATCGTGCGGTGGGTGATCTTGTCCAGGTAGGGCAGGCCCGGCTGGAAGTAGTTGGGGTTCTTCTGGACCACGAAGTCCCCGCCGACCTGCCAGGAGACGAAGGTGAAGGCCCCGGCGCCGACCGGCTTCTGGAAGAAGGGCTCCTTCGAGGTTTTGGAGAGGTCCTTGCCGTCGAGGAGTTTCTTCGGGACTGGGCTGACGCGGCGCATGTTGCCGAGGAACGAGGCGTCCGGCTGGGCCAGCGTGATCGCCAGCGTCTTCGGGTCCACCACCTTGATCCCGGACACGTCCTGCGCCGTCCCGTTGGCGTAGTCCTGCGCCCCCTCGATGGCGAGGAAATAGGACTGCCGCGGGCTGGCGGTCGCCTTCGCCAGCAGGCCCTTGATCGTGAAAGCGACGTCGTCGGCGGTGAGGTCGCTGCCGTCGGAGAACTTGGCGTCATTCAGGGTGAAGGTGAAGGTCTTGCCGTCGATCTTCCAGGACTTCGCGAGGCCGGGGGCCGGCTCCAGCGTCTTGGGGTCGAGGCGCACGACCTCGTCGAAGAGGAGTTTCACGCGCCAGTCGCCCTCCGACTCGTTGGAGGCGAAGGGGTTGATCGAGTTGGCCTCGCCGAGCGTGCCGATGATGATGCTCCCGCCCGGCTTGCCCTGGGGGGCCGCCCCCGCCGTGGCGGCCGGGGATGCGCCGCCGGCCGCCGTCGCGGCGCCGCCCGCGCCCGGGGCGCTGGTGGCGGCTTTCGTCGCCTGCGCGGGGGCCGTGGCCGCCGGCGCCGTCGTCGGCGTCGCCGCTCCGCCGCCGCAGGCCGCGAGGAGGAGCGCCGCGCCGCCCGCCGCCAGCCCGCCGAGGAACGCCCGGCGGGTCGTGCGCCGCCCCAGCCCGTCAGTCGAGTGACCCATTCCTGCCATCCCTCCCTGTTCGTGTACCCGGGCCCTATACTTGCCGCCGCGGGCGCGGGGCCTCAGCCCTTCCGCAACTCCGCGGTGTCGAGCCAGATCGTCACCGGGCCGTCGTTGTGGATCTCCACCTGCATGTAGGCGCGGAAGCGCCCGGTCGCCACCGCGACCCCCTGCCCGCGGAGCGCGTCGGCGAACGCCGCCACCAGCCGCTCGGCCTCCTCGGGCGGGGCGGCGTGGACGAAGCTCGGGCGTCGGCCCTTGCGCGCGTCGGCGTAGAGCGTGAACTGCGAGACGACCAGCGCCGCGCCGCCGCTCTCGACCAGCGAGCGGTTGATCTTCCCCTCGTCGTCGGCGAAGATGCGTAGTTGCGCCGTCTTGGTCGCCAGGAACGTCGCGTCGTCGGGGCCGTCGCCCTCGCCGACGCCGAGCAGCACGGCCAGCCCCGGCCCGATCTCCCCGACCGTCTCCCCCTCGACGCGCACCGCCGCCCGCGTCACCCGTTGCAAGAGCACCCGCATCGCTTCCTCGTGGGTTGGTAGTCGATAGTTGTGAGTCGATGGAAGTTCTCGGGGACGTTTCCCGCGTGGGCGAGACCCGAAGCACTATCAACCATCAACGATCAACTCGTCGCTCCGTTCGATCAGGGCCACGGCGAGCGCCGCGATGCCCTCCTCGCGGCCGGCGAAGCCGAGCCCTTCGTTCGTCGTCGCCTTCACGCCGACGCGGTCGGTCGGCAGGCCTAGCGCCGCGCCGATCGCCGCGCGCATCGCCTCGGTGTGCGGCGCCAGTTTCGGCCGCTCGGCGACGACCGTGCAGTCCACGTTGACCGGCCGCCAGCCGGCGCGGGCGAGCAGGTCGCGCACCGTCGCCAGGAGCGCGCCGCTGTCGCTGTCGCGGTAGGCCGGGTCGTCGGGCGGGAAGTGCCGGCCGATGTCGCCGAGCGCGGCGGCGCCGAGGAGCGCGTCCATGATCGCGTGGAGCACCACGTCGGCGTCGGAGTGGCCCGCGAGGCCGCGGTCGTGCGGGATGGCGACGCCGCCCAGGACGAGCCGGCGCCCGGCCGCGAAGCGGTGGACGTCGTAGCCGATCCCGACGCGCGCGCCCCCCGCGCTCATCCCGCGACCCCGAGCAGCACGGCGGCGATGGCGAGGTCCTCGGGCGTGGTGATTTTGAGGTTGCGGTAGGAGCCGGCGAAGACCGTCACCGGCTCGCCGGCCGCCTCCAGCAGCCCGGCCTCGTCGGTCACGGTCAGGCCGCGCTCGTCGGCCAGGGCGAAGGCGCGCTCCAGGAGGTCGCGCCGCGCGAGTTGGGGCGTCTGGGCCGCCCAGAGCTGCTCGCGCGGCGGCGTGGCGACGATGCGCCCGCCGTCGCCGACCCGCTTGATCGTGTCCTTGACCGGCATCGCGGCGATCGCCGCGCCGGTCTGCGCCGCCACCTCGACGCCGCGGCGGATCAGGTCGGTCGTGACCAGCGGGCGGGCGGCGTCGTGGACCGCGACGAGGTCGCACGGCGGCAGGGCGGCGAGGCCCGCGCGCACCGAGTCCTGGCGGCGCTCGCCGCCGGGGACGACCGCCACGACCTTGCGCCAGCGCCCCTCGGCGATCAGGGCGCGGCCCCGTTCGAGGTTGCGCTCGTGCAGGACGACGACGATGAAGTGGACGGCGCGGCTGGCCGCGAAGGCCGCCACGCTGTAGGCCAGGAGGGGGCGGCCGTCGAGCGACGCGAAGACCTTGTCCGCCCCGCTCATCCGCTCCGAGCGCCCGGCCCCGACCACGATCGCGCCCACGGTCGCCATCGCCCCTCCTCGCGCGCCCCGGCGCGCCTCGCCAGCGCAGGATACCATAGCCGAGGGAGTCGGGCGGCCGGGCGGTCGGACAGAATGGTCGGGGCCCCGGGGGCCTGGCGGTTGAAGCCGCGCTCGTGGGACGTGCCCCGGTTGCGCCGGCGGCCTTCATGTGCCGTGAGGCGTCCCGAGCCGCGGCCTCGGTCGCCAGTGCTGCGGCCCACCCGGGCGAAATCCCCCACGCGCGTGATGCTTTCAGCGGTCCCGTCGTCTTAGAAAGGTAGACGAACGGCCGGGCGGGGATAGGACCAGTGTCGCATGGCCGTCCCGCCCCGACGCTCCTATGCTATGGAGAGAGAACCGGTCGCGCCGCCCGGTGCGCGGCGGGCCGCGTCTCTGCTACCATAGAGAGGAGTGGGCGGCACGGGCGCGCGGGCGAGCGCTTCACGGCGCGGCGGCGCGGCCGGTGGCCGACGACCCGTATGCAGCGTACAGATCCGTCAGGCCGACCGGTTGGCGGCAAGGATCCCCGGCCGACGGGCGCGCGGGCGACCGGCCCGCCGCCCGACCGGCCCGGTGCGGTCGTGCAGGAACCGGTAGCGGGAGGCCGAGCCCCGGTGGATGACCTGATTGGGACGACGGTAGGCGGCTACCGCATCAACGCGCTGATCGGCCAGGGCAACCGCGCCTCCGTATACCAGGCGACGGAGGTCGAGACCCGGCAGCCGGCCGCGATGCGCGTGTTCGACCGCGACCTCGGCGCGGACCGCACCTTCGTCGAGCGCTTCCGGCGCGTGGCGGAGGCGCTGAAGGCGCTGCAGCACCCCCACCTGCTCCCCGTGCGCGACTACGGCCAGGTGGAGGATCTGACCTACATCGTGCGCCCCTACGTCGCGGGCGGCACGCTGCGCAACGCGCTCGGCGCGCCGCTGCCCCTGTCCGAGGCGGTTCGGCTGCTCGGCCCCATCGCCGCCGCGCTCGACTACGCGCACGAGCAGGGGATGGTGCATGGCGACATGAAGCCGGGCAACATCCTGTTGCCGGCGCCCGACCGCCCGGTGTTGAGCGACCTGGGCATCGCCCAACTGCTGCCGCGCGGCAACAGCCTCCTCATGGCCGCGCGGTCGCTCCACTACGGCACGCCGGAGTACCTGTCGCCCGAGCAGGCGCACGGCCTGCCGCTCGACGGCCGCACCGACGTCTATACCCTCGGCGTCATCCTCTACGAGGCGCTCACCGGCCAGCCGCCCTTCCGCGCCGGCACGGCCAGCGACTCCGCGCGCGCGGTGGCGATGCGCCACATCACGACCGCGCCACCCAGCCCGCGCACCCTCAACCCGGCCATCGGCCAAGGGGTCGAGCAGATTCTCCTGCGCGCGCTGGCCAAGGACCCCGAGAAGCGCTTCGCCACCTGCGGCGCCATCTTCGCGCAACTGGCGGAGCAGATCGGGTCGCGGCCGGTCGTGGCCGCCCCGCGGCCGCCGCGGCCCGAACCCGCCGTGGTCGCGCCCGAGGTGGTCGACCGGCCGGCGCCTGGCACCGTGCCGCCGGCCCCGCCGGAGCAGTCGGAGAAGGTCGAGATGCCTATGCCCTCGTCGCCCAACTGGCCCGCCCGCCTGACCCTCCAGCCGAAGCGGGAGCGGCCGGCCCCGGCGTCGCCGCCACCGGCCCCGCCCCTGACCGCGCCCGCCACCCAGATCTTGACCGACGAGATGGTGGCGCCCGCCGACGCTGGCCCGGCCGAGGCGCGGCACGCGGCCGAGCTGCAGGCGGTGCGCGAGTCCTACGAGGCGCAGCTGGCCGCCCAGGCGGAGGCGCTGCGCGGCAAGGACGCGGAGATCGAGGCGCTCAGCCGGCAACTCGCCGCGCTGCAGCGGGAGCGCGAGGCCGACGCCGGCAAACTGCGCGAGTACGACGAACTTCGGCAGGAGCGCGACGCACTCGAGGCGCGCGTCAAGGAATTGGAGCAGACCCGGCAGCAGGTCGTCCGCGCGCTCTCGCACGACCTCGGCACGGTGGCGATCGGGACGGCCAAAGTCGGCGGCAACGGCGCGGTCGCGCCGCCGCCCGAGGGACGCCTGGTGATCGTGGACCACGAGCGCGGCGGCCCGGCCGCCGGGACGCCGATCCCGCTGCGCTCCGGGATGCTGGTCGGCCGGCAGGACGACGCCGACATCAAGTTGACCGACATCTTCGTCTCCGCCGAGCACGCGCGGCTGACTCTCGAAGGCGACGAGTGGCGGGTCACCGACCTGGGCACGACCAACGGCACCTTCGTCAACGGCACGCGGATCAAGCAGCCGACCGTGCTGCGGCCGGGTGACGAGGTGCGCTTCGGCCGGGTCCGCGCGCGCTTCACGTAGGCCGTGGAGCGCGAGAGCGTGAGAATGTAGAGCGTGCGGCGGCCGGGTGGCGGGTGCGCCTCACAGCCTCACAGTGCATGAAGGCCGCCTACGCGGCCTGACGCTCTCCACGCGGCCACCGGTGGGGCGATAGGAGCGATGCCGAACGTCGCCTGCATGGGGGACCGGCCCGGTGCCGGGTAGCCCGAGCCCGCGGAGGCGGGCTCCGCGCCGCGCAGCGGTCCCCAGCCACGGCTTCAGCCGCCCGGTCCGCCCCGCACCGCACGTCGACGCCGACGACGCCACCACGCTCTCACGCTCCACGCTCCCATGTCCCCACGCCCCGCCCGGCTGGCACGGATGTTGCTCGCCCCCTGCCGCATCGAGATGGAGCGGCCGGGCCGCGCGCCCGGTCGTGGTAGTGGGGGAGCGGGCGCGATGATGACCGTCATTACCGAGACGACGCTGGAGCCGGGACAGGAGCCCCAGTGGGACCAGGCGTTCCAGGAACGGCTGGCCGACGCCCAGCAGCAACCGGGCTGGCTCGGCGTGCAACTCCTGATCCCGCTCGACGCGCCGAACAAGCGCGTCATCGTCGGCACCTGGGAGACGCGCGCCGCCTGGGAGGCGTGGCACGCCACCGAGGCGTTCCAGCGCACGCGCGCGCAGATGGACGGCCTGAAGCAGCCCGCCAGCCAGGAACGGTGGTACGAGGTCGTCAACCTGGCGCCCACGCGGGGCTGAGGTCAGCGGGCCGACGCCGACCGCCCCGCTCGTCGGCTCGCTCCGCCCCGCGTTGACCTTGCCGCGCAGCCAGGACGGCGTCGCCCGCTCCCCGCGCCGGATCCGCCGCGCCCGCCACCGCGCGCGGCGGCATAGCCCTTGCAGCCCGGGGGCGACCACCGGCGCGGGGATCGGCGACGCACCGAGCGATGAGGAGCGCACCATGGGCCAGGGTACTGCCGACGCCGACCACGCCGTCCTGAGCGGCCTCGCGGACCTGTCGCCCCAACTGGAGTCGCTCTACAAGGACATCCACCAGCACCCCGAGCTATCCATGCAGGAGACCCGCACGGCGGGCCTGGCGGCCGACCACCTGCGCGCGGCCGGCTACGACGTCACCACCGGCGTCGGCACGACCGGGGTCGTCGGCCTGCTGCGCAACGGCGACGGGCCGACGGTGATGCTGCGCGCCGACATGGACGCGCTGCCGGTCGAGGAGGCGACCGGCCTGCCCTACGCCAGCGCGGTCACGGCCACCGACCGCGACGGGGCGACGGTACCGGTGATGCACGCCTGCGGCCACGACATGCACGTGACCTGGCTGGTCGGCGCGACCGCGCTCTTCGCGCGGGCGCGCGGCGCCTGGCAGGGCACCCTGATGGCCGTCTTCCAGCCCGCCGAGGAGACGGCCGAGGGCGCGCGGGCGATGATCGACGACGGGCTCTTCGCGCGCTTCCCCAAGCCCGCGGTCATCCTCGGCCAGCACCTCATGGTGGGGCCGGCCGGCGCCGTGGCCGGGCGCACGGGGGCGATCACCTCCGCCGCCGACAGCCTCCAGATCCGGCTGTTCGGGCGCGGCGCGCACGGCTCGATGCCGCAGGCGAGCATCGACCCGGTGGTGATGGCCGCGGCGACGGTGCTGCGGCTGCAGACGATCGTCTCTCGCGAGGTCGCGGCCACCGACGCCGCGGTGGTCACCGTCGGCGTCCTCCAGGCCGGCACCAAGGAGAACGTGATCCCCGACGAGGCGCTGATCAAGCTGAACGTGCGCACCTTCGACGCGGGCGTGCGGAAGCATGTGCTGGCCGCGATCGAGCGAATCGTCAACGCCGAGGCCGCGGCCTCGGGCGCGCCCCGGCCGCCCGAGATCACGCCGCTCGACCGGTACAACCTGGTGATGAATGACCCGGCGGCGGCCGAGCGGGTCGTGGCCGCCTTCCGGCGGTACTTCCCGGCCGACCGCGTCCGGCAGACCGGCCCGGCGCCGGCGAGCGAGGACTTCGGGTCGTTCGGCGCCGAGTGGCACGTCCCCGCCGTCTTCTGGTTCACCGGCGGCACGGATCCCGAGCGCTACGCCGAGGCCAAGGCGGCCGGCACGCTCAACGCGATCCCGACCAACCACAACCCGCGCTTCGCCCCGGTCCTCCACCCCACCCTCGAGACCGGGGTGGAGGCGCTGGTCGTCGCCGCGCAGGCCTGGCTGGCGCCCTGAGCCGGCGGCCCGCGGGCCGAGGAGGGCGCGGTGGACACGCTCCTGGCGGTGAACGCGCTCCCGGCGGCGAACACGCTCCCGGCGGTGAGCACGCTCCTGGTGGTGCTCGACCTGGCCGGCACCTTCGTCTTCGCGCTGAGCGGGGCGCTAGCCGGCGTCCGGCACCGCCTCGACCTCTTCGGGGTGCTCGCGCTCGCCTTCGTGGCGGGCAACGCCGGCGGGATCACCCGCGACGTGCTGCTCGGGGCGACGCCGCCGCCGGCGATCGCCGACTGGCGCTACATCGTCGTCTCCTTCGCCGCCGGGCTCCTGACCTTCCGCTGGCAGCGGCTCGTCGCCCGGCTCCGCAGCCCGGTGCTGGCGCTCGACGCGGCCGGGCTGGCGCTCTTCGCGGTCGCCGGCGCGCAGAAGGCGCTGGCCTTCCACCTCAACCCGCTGGCGGCGGCGCTGCTCGGCGCGCTGACGGGGGTGGGCGGCGGCATGCTGCGCGACGTGCTGGTGGCGGAGGTGCCGACGGTGCTGACCGCCGAGGTGTACGCGGTGGCCGCGCTGGCCGGGGCGGCGGTGGTGGTGGCCGGGGGGCTGCTGCGGCTGCCGGCCGTCCCGGTGGCGGCCGCCGGGGCGGCGCTATGCTTCGGGCTGCGCCTCGGGGCGCTCCGCCGCGGCTGGGACCTGCCCCGCGCGCGCCCGCCCGCGGACGCGGACCAGCGCGACCCGCGCGAGCGCTGACGGCGGGCGGCGCCCCCGACCGGGCGCGGGGCCCCCGGCGGCGCGACCCCGCCGGGCGGCCGGCGCAGCGACCGCCATGGTACCGGCTGTTCGCGCTCCTCTCCCGCGCGGTCCTCTCTGTCGGCCCCTTCCTCATTCGGCGCGGTCTCCGGCCTGGCGGCCCTGGTCACCATGCATCCTCGCGTCGGTTTCGGCCAGGACGGGTACACGAACGACGTCCCCACAAGGGCCGGGCCACCGGGCGACGCCTCGGGCACGGCGGCCGCCGGCGAACCGAGGCATCATCGGCGCGCCTGACGCGGGGCGCGGACGGTCGCCTCTCGCCCCATTCGGGGCGCGACCGCGCCGCTAGCGGGCGGCGGCCCTCACGACTCATCTGTTCAGGGAATGTTCAGACCTCCCGGGGGAATTGTCAGACGCCGTTCGGGACGTCGTGAGGCCCGGGCGGGTATGCTGCGAAGGCCGGGATCGCTCCCCTGTACCCCCGGTGCGCCTCTGCCTCCCTCGGTCCCGCCCGGCACGATGGCCGATGCGCGGGGCGTGCCCCGTCGCCGCGGCACGTGAGGGAACGGAGGCGGTAGGGGCGACACGGCTCGACACGAGGAGGCTACCGATGGAGTGCGAGATCGCGGTGGTCGCGCCGGATGCCTCGCCATCCCTCACCCGCGTCGTCGTCCTGGAAGGCTGGGGAGTCGTCCGCGCCGCCGTGCGCGAGGTGTTGCGGGCGGCGCCGGATCTCGCTGTCGTCGGCGAGGCCGCCGGGCTGGCGGGCGGGCTGCGCGTCCTGGAGTGCTTGCGGGAGCGCGGCGGCGCGGACGTGGTGCTCACCGCGCTGCGGCTGCCGGACGGCGGCGCCCTCGACGTGGCGCGCGCGGTCAAGGCGTGCGGGCTGGCCCGCCGGGTGGTCCTGCTGCTGCGCGAGCCGGACGAGGCCGACGTCGCCGGCCTCCTGGCGCTGGGCCTGGACGGTTACGCGCTGCAGGCGGAGAGCGGCGCGGTGCTCGCGGCGACGATCCGCCAGGCGACGGGCGACGGGCCCGCCCTCTCGCCGGCGGCGGCCCGCGGCCTGCTCGCGCGGCTGCGCGTCGGCCGCCCGGCGCCCGAGCCGCTGACCGCGCGCGAGCACGAGATCCTGCGCCTGCTGGCGGCGGGGCTGTCCGGCAAGGAGGTGGCCGCCCGGCTGGGGCTGAGTCCCAAGACGGTGGATCGGCGTCGCGGCGACCTCCTGAGCAAGCTCGACGCCACCTCGACGGCCGAGGCGGTGGCGATTGCCTACCGCCTCGGCCTCGTGGGCTGGGGCGACGCGGCGGCCGCCGGCTGAGCCCGGCGGCCGGGGACGCCAGCGACGTCCCGCATCCTCCCAGCGTAGATATCGGCAGCGCTGGTTGGGGTATGCTTTGGAGTACGGCGCGAAAAACCGGGCGGCAGGCTCCCCGCCCGGTTCTCGTTTTCGGTGCTATCGCTGCGGATCCGTGGAGCCGACCGCGGGACTCGAACCCGCGACCTGCTGTTTACGAATCACCGCATCCCGCGTCCCGCGCCTCCCGGCCGCTCCCGGCGGGTGCCCGCGTTCCCGGCCGTGACGCGGGATCCGGGCGGGCGCCGGGTGGCGGGCGGCAGCGGCGGGGAGGGGCGGGGACGGGCGGGGAGGGACGATAGGTCGTCAGCTAGGTCGTCAACGGCCGCCGGCCCCATGGCGCGCCGCTGCGTGCGATCCGTCTCGACCGGCCGGGATGACCCGCTACCCGGCACTCCGGAACGCGCCGGCCGCTCGTAGTACACCGCGCGGCTCCCTCGCCCCCGCCGGCGGGTTGTTCTATCCGGCACAGGCCAGGCTCGCCCTCTCGCGCTACCTGCCTCCCCCGGCCGGGGCGGCCCCGAACCGCCGCGCAACCCTGCCTGCCGCGCATCGGCGCATCCGCGAGCCCGCGCTCACCGGTATTCCCCGGCTGGGAGCACGTCGAGATTGCCGGACGGTTGACAGGTCGGCGCGGCCGTCGGCGTGAGCCGTAACCGTTCTACGAGCGGCATCCGTGCGCACCGCCCCCGGTGACCGGCCACTTCCTCCACCTCGATGCCGAGGGCTACTCAGGGCTACGGCCGGGAGCCAGAGGATGCCAGCATGGCGGCGAGCAGCAGGGCGCTCAAGGCGACGCCACCGGGATCAGCCAGTGCTTGCATGCGACCGTGCCGCCGGTCGCCGCGCCGCTCGGCCATGAAGGCGACGAGTACTGGCGGGGGACGATTCACCGCAGAGACGTAGAGAGTTCAGCGAGACGAGGAGAGAGGGCGAGACGTGCGAAGTGTCGCTCTCTCCTCGCCCTCACTCCTCGTCCTCTGCGTCTCTGCAGTGTGGTCCGCAAGCCGGCCCTACAGCACGATCTCGAAGGTGGCGGCCAGGAACGGCAGGGCCAGGTTCGCTGTCGGCGCGAGGTCGGCCGACGTGACTTTCCTCGCCACCAGGACGATCAGGGCGATGGCGATGACGATCAGCACGACCAGCGCAATGACGATGCCGACCAACGGCCCGCGCTTGCGGCCCGCCGCGGCGGCGGGCGGCCGATTCGCTGGGAGCGGGAAGGACGGCGCGGCACCGACGCTCGGGGCCCGGACGCTGCTGCCGGGCGCATAACCGCCGGCGGGCGCATGACCGCCGGGCGCCGGAGTGGCGTCGGGCGGCGGGGGCGTCGTGCTCGCGGCCGGCGTCTGCCGGCGCAGGGGCGGCGTGCCTACGACAGCGATCACAAAGACGAGGCTTGCGACCTGGTCGGTCGGCGCTGCTTGCGGCTCGCCGTCCGCCGCGACGCTCGTCTCCAGCGGGATCGTGCCGAGGTAGGTCTGGTCGCCGCCCGAGACCTCGACGTTGATCCGGCAGTCCCCGAGACGGAGTGCGGTGAGGAGGAACAGGACCCGCTGGGACGGGCCGCCCGGCGGCACCTCCACCTGTTTCTGCGCATCGCCCTCGACGCGGAAATCCGGGGAGACGACGCGGATGGTGAGTCGGGCGGGGCGCGGTTGGCCGGTTTGCGCGTCGACGGGAAAGGTCAGGGAGAGCGGCTCCGCCGCCTGCTCGACTGCGTCAGGTCTGTGTCGCGCCGGCCAATCGGTTCGCCCCAGCGGCGGGGCGTCCGGGAGGCGGACCTGCACGAGCAGGTCGATGTGCCCGCCCACGGTCGCGCGGCTCGGCACGGCGGCATCGACCCGGCGTTGCTCCCGGACCGCTCGCGGCTCTGCGCCGGCTGCGAGAACGGCCCGGAACGCCTCGGCCAGCGCGCGGCCGGTCTGGAAGCGGTCGTTGGGGTTCTTCGCCAGCGCCTTCTGCAGCACCGGCTCCACGCCGGGCGGCAGGGGCGGGCTGACCGAGCGCAGCGGCAGGAGGGGCAGCGGGTCCTGCAGGTGCTTCATCAGCACCTCGACGGCGGAGTTGCCGCTGTAGGGCACCCGCCCGGTCAGCAGCTGGTAGAGGATGATCCCCAGCGCGTAGAGGTCGGAGCGAGCCTCCATCCGCCCCTGCGCCTGCTCGGGCGCCATGTATTCAGGCACACCCAGCCCCATGCCCGTGCGTGTCCCTCCCTCTTCCGTATACTCCAGCGCCCGCGCGAGACCGAAGTCGGCGAGGTACAGGCGGCCACGGCTATCGAGCCGGATACTAATGGGTTGGACAAAGCCGTGGGCGGCGCCCCGCGCGTGAGCGTAATCCAGCGCCGCGGCTAGTTGGTCAATGAGGCTAAGGGCCTCCTCAATCGGCAGCGGCCCATGCACCAGCCGCTCGGCAAGGTTGCCGCCCGTGAGGAGTGGTGTCACCAGATACGGCTCGCCGTTCTGCTCTCCATATTCCCAGATAGGCAGGATGTTGGGATGCTCGAGGCTGGCGGTGGCCCGCATCTCGCGCTCGTACCGATGATAATATTCGCGCTCATGGACTAGGTCGATGGGCAAGAGCTGCACCGCCGCTGTGCGCCCGAGCTTGATGTGCTCGGCGCGGTACACGGCGCCCAGATCGCCTCCGCCGAGTCGCTCCAGCAAACGATAGGCCCCGACGACCCGAGCGCCGCCTGCATCCCCGATGTCGGTTGCGCGCTCGCGCCCACTGGCCTCGAAGGGGAGGACGGCTGGCGCATCCGCTGGTTGCTGCGGCCGTATTGCATCGTCGAGACCGACACGACGGTAGACCATCCGCGTGGCACCCACTGTGATGACCTGACCCGGGGCGAGTGCGCGGCTATCGCGCACGTACTCGCCGTCGACCAGCGTGCCCGTCGCCGACCCGACGTCGACGATGAGGAAGGTCCCCCGCGCGCCATCCCAGTTGAGCGTGAAATGGTGCGGCGACATGGACGCCTCGCGGACCACGATATCCGCAGCGCTGCGCCCGATGGTGACCAGCCCCTCGGCGAGCGGATAGACGCTGCCGGTCGCCGGCCCGGCGACAATCGCCAGTTCGAAGGCCGTCGCGAGCCCACTCGAGGTGCTGCGGGAGGGAGCGGCGTCCGGCATCTCCCGCCGCGCACGAGCGCTCCCAGTTCCCATCTCATCGCCAGCCGGCCGTTCTAGCCGGAAGAGGACCCCGTCGGGGGCGCGCGTGAACAGCACTGGGGTGCCCCACTCGACCGAATCGGTCACCGCGATGCTCACCGCGGTGCGCGCCTCGGTCGTTGCCGCGTCGACCGGCAGACCGTCGGCCAGCGCCTCGTAGAAGGCCCGGCCGAACTCGATCGCCGCCCAGTCCGAGATCTCGTACTGCATCGCCAGGACGGCGGGGAGGCCGCGGCGTACCAGGGTGGCGGCGGTGCTGGAGAAGACGTCGCGCGTGCTGCCGTGGGCGCCCTCGCAGGAGTTGAGCACCGCCAGTCGCAGCGAGCCTGTCGTGTCGAGTAGCCGGCTCAGCTCCGTAGCGCCGATGAGATGGGCACGCCCGGTATCGTCGGCGAGCGCGAGGAAGCCCTCGTCCATGTGTCGGTTGAAGCCGCCGTGACCGATGAAGTGGAAGACGTGCCACTGGCCGCGCCGGATCGCCCGGTGTAGGTCGCGCCAGGTCTGCCCCTCCAGCCAGGTCAGT
>DASSSV010000139.1:0-19642 GCA_035708265.1 Thermomicrobiales bacterium | reverse complement strand
GCCCTGGCGCGTCAGCACGTCGCCGCGGCGCTGGCACACGCCTCCGAACCCCGCCAGCCGCTCGCGCTCCTCGCCGCCCACCGCGCGCTCGGCGAACTCGCCACCCAGGCGGGGCAGCATAGCGAAGCCGCCGCGCACCTGGCCGAGTCCCTGGCGCTGGCCGACGCCTGCGCCGCCCCCTACGAGCGCGCGCTGACCCTGCTGGCCCTGACCGAGCAGCGCGCGGCGACAGGCGAGCACGATGCGGCGCGGGAGGCGCTGGCCGAGGCCCGCGCCCTCCTCGACCCGCTGGGGGCGAAGCCCGCTTTGGCCCGCGCCAGCGCGCTGGCGGCCACGCTGCCCGCGCCCGCCGCCCACCCGGCCGGCCTCACCGCGCGCGAGGCCGAGGTGCTGCGCCTGGTGGCCGCCGGCCTGACCAACGCCCAGGTCGCCGCGCGCCTCTCCCTCAGCCCCCACACGGTCAACACCCACCTCACCGCGATCTACGGCAAGCTCGGCGTCTCGACGCGCGGCGCGGCTATCCGCTTCGCCCTCGAGCACGACCTGCGCTGAGCGCCGCCGGCCCGCGACCCCACGGCGAGGCTCACGCTCGCCCCGACGTGGCGGCCGTATCCCCACCTCGCGTGCCCTCAGTAGTTCTACTGACCCCGGCCCGGTACGGCATCCCACCGGAAATCACGAACCCGATCCGCTACTTCGCGCGATGTGCGCGCGCGGCCGGCGGCCTACGCTGGGGTCGATGAGCGGACGCGAGGCGGCGCACGATCCGGCAGCCACTCCCCGCGGGCCCGGCGGCCCGCATCGCGGCCGGAACCGCGTCCACGCGCCGAGCGTCCCCAACCGATCCGCCGTGCTCCCGCTGCCTGGGAGCCGGCATCCCGGCGACGAGAGGCCACCACGAGCGACAGGAGGCCCGCGATGACGAACCCGCGCACTCCCGCCCCGATGTCGGCGACGATGACCGCCGCGGAGGAGGCCACGCCGCACGACGCGGAGAGCGCCGCGGGCGCGACGCCCTCCGCGGCCGAGATTGCCGTCCTGCGCGCCCGGCTGCGCGAGGTCGAGGCGGCGCTCGGCCTGCCGCTGCGTCCGGGGCAGCCGACCCCGCCGGACCTTCCGGCGCTGCGGCGGCGCGTCGCCGCCCTCGAGCGCCATCTGGGGATCGTCCCCGGCCTCGTCCCCCTGCCCGGCTGCGACGGGGCGGCCGAGCCGGCGCGCGCGACCGTTATCATGAGCCAGCCCACGGGGCGGCGGGGGGCCTGGCGCGAGCGGGGCCGGGCGGCGCTGGCGGTGGCGGCGCTCATTGCGGCACTGGCCTGGCTGCTCCACCCGCTGCCGGGCGGCCCGGGCTCCTTCCCGGCGGCGCAAGCCTCCGCACGGCCGGCGGCGGGCGCACCGGCCGCGGCCCAGGCCCCGGTCGCTGCGCCGGCGTCGGCCCCGCCGTGCGCCTTCGCCGAGGGCTGCGCGCGGGAGGAGCCCGCCCCCGAGCCCGTGGGCGGCCCCGCGGCGGCGCCGGGGGAGGAGCCGCCCGCCCGCGCGGACTACCGCGCCCAGCACGAGGATCTGAGCCCAGCCGTGTCGGCACCGGTCGCCTCGGCCAGCCTTCCCGGCACACCACGCCTGCAGCCGCAACTGGCCTGGCTCGACGCGCGGGACAGCAGGCCGATCGCCGGCGGCGCGCCCCCGCCGCAGGACGACGGCCACAACCCCGGCCCGCGATGACGCGGCGGCGGCCCGCCACCATCGCCAACCACGCTCCGACGGCGCAGGCGGCTCCCCTGGCGGGAGCCGCCTGCGTTTCGCGTGTGGAGGGCGCCCGAATCGACGAGTCGCGGCCGGGCAGCCGAGGCCGCGCCATGGGGCGACTACCGGCGCGCGATGACCAATCGCGCAGCCTGACCGCGGCCCGGCCCGCGCCGGCGGGCTTCGTGCCGCGCGCAGCGCGGCCCCCGGCCGCGGCTTCAGCCGCCCGCCGGTTCGCCCCGCATCGGCACCCGGATCCCGAACTCCTCGGCCGCGGCCAGCGCTTCGGGGTAGCCGGCGTCGGCGTGGCGGATGACGCCGGTGCCGGGGTCGGCGGTGAGGACGCGGCGCAGTTTCTCGGCCGCCAGCGCGCTGCCGTCGGCGACGACGACCATCCCGGCGTGCAGGCTGTAGCCGATGCCGACGCCGCCGCCGTGGTGGACCGAGACCCACGACGCGCCCGCCGCGGTGTTGAGGAGCGCGTTGAGGATCGGCCAGTCGGCGATGGCGTCGGAGCCGTCGCGCATCCCCTCGGTCTCGCGATTGGGCGAGGCGACCGAGCCGGCGTCGAGGTGGTCGCGCCCGATCACGATCGGCGCGCTGACCTCGCCGCGCTGGACCAGGTCGTTGATCGCCAGGCCGAACTTCGCCCGCTCGCCGTAGTCGAGCCAGCAGATCCGCGCCGGCAGCCCCTGGTAGGCGACGCGCTCGCCCGCCAGCGTGATCCAGCGCCGGAGCGCCGCGTCCTCGGGGAAGAGGTCGAGCACGAGCCGGTCGGTGCGCGCGATGTCGGCGGGGTCGCCGGAGAGCGCGGCCCAGCGGAAGGGGCCCTTGCCGCGGCAGAAGAGCGGGCGGATGAAGGCGGGGACGAAGCCGGGGAAGGCGAAGGCGTCGGTCAGGCCGGCGTTGGCCGCCTCCTGCCGGATGTTGTTGCCGTAGTCGAAGACGACCGCGCCGCGCCGCGCCAGTTCCACCATCGCCGCGACGTGCGACCGCACCGCCGCGCGCGAGAGTTCCAGGTAGCGCGCCGGGTCGTCCTCGCGCAGCGCCCGCTCCTCCTCGTAGTTCAGTCCGGCCGGGACGTAGCCGTTGAGCAGGTCGTGCGCCGAGGTCTGGTCGGTCACGACGTCCGACGTGACATCGCGCGCGATGAGCGTGTTCAGGAGGTCGAGCGCGTTGGCGTGGACGCCGATCGAGAGCGCCCGGCCGGCGTCGCGCGCCTCCAGCGCCAGCGCCAGCGCCTCGTCGAGCGACTCGGCCGCGCGGTCGAGGTAGCGGCTCGCCAGCCGCCGGGCGATTCGCCCCTCGTCCACCTCGGCGACGAGCGCGACGCCCTCGTTCATCGTCACCGCCAGCGGCTGCGCGCCGCCCATCCCGCCGAGCCCGGCCGTGACGACGAGGCGGCCCTTGAGCGAGCCGCCGAAGCGCTGGCGCGCCAGCTCGGCCAGCGTCTCGTAGGTGCCCTGGAGGATGCCCTGCGTGCCGATGTAGATCCACGAGCCCGCCGTCATCTGCCCGTACATGGTGAGGCCCTGGCGCTCCAGCTCGCGGAACTTCTCCCAGGTCGCCCAGTGCGGCACCAGGAGGGCGTTGGCGATCAGCACGCGCGGCGCGGCCGGGTGCGTGCGGAAGACGCCGACCGGCTTGCCGGACTGCACCAGCAGCGTCTCGTCGTTCTCCAGCGCCCGCAGCGCGCGGACGAGCGCGTCGAACGCCGCCCAGCTCCGCGCCGCGCGTCCCGTGCCGCCGTAGACGATCAGGTGGTCGGGATCCTCGGCGACCTCGGGGTCGAGGTTGTTCATCAGCATGCGGAGCGCGGCTTCCTGCTCCCAGCCTTTGCAACTCAGCGCCGTGCCGCGCGGCGCGCGCACCGTCCGCGCGCCCGCCGGCCGCTCGCCCTCCCGCGCGGTCATCGTCGTCCTCCTTGCTCGCGGGGCGGTGGAGCCGGCGCGCCCGCGGTTGAAACCGCGGCTAAGGGCTCGCTCACGCTCGCCACGAAGTCCGCCTGCGCGGACTAGGACGCGGCCCCGTCCCAACCCGCGGCGGCGGGTTTCGCGGCGAGCGCAGCGAGCCTCCAGCCGCGGTTTCAACCGCGGGTGCGGCCCAACCGCGGGCGTCCCATCCCCGCCCCCGTCTCAGCGAAACTCCTCCAGCCGGAACGCGCCCGCCCTGACCAGCTCCGTCAACCGCGCGATGTCGTCCGCAGGCGGGCGGTCGGCGGTCAGCGGCGGGGCGACCGCGCGGACGCGCGCGACGCACTCGACGACGCCACGCCCCGGCATCAGCGGCTGCCGCCCGACGCCCTCGGCGGCGCAGAGCAGTTCGATCGCGAGCACCCGCGCGACGTTCTCGACGATCTGCGCCGCGCCGCGCGCCGCGACCGGCCCCATGCTGACGTGGTCCTCCATCCCCGCCGAGGTCGGCACCGAGTCGACACTGGCGGGGTGGGCCAGCACCTTGTTCTCGGAGACGAGCGCGGCGGCGCTGTACTGCGCGGCCATGAAGCCGGAATCGAGCCCCGGGTTGGCCGCCAGGAAGGCCGGCAGGCCGCTCCGCGCCGGGTCGAGCAGGAGATAGGTGCGGCGCTCGGAGATATCCGCGATCTCCGCGACCGCGATCTTGAGGAGGTCGAGCGCGATGGCGACCGGCTGGCCGTGGAAGTTGCCGCCCGAGAGGACGCGCCCGCTCTCCGGGAAGCAGAGCGGGTTGTCGGTCGCGCTGTTGACCTCGATCTCCAGCACGCGCCGGACGTAGCCGAGCGCGTCCCACGACGCGCCGAGCACCTGCGGCGTGCAGCGCAGCGAGTAGGGGTCCTGCACGCGGGGGTCGATCGCGGGGTCGCGGTGCGAGGGCAGGATCTCGCTCCCGGCGAGCAGCGCCCTGAGCCGCGCCGCGACGCGCGCCTGCCCCGGCTGCGGGCGCACCGCCTGGATCGCGGCGTCGAACGGCGCGTCGGTCCCGCGCAGCGCCTCGACGCTCGCCGCCGCGGCGACCTCGGCCGTCTCCGCCAGGATCGCGGCGTCGTGCAGCGCCAGCGCGCCGACCGCGGTCATCTCCTGCGTGCCGTTGATCAGCGCCAGCCCCTCCTTCGCCGCCAGTGTCAGCGACGCGAGGTCGCGGCGGCGCAGCGCCTCGGCGCCCGGCAGTTCCTCGCCGTCGACGATCGCGCGCCCCTCGCCGAGCAGGACCAGCGACATGTGCGCCAGCGGCGCGAGGTCGCCGCTCGCGCCGACCGAGCCCTGCGCCGGGATGACCGGGGTGACGCCAGCATTGAGCAGGTCCAGCAGGCGCTCGGCGACGACCGGGCGCGCGCCGGAGTAGCCCTTCGCCAGCGCGTTGGCGCGCAGCAGGAGCATCGCCCGCGCGGCCTCCACCGGCAGCGGCGGCCCGACGCCGGCCGCGTGCGAGCGGAGCAGGTTGCGCTGGAGGTGTTCGAGTTCGGTCGGCGGGATGCGCACGTTCGAGAGGTCGCCGAAGCCGGTGTTGATGCCGTAGACGGTGTCGCCGCGCGCGATGATCCGCTCGACCAGCGCCCGCGACGCCTCCATCGCCGCGACCGCCTCGGGCGCGAGCGCGGCCCGCGCCCCGCCGCGCGCCACCGCGACGACGTCGGCCAGCGTCAGCCGCTCCCCGTCAACCAACACCGTCCGCGACGCCCCGCCGGCGGGCTCCCCCTCATCGCGCATCCCGGGCTGACTCCTTGTGGATTACTCGCGGCCGGGCCAGCGCTGCCGCGTGGCGAGGCGCCACCCGGCCGTATCCCCGCTGGCGTGACCCGGCGGGGAGGCTGCCGTTTCAGTATAGCAGGGGGACGGGGAGAGCCGGGGCCGGGGCCGGCGCCGGGGTCTTGCGCGGCGAACGGCCGGCTGTACGCCGATCCCCTCGCGGCGCGTCAATGCTATCATAGGGGCTCGCCGGCCGCCGCCGGGGGAGCGGGGGCCGGCCGCCGCCAGGGGGATTGCGGAGGGACGTGGGGGCCGACCGCGGGCGAGACAATCCGGGCGTGCGCTGGTTCGCGTGGCGGGAAGTCCGCGCGGCCTACGCGTACGCGCGCGCCGGTGGCATCGCCCTCCACGCCTTCCAGCACGACCTGCGCCGCTTCGGGTTCGGCCCGCGCGAGCCCGCCTGCCATATCCTGTCGGCCGACCGTGCGGCCCTTGTCGCGTTCGCCGCGCGCTTCGGCCTGCGGGAAGCCTGGATCGAGCCGCCACGCCCGCGCCGGCCGGATCTCTGGCACTTCGATGCGTTCGGCCCCGCGCTCGAACGCTTGAAGGCGGCGTACCCGCCGGGGCATACTACCGCGAGCGCCGAGGATGGAGGAGAGGCCCCGCACGAGTTGCTGGGCGGCGGTCGTCCAGTGTGGCGGACAGCGAAGGAGAGGAGCTGAACAGTGAGTATGGATTCCGGCGGACCGTGGTATGGGGGGGAGCAACGGCCCTGGCTGGTCCCGGCGCTCGTCGGTGGCGGGGTCATCATCCTGATCATCCTCATCGTCGGTGCGCTGGCGCTGCGCGGGCGGGGCGGCGCCTCGCCGACGGCCACCCACCGCGCCGCGACGGCGACCAACCAGATCATCCTGGCGCCCTCCGGGTCGCCGACCGGCTCGCCGATCGCCGGCGGCGCCGGCCGCACACCATCCACCGGGGCGACGACGGCCTTGCCGGCCGCCGGGAGCACCGCGCCGACCGCCGGCGGCGCCAAGCCGACCGCGACGGCGTCCGCCGGGGCCAAGGTCTTCGTCGTGACCGGCACGGGCGGCGAGGGGCTGAACATGCGCGACGCGCCGGGCGGCAACGTGGTCACGACGCTGCCGGACGGCACGCGGCTCGAACAGGCCGGGCCCGACCAGAAGGACGCCAGCGGCGCCACCTGGCACAACGTCCGCACGCCGGACGGGACGGTCGGCTGGGTCTCGGCGCAGTTCACGCAAGAAGCTCCGTAACCTCCGGGGCCACACCGGACGACGGGCCGACCGACGAGACGGGCGCGGCCGGGGGATTCCCCCGGCCGCGCCCGCGCGTTCCACCCCGGCCCGCCCCCGCTCGGGCTCAGGGGTAACCGAGCACCTCCCGGGCGTACATGCCCAGATCGACATGGTAGTGCCGCGGGTGATCCACCGGCCACGGCAGGCGCTTGAAGGCCCGCAGCCAGGTGGCGTCCACCGGGATGGTCTCGCCGTCGTCCAGGGCCGGACCGGTCTTCTCGTCGTATTCGTCGAGGATGACCCTGCTCTCGGCCCAGTCGATGACGACCGAGAACGCGAGCATGCTGGACCGGCCATCGCGGTCGCGGTGCCCGCCGCCGGCGTTCAGCAGCGTTCGGCCGTCGGGGTGGCGCGGGTCGTCCCACGGCGCCAGGGCTGACGGCGGGGATGGCTGGCAGCGCCAGCCCGCCCGCTCCTCGGAGGCGAAGCGCGCCAGGAAGGCGCCGATCGCCGCCTGCCAGTCCGCGAACTCGGGGACGTCGTCGTGTGCCTGCATCGCCGGACTCCTCCACGTCACGAGCGGGTTGCGGTTGCCCCGGCTGGCCGCCGTGCCGGCCTGGTGCGCCGCGGTCGCATGCCGCCGGCCAGGAGTGTCCAACCGGCGTCGAGGGCCGTGCCACCGAGCAGCGCCAGGAAGGGGACGTAAGGCGCGAACTGCCACGCCAAGAGGTCGCGGTGCAGCAGGAGCAGCGCGCCCGAGGGGACCAGGAAGGCCAGGAGCAGCAGGTCCGGGCGCCCGCGCCGCGCCAGCGCGAGCAGGGCGCCGGCGCCGCCGACCAGCGCGGTCAGCGGGTCCTGGCGCGCGAGCAGGAGGAGCGCGGCGGGGATCTGCCGGACGAGCAGCCCGAGCGTCCCCGGCGCGACGCGCAGGTCGTACTCCCGCGCGGCCGCCGCCCCGGCGTCCAGCCACCCCGGCAGCCCGGCCAGCGCGTAGGGCACGGCGATCAGGTATCCCACGACCATGCCGCCCGCCAGCAGTCCCCACCCCCACGCCGGCGGTCGCGGCCGCCGCGTCAGCGCCACGATCAGCAGCGGCACGGCGAGCAGCGCCAGCGCCGGCCGCACGCCGGCCGCGACGCCGAGGAGGACGGCGGACGGCGGACGGCAGACGGCAGACGGCAGTACCGGCCGCGCCGTGGTTGACCGGGGCGGCCTGCGGAAGCCGGTACTCCCGACTGCCGACTCCCGACTGCCGACTCCGACGAGGAACGCCGCGATGCCGGCGAGCGTCGCGAGCGCGTCGCCGGTGGCGGCGCGCGCGGCCAGCCAGGCGAGCGGGCTGACCGCCAGGAGGAGCGCGGCGAGGAGCCCAGCCCGCCGGCCGTAGAGCCGGCGCCCGGCCACGTAGACGAGCGCGACGGTCAACGCGCCGAGGAGCGCGTTCAGGAGGCGCGCTGACGCGGCGAGATCGGCGGGGTGCAGCGCGCCGACCTCCTGCCAGCGCCCGGCCGAGACGCCGAGCAGGAACGCGGCGGAGCCGGCCGCCGTCTGCAGGTAGAGCAGCAGGCTCGGGACGGCGAAGGTCGGCGGCGTGAAGTCGCCGGTGGTGAGGATGTGCTGCGTCGCGGCGAGCGCGGCCCGCTCGCGCGCCAGATCGGGCGCGGCCGGCGGCGCGAGCGGGGCGAGGCGCAGCGCGAGCGCCGCCAGCACGATCGTCGCCAGCAGCCAGGGCGCGGGGTCCGCGCGCGCCGCGACCCGGAGCCGGGCCAGCGCGCCGGTCGCGGCGAGCCGCGCGACCGCCAGGGCGGCGACGAGCCCGCCGAGGACCGCGTAGGCCACCGTGGAGCCGCCCGGCAGCGTCCCAGTGAGATCGCCGTGGCTGACCCAGGCGAGGTAGAGCGCCGCCGCCGCCAGGACGAGCGCGACGTCGAGGGCGCGCGGCGCCGCGCGCCGCGCGCGGCCGGCGAGCGGTCGCCCGGTCATCGCCCCACCTCGATCGTCGCCAGCGGGAGTTCGTCGTTCCGGAGGGGCGCGGCGCCGGGCGTGGCGCGCGCCGGCAGGCGCGGGCTGCCCGGCCGGTAGAGGCCGATCACGACCGTGTAGCGGCCGGGCGGCAGGGGCGCCGGCAGCGCGAGGTCGGCGTTCACCAGGACCGGGCTCCCCGGCCGCCAGGCCGACGTCGGGTCGTCGGCGCGCGGCGGGGTGTCGCGCTGCGCGACCGTGCGGTTCGCCGCGTCGCGCAGGTGGACGAAGAGTTGATAGTCGCCGGACGGCGGCCGCAGCGCGTCCCAGAGGAGCGTCAGCCCGAGCGTATCGCCCGGCCGGGGCGGGTGCGCGACAGCGCCGGGGCCGGCCGGGGCGTAGAGCAGCCGCGGCGACGCGACCGGGCCGAGGTCGAAGCCGCGCAGCGCGATCTCGTCGCCGAAGCGTGCGTCGAGGGCTTGCCGCATCGCCGGTGCGCCCTCGCCAGTATCGAGTAGGAGCAGCCCCGGCCCGACGCCGCCCGGCCAGCGGTGGACGACCGGGAAGCGCGCCAGCGCCTCGCGCGCCCAGGCGGCCGCGGCCGGGTCGGTCGCCCCGCCGTCGAACGTCGCGTCGTCGAGGAGCAGGTAGCGGTACCCGTGCGCCGGGTACCACGCCGGCGGGTACTGCCACGGCGGGCCGAAGTCGTCGGTCGAGACGATGTTACCGTCCTTGCCGAACGCCTGCGGCGGCAAAGCCGCCAGCCAGAAGAGGTCGCGCGACAGGTGCGCCTCCATCCAGCGCTGCGCCGCCACGCGCGTGTCGGTCGTCGCCCGCAGGTTGTCGAGTTGCCCCGCGCTCGACGCCGGCCCCGCGAGGGCAATCGGCAACACGAGGAGCGCGACGAGTGACGAGTAACGAGTGACGAGTAACGAGTGACGAGTCAGGAGGGCGAATCTCTGTCTGCCGACTGCCCGACTGCCCGACTGCCCGACTGCCCGACTCACCCCGTCCGCAGCGGCGAGGAGGCCGACGGCGCCGGCGAGGGCCAGGAAGGGGTCGAGCGGGAGCAGGTTGCGCGTGAAGTTGACCTTCAGCGCGGCGAGCGCGCCGTAGTAGAGGAGCGGGAAGGGCAGCGCCAGCAGGTCGGCGCGGCGGTGGCGTAGCGCCATCACCGCCAGGCCGCCGAGCGCCAGCGCGAAAGTCCAGCGCCCATCCTGCCAGAGGAAGGCGGCGTAGTAGCGCCAGTTGTGCGCGCCGGTGAACTGCCCGTGCCCCTGGAACTTGTAGTGGACGATCACGGCGGCGGTGTCGTTGAGGAAGAGCGGCAGTTCCGGCAGGGCGTAGGGCGTGACGGCCAGGAAGGTCGCGCCGGCCGTCAGCGCGCCGCCGAGCCAGACCCGCCACGGCGCGCGCGCGCCGCGCAGCAGCGGCACCAGGCAGAGCGGCACGACGATCAACGCCGCGTTGTACTTCGTCGCCGCCGCCAGTCCCACGCCGATGCCCGCGCGCACGATCGGCCACCAGCGGTGGACCCCGCCCGGCGCCAGCGGCGCGCGGTAGAGCGCGACGATCCAGTAGAAGGCCAGCGCGGTGAAGGCCGCGGCGGGCACGTCGACAGTGATGAGGTGCGCGTCGGCGATCGTCGCGGGTGCGAAGGCGAGCAGCAGCGCGGCGACCAGCCCGACGCGTCGGCCGTAGAGCCGCCGCCCCGCGCCGTAGGTCAGCAGGATCGCGCCGGTGGCGAGCGTCGCCGTCAGCGCCCGGCCCCAGAGGAAGATGCCCGGCGCCGTCGTGATCCGGTCGGTGCTGGCCGGCAGGTCGCCGACCGAATGGTAGAGCTCCTGCGTGAAGCCCCAGCCGAGGTGGAGCGCGTAGACGGCGGCCTGGAGGTAGATGTAGAGCGAGGGGTAGGTGAAGCGGTGCGGGTCGAGGTCGCCGGTGGCGAGCATCCGCTGGGCGATGTTGACGACGGCCGGCTCGTCGGGGTGCGGCACGTAGGGGAGTGCGAACCCGAGGCCGTGGAAGCGCAACGCCGCCCCGGCCACCACGACCGCCGCCAGCGTCGCCGGCCTAAGCCAGTCGCGTCGTGACCGCGCGGCCAGCCGCGGCAGCCAGAGCGCCGCGGCGAGCGCGACCGGCGTGCAGGCCAGCGCGTAGAGCGCCAGTACTCCCGGCCCTAGCGCCCGCGTCCCGGTCGCCAGCGCCAGCGCCAACCCACCGAGCGCGACGACCAGCACGCCCGCGTCGAGCGCCCCGCCGTCCCGCCCCGCCGCCCGGCCGGCGGCCGCGGCGGTGCCGGGCGGCGCGGGCGTGGCGACGTCGGCGGGCTGTCGCGCCGGGAGGACTCTCATGCCGTTGCCGTTCGCGCCCGTCGGCCTCGCACTCGCGGGATCATCGCCATCTCGCGCCAGCGCGGGGAACTGAACCCGCGCCGCGCCGCGGAACCATCACGGCGACCGATGATAGCAGAGCGGCGCGCGTCGGGCGAATGACGAGTGGGGCGGTCTCGGCGGCCCGCCCCTCGCCACGCGCAATCATGACCGTCCCCTTCACGAGCGGGGATTGAAGAGCGGCGAGCGCGCGCCGCTGGCCGGGTCACGCCCGGCCGTGAGCGCGCCCTTCGCGAAGTTGCAAGTGCTACAGGAGAGGGCCAGGTTGTCCAGGTCGTTCGCGCCGTCGCGGGCGCGGTGGATGGTGTGCTCGACGTGCAGCCGATAGCCGAGGATGACCTGGGGCGCGTGGCAATACTCGCAGTGGCCCTCCGCGCGCTGCTCAACCGCGTGCCGCACCTGATCCGGGACGCGGATCATGCGGTCAGTCCGCGGCGGTGTGACGGCGGGCCGCGCCCGCGTCGCGCACTCGTCGGCGGTGTTCGGCCAGGGTTTGTGCGTTCGTCAGCCCGAGACGGCCTGTCTCGTCGTCCAGCGCCCGCAGTTCCTCTCGTTCGTCCGGGCGATCTGGCCCTCGGCGTTACGCTCCAGCAGCGCGTCGAGGCGTTGTTGGCGTTCGGCCGACAGCGTCGCGAGCCGGAACGGCGCGGCGTCGACGAAGACGAGCAGGTCGCCCATGTCGATGCCGAGCGCGCGGCAGATCGCGTCGGCGACCCGCGTGTCGAGCAGCTTGACCGGACGATCGGGGTAGGCAAGCCGGGTGAGCGTCTTCATGTCGATGGAGTCGCCCTGCTCCCGAACCCGCTGCCACAGCGCGGCGCGCGTCAGTTCACGCTCCTCCAGCAGGAAGGCGAGCCGGGAATACGCCTCGCGCATGGGGTGGATCCTCTCGTTGCGCCGGGACCACGCGCCTGCACCGCGCCGGTGGCCCCACCAGTATCAGCATAGTCGCACCCTGTAGGGCTCGCAACCCCGGCCGGACAGATGAGGCGCGTGACGAGTGACGAGTAACGAGGGGACGGGTTGCTGCGCGGCGCGGAGGCCACGACCAGGGGCAGGGGATTCGGTGGCGTTGTTGAGGTGGGCAGCCCTCGGCCGCGTCCCAGCCCGCGGAGGCGGGGTTCGCGGCGAGCGGCGCGAGCCTCTAGCGGCGATTTCAATCGCCGCCTCCTCCCTCCGCCCGCTCACCGCCGCTCGTAGATCGTGACGTTGCCCTGGCTGAAGACCCTGGTCATCATCGTGTCGAACTTGGCGAGGCCGGCCGCGGGGTAGGGCGGACCGGCCTTGCAGTCCGCGCCGATGCCGCCCGCGCTGTAGCCGGAGCGCTCGAAGACGCCGACGTAGACGTACTGGATGTGGTAGCGGTCGAGGATCTGCTCGGCCTGGGCGACGTCGGTCGTGCTGTAGAGCGTGTTCACGTCGGCCTGGCGCGGCGCGATCTGGGCCAGCAGGTCGGGCGCGCCGCCGCGCCATTGCTCCTCGTGCCCCGCCCAACCGATCGGCGTCGAGACGCCGGCGAAGGCCGAGACGCGGTCGTGCGGCACCCCGTTCAGTTCGCCGTAGGAGCACCCCGGCGCCTCGGCGACGACCGTGCCGGCCGGGACGTGGGTCCGCACCCACTCGATGCCGGCGTACTCGTTCGGCAGCGCGGTTTTCACATAGGCGAGGCCGTCGAGCCCCGACTGCCCCTGGAGATGGTTGGTGCGCGCCCAGCTGCTCGCCAGCGGGTAGGCCACCGACGCCAGCAGTAGGAGCGCCGCCGCGCCCGCGGCCGGCACGCGCCAGAGCCGCTCGGCCGGCGCCTGCCGCCAGTTGAAGATCGTCCGCGCCAGCGCGTAGCCGCAGCCGACCGCCAGGAGGGTCCACGCCTGGTAGTAGACCTTGAAGACGGTGTTCATCCGGTTGCCGAAGATGTCGTGGATGAAGAAGACCTCGGTGACGAGCACCAGCGCGAAGGCGCTGCCGATGAGCACCGCGGCGAAGATATCGGCGTCGCGGGCGGCCGCGCGCGAGAGGATCGCCAGCGTCAGCGCGACGAGGAGGCCGGCCAGGAAGAGGACCGGCATCTGCAGGAGCGTCGCGCCGAGCGCCAGCCCCAGCACGACCAGCGCGGGGACGGTCCAGCCGCCCTTCCCGCCGCCGACGCGCCGCCAGAACCAGGCCAGGAAGAGCAGGCCGACGACGTAGGGCAGCAGGTAGACGGTGAAGAACTGGTCCGGAGGCGTCTTGCTCCAGATCACGATGCCGAGCATCTGCGAGAGGCTCGACACCAGCGGGATCGAGCGCCACGGCTCCGGCAGGTCGAACGGCTGCCCGCCGACGAGCGAGGTGAAGTGCAGGTAGTACGGCACGAAGAGCAGCACCGCCAGCGCGACGAAGATCGCCCCGGCGACCCAGCGCCGCGCGCCGACGCGCCCGCGGAAGAACTCGGGCAGCGCCAGCGCGAAGAGATAGATGACGGCGTAGGTCGGCAGATCCCAGCTGTTGAGCGCGTAGAGCGAGCCGATCGCGAAGGCGGCCAGGAGTAGCCGGGCTACGCCCCCCCCCGCCCCCCAACCACGGGGGGAGCCAAGATGCTTGAGCCGGGAGATTCCCCCCGGCAACGGGGAGCGGGAGGAAGCGCCCGCGTCGCCTGAGCCGGCTCCCCCCAGCATTGGGGGGCGGGGGGGGGCCAGCGGCGGGGCGAACCAGGCGTCGAGCGCCAGCGCCAGCGCCAGGAGCGTGAAGGGCAGCGCCAGGACGTGTGCGTGGAGGTCGCCGAGGATGAAACTGAAGGACGGGAACTCGTTAATCGTCGGGCTCGGGGGCGCGTTGGCGCCGAAGAAGCGCGCCGGGAAGCCGGTGTCGATCACGACGCGCGAGGCGTTCCAGCCGAGCCCGCCCCACCACCAGGCGTCGATCGCCTGCCGGCCGTGTTCGAGGATGTCGCGCGCGGCGTACATGTTCCCGGCCAGCACCAGCAGGTAGCCGCCGAGCAGGCCCGCGCCGAGGGTGCGCAGCCGGGGCAGCGGGCGCTGCTTCGCGCCCGCGCGCGCCAGCAGGTTCGCGGTCACGCCGGTGCCGCCGCTGAGCGTCGCGGCGAAGAGGGTCGCCAGCCCGAGGTTGAACGCGACCGACGAGACGATGCCGGTCACTTTGGCGACCGCGGCGACGATGACGTAGCCGAGGTAGTAGTAGTTGATCGTGTAGCCGCTCAGCCAGGGGTCGGGCGGCGGCATCGTCGCGCCGCGCGTGGCGGCCGAGAGGAAGCCGATCTCCATCGGCTTCTCGGTGCCGAGGATCTCGGGGTTGTAACTGCGCAGCCAGGCGTAGCCGAGGAAGGCCGCGACGAAGAGCACTTCCGCGGCGAGGACGTAGGGCCAGGAGGCGCGCAGGAAGGCTGGCAGGCTGTCTCCCCCCGCCCCCCCATCCCGGGGGGGGCCGTCCGGTCCGTGCGTGGCGGCTCCCTCCGGGATCGAGTGGCGGGAGGGGGCCGCGCGCGACGCCAGCACCCAGCCGAGCGCCGCCAGGACGACGAACGCGCCGAGCAGCACCGGCGTGATGAAGAGCGGCGGGCCGAGCGAGGTCAGCAGCCAGGCCGGGTAGGCGAAGAGGAGCAGCGCGAAGGGTTTGGCGACCGTCAGGCCGCGGTCGCGCAGGCCGGGCGTGGCGAGGTAGAGGTAGGGGTAGAGCCCCCAGCCGATGACCTCCAGCGCGACCAGCCACCGCGCCAGCGCCGCAGCCGTGCTCATCGCGGCGTCCAGGTCGCGCCCGCGTCCACCCCGGCCGAGTAGGCGGTCGGCAGGACGCGGTAGATGACGGTCTCGCCGGAGCGGAAGACCGGCGTGAGGTACTGCCCCTGCATCGCCTCCAGCGCCGCCAGCCCCTGCGGCGAGGCGTAGGGCTCGCCGCCGCTGCAGGGCGCCGCGCCGGCCGGCGCGGGCAGTTCCCAGTGCCGCTCGACCGCGCCGACGACGACGAAGGAGACGTGGTAGCGCTGGAGGATGGCGAGTTTGGCGGCCTGGTCGGGGCTGTTGTAGAGCGTGCGCACGTCGATGTCCCGCTGCTGGATGCCGAGCGCCGGCCGCTGCTGGTACTCGTGGCGGTCCCAGCCGAGGATCGTCGGGAAGCCGGTGGCGATGGCGAAGCGCGAGCCGTCCCCCCGATAGGGCCCGATGCTCGCCTCGGCGATCACCGGCGTGCCGCTGACCGAGTTGAGCATCCACTCGATCGCCGCGTAGTCGTCCTTGAAACTGATCGGCTGGCAGGCTTCATTGGGGATCGTGCCGTAGAGCATCCAGCGGTAGCCGTCGAGCGTCGGGCCGAGGCCGGGCGGCTGGGGGAAGCGCGTGGCCACGCGGATCGGCGTCGCCAGCACCGGGTAGACGAAGGAGGCGAGCAGGAGCGCGGCCAGCGCGCCGGCCGGCACTGCCCGCGCCAGCGCCCCGTAGAAGCGGCGATCCGCGCGACTCTTGATCCGGCGGAAGGGCGCCAGCGACCAGCGCGGCGCGGCGTCGTAGAGCCAGGCCAGCGCGCCGACGCCGCCGAGCGCGAAGAGGCTCCAGCTCTGCAGATAGAACTTGAAGACCGTGTTCATCCGCTCGAAGTCGCCGCCCTGCAGGTCGTCGGCGACGAAGACGAGTTCCGGCCCGAGCGTCACGCCGACCGCCGCGATCAGCAGCGTCAGCGGCAGTTGCAGCCGCAGGTCGCCCCAGGTGAACACCCAGAGCGCGACCAGCAGGACCAGCAGCGGCAGCAGGAAGGCCGCGGTCGTGCCGGTCCCGGCCGGCGTCGTGGTCCAGTTGGCCGTGAACGGGGTGCGCCCGGCCAGCGCCGCGGTCAGGCGCGTCGAGACGAGGCCGACCGGGACGGCGAGCGCGGCGAGCGCCAGCGCGCCCCAGACCGTCGTCCGCCGCCAGCGCGCCCCGCGCCGGTAGGCGACGCAGAGCCCGGCCGCCGCGACGAGGACCGTCACCGCGACGAAGAGGCCGAAGTGGTCGAGGTACTGCGGCAGCGGCGTCGGCACGCGCGTCCGCGCCAGCCCGCCTACCGGCGTCCAGAAGGCGCGGAAGAAGGGCAGGTAGAGGACGTAGAGCAGCCCGCCCGCCGCCAGCACGCCGGCGACCGCGACCGCGAGCCGCCGCCCGACCGCCGTCCCGTCGCAGCCGCGCAGGCAGCGCGCGACGAAGAGGCCCAGGCCGGTGACGAGCAGGTAGGTCGGCATGTCCCAGGTGTTGGTGCAGTAGAGCGCGCCGAGGACGAGCGCCTGGAAGGCGACATACGGCGCCAGCGTCTTCGCGATCGATAACGCCGTCGGCGCGTCTTTGCCGGCCAGGCCGGGCGCGGTCGCCGCCGCGACGACCGTGCCGATGGCGAGGAGCGTGAAGGGCAGCGCGATCGCGTGCGCGTGGAGGTCGGCCCAGACCTGCGTGAAGTAGGGGAACTCGGTGATCGCGCCGTCGACCGCGCGACTCGGCCCCCAGAAGAAGTCGAAGTCGAGCGGCGCGCCCGCGCCGTCGCGCAGGTGGCCGAGCAGGCGGAAGAAGCCGTCGAGGTTGCCGATGCCGACGAAGGCGAGCGCACCGAGGGCCGCGAAGGCCGGGACCGCGGCGCGCGCCCGCCGCCGGAGCGCCGTCGCGGCCAGCGCGCCGCCGACGCTCGCCGCCGCGCTCCCGAGCAGCGCCGAGATCGTCGGCATCCCCAGGTTGAAGGCGATGTCCACCGGGATGCCGGTGATCTTGACCAGGACGGCGACCAGGTAGCTGCCGAAGTAGTAGTAGTTGATGTAGCCGTCGGCGTACCAGGGGTCGTAGGGCGGGAAGTTGACGCTGCGCAGGATCGCGTTGAGGTGGGCGAGTTCCATCGGCTTCTCGCCGCCCCAGTAGGTGTGCCAGAGGTCGGGGTTCTTCACGCGCAGGAAGAGGAAGAAGGCCCCGGCGACCAGGAAGATCCCCTCCGACACCAGCACCGGCACGCGCGCGCCGCGCAGGGTGTCGCGGTAGGTCGCGCGCCAGCGGTAGGCGGCGAGCACGGCGAGCACGGCGAAGAGGGCCAGCGCGCCGAGCGCGTAGGGCAGCGTGAAGCGCGTCAGCCGCAGGCTGGCGCCGAGCCAGAGCGGGTAGGCCAGCAGGAGCCAGCCGGCCAGTTTGCTCAGCCCCCAGCCGCGGTCGGGGAAGCCCCGGAAGAGCCACAATATCAGCGGCAGCGCCATGAGGCCGAGCAGTTCGACCAGCGCGAGCCAGATGACGACGGCCGCCGCGCCGTTGCTCGTCACCTGGGCGCTCCAGTCGAAGTCGCGCACGGCCGGCAGGCGGTCCACGAACTGCCCGAGCATCAGCGACTTGCCCGGCGCCTGGCGCGTCGGGCTGAGCGGCGCGGCGAGCGCCGGGGCGAAGAGGGCGTGCATCTCGTCGCGGCTCAGTTGTCGCGTCTTCTTGAAGATCACCACGCGCGGGTGATCGTAGACGGTGAAGCTCTCGTCCATGAACTGATCATTGAACGAGAAGGGGCCGAGCGTGGGGAACGAGGTGTCCTGGTAGACCTCGGTGAAGCCGAGCCGGCCGGCGAAGAGGAGCGTGAAGTACTCCTGCTGCACCGGGTAGCGCCAGGGCAGGTGCGGGATCGAGCCGTAGAGCCGGTGGCTCGACTCGACGACGTAGTCGACCTGCGAGAGCTGGTTGTAGAGATAGTCGAAGGTCGCCTCGTTGTTCGGCGGGCCCGCGCCCTGCGGGACGTCGTTGTAGAGGTCGAGCCAGATCGTCTGGTAGCGGTAGTCGCCGGGCGACCGGCCGGGGCCGAGGATCAGCGGCAGGGGGTCGTCCCAGGTCTCGGCGCTCAGTTTCGCGCCGGCCGGGACGTGCGTGTAGATCCACTCGGAGGCGGCGATGCGCGTGTGCGGCCGGTCGTAGATCGCCTCGAACGCCGCCGCCATCAGCCCAGTCTCGATGAGCGTCAGGACCGCCAGCGCGGTCGCGGCCCAGGCGAGCCAGCGCCGGGCGCGGCGCGGGCGCGGCGCGTTCAGGAGGGGCGTGCCGCCTGGTGCGGCGGCGCCCGCCCGCGCCCACCAGCGGAAGGCGCCGAGGTCGGTCAGCAGCGTCGCGGCGAAGAGCGCGAAGGCCGGGACGGCCGGCAGCAGGTAGCGCGTGAACTTCGCCTGGTAGGTCGCCAGGACGAGCAGGTAGGGGATGACCCAGGCGAGGAAGACGATGTCGGCCGTGCGCCGGTGTCGGAAGACGCGCCAGCCGGCGACGCCGAGCCCGACCAGCGCCAGCGCGCCGAGGAGCGGGCCGAGGTCCCAGCCGAGCAGGTTCTTGGCCTGGTAGACCAGCGGCAGCGTGCCGACGTACTGCCGCGTGTAGGGCACGTCGTAGCGCCCGCTGATGATCGCGCTCTGTTCGCCGAGGTCGCGGAGGTAACTGCGCGGATCGAGCACGGCGTAGGGCTCGAAGAGGAAGAAGGCGACGAAGGTGGCGGCCGCGGTGGCGAGCCCGAGGCCGAGGAAGCGCGGCGCCCAGTCGCGCCAGTCCGGCCCGCGCCGCATCGCGGCGAGCGCCAGCGCGGCCAGGAGGGCGAAGGCGACCAGCGCCGCCGAGCCCTTCGTCGCCATCGCGAGGCCGAGGAGGGCGCCGGCCGCCACGAAGGGGCCGACCGTCCCGCGCTCGGCAGCGACGAGCGCGGCGAGGAGCGTCGCGGTGACGAAGGTCGTCAGCCAGGTGTCGGTGACCCAGAAGTGGGCGAGCTGGATCGGCATCACCGCGAACGCGAAGAAGGCCGCGCCGAGGAGGCCGGCGACCGTGCCGTAGGCCCGGCGACCGAGCGCGTAGACCAGCGCGACCGTCGCCAGGTCGAAGCCGACGGTCAGCGCGCGGCCGACGCGGAAGATCTTGAAGAACTCGTGCCAGTTCTCGCGCGTCAGCGCGCCCCAGACGAACGCGGCGGCGTCGGTGACGAAGAGGGGCAGGCTGCCGTAGGCGAACTCGCGGTTGACCTGGGGCTGGCCCGGCGGCGGGTTGGGGTCCACCGAGCGGGGGTTGAGCGGGCTGTGGTCGGGGTCGAGGAGCTGCCCGAGGCCGTGCAGCGACGGTCCGTGGATGCGGTTGGTGGCGACGTCGGTGATGAAGCGCTCGTCGGGGTGGAGGAGCTTGCCGTCGTCCCAGTCGAGGCCGTGGATGCGCGCGATCGCCGCGACGATCAGGATCGCGGCGAGGATCGCGAGGGGCACGAACGAGCGCCGCCGCGCGCGGGGCGCCAGCGGCGGCTCGTCGGTGTCGGCAAGCGGGACGGTGCGCGTCGTCATCCTGCGGGAATTGTAGCAACGGCCCGGTGGGGCGACAACGAAGGCGGGAACTCGCCCTCACCCCCCATCCCCCTCTCCCAATCCTGGGAGAGGGGGTGCCCGGCTCATACGGGGCGGTGCTCTTCCAGATCCGAAGCCAGGAGGATCACTACGGCTGCTCCTGGCCACTCCCTCTCTCCCAGGATTGCGAGAGGGGGTCGGGGAGTGAGGGCCAACCGCCCGCCCTTTACGACGCCCCGCACGGCGGCGGGGTTCCGGCGCGGAGGCGGTATGACTCTTACATGATGTCGCCGAGGAAGTTGAGCGCGCGTTCTGTGAGCAACGTGGCGGCGTGCTCGTCGTATG
>DASSSV010000138.1:0-9443 GCA_035708265.1 Thermomicrobiales bacterium | reverse complement strand
CTACTTCAAGTCGATCTACTTCCGCGAGCCGGGCGGGGTCCTCTTCGAGATCGCCACCGATGGCCCCGGCTTCGCCACCGACGAGGACGCGGCGCATCTCGGCGAGCACCTGGCGCTGCCGCCCTTCCTGGAGCCGTACCGTCGCGAGATCGAGGCCGGCCTGCGCCCGCTGGAGACCGGGCGTGAGGCCCCGGTCGGCGGCCGGCCGTAGGCCGGTTCCGCCCGCGCGGGCCTTCGCCTGGCCTGCGCCACAGCCACGCTAGCGCCAGCGCGGCGCTACTCTCTCTTGTCGCATAACTGCACTTGTCCGACGACTGTCTCCTTGCTCGCGCTCCGCGACGCGGGCGACCCGCGGTGCGTCGTTGAGAATGTCAGCCCCGACAACCCGGATCGTGACCGCGTCGAGAAGCGCCGCGACTATGCCGCAGCCGGCATTCCCGAGTATTGAATCGTGGACCCCCGAGACGAGACCATCACGGTGCTGCGCCCGGCGAGTGCCGTATACGTCGAGCACGGCGTCTTCGGGCGCGGCGCGGGGGAGACCGCGGCGACCCTCGCCGGCTTCGCCATCGTCGTAGACGCGGTTTTCGCCGTTGATTGAGCCAGTGCGGGGCCCCATCACCCTCCCTCGGCGCTCCCGGACCGTACAGCCGACATGGGATATGTCGTAGTCGGGCGCGCGGCGGTTGTCCGCCGCTGCTCGCTGTATACAGTATCGGCGCAGGTCGCTCCTCTCGCGAGGCGGCTCGCGGGCGACGGTAGTCACGCATCCGTTGTCATGCCAGGGCAAACCGGGTAAACGGCAGCGATGTTGCCGCGGACGGGCTCTTGACAGCCCCGCCCGGGCGCGGTAGTCTGCATACATGGAGACCGACAACCCGACCACCACGCGGCGGCAGCGGCGCGCCGCCGCCCAGGTCCACCACTCGCTCAGGCGGGCGCTGCTCGCGGCGCGCTACGCGCCGGGCGAGCGGCTGGTCGAGACCCAACTGGCCGAGCAGCTCGGCGTGAGCCGCACGCCGGTCCGCGAGGCGCTCTGCATGCTGGAGGCGGAGGGGCTGGTCGCGCCCGCGCCGTCGGGCGGGGTGCTCGTCCGCGACATCGAGGCCGAGCTGGTGGAGATCTACGGCCTACGCCAGCGGCTTGAGGGCTACGCCGCGTTCCTGGCGGCCGGGCGCATCGCCGCGGCGGAGCTGGCCGCGCTCGACGCCGCCCGCCGGGAGGCGCTGGCCGCGCTCGACGACCCCGACCTCGACCGGCGCGCGGCGTTGAACAACCGCTTCCACCTCCTGCTGACCGCGGCGTCGCACAGCCTGCGGCTGGTGGGGCTCGTCAACGGTTATCGCGACTACTTCCTCAACCGCGAGTTCGTGCGCTACTACGACCGGGAGACGGGACAACGGCAGCATGTCCAGCACCTCGAGATCGTCGAGGCGCTGCGCAGTCGCAACGCCGCGCTGGCCGAGCACCTGGTCCGCGACCACTTCCAGCGGGCGCTCGACGTCATCCAGCGCGGCCTGAAGGCAGGGCCGGAATAGGACCGGGGCGCGCCGGAGCGCGTCGCCGGGACCGGAGGGGAGGCGCGTCGTGGATTTCTCATTGTCGGCCGACGACCGGCGACTGGTAGACCGCGCGCGGGCGCTGGCGCGGGAGTTCGCCACGCGCGCGCGCGAGTACGACGAGGCGGCGGCCTTCCCCGCCGAGGATTTCGCGCGGCTGCGCGAAGAAGGCTTTCTCACGCTGACGGTGCCCGAGGAGCTGGGCGGGCACGGGATGTGGGGCGGACGGCGCTTCCTCCCCTTCTACATGATCCTGGAAGCATTCGCGGCCGGGAACGCCTCGACCGCCCAACTCGTCCAGATTCAGTCGCACGCCTCGGGCATCATCGCCTACCTCGGCAACGACGAGCAGCGCCGCCGTATCCTCGGCGACGTCGTCGCCCGCGGCGCGCTGATCGCCTCCTGCGGCAGCGAGGCCGACCCCCGCCAGTTCGCCTCCGGCACCGGCCGCGCCGAACTGCAGGCGGTCGACGGCGGCTTCCGCCTGACCGCGACCAAGCACTTCGGCTCGCTCGCGCCCGCCGCCGACTATTATGTCGTCTACGTGATGGCGCCCGGCGCGCGCTCGATGGCCGAGGGCTACACGACGGTGGTCGTGCCGAAGGACGCGCCCGGCGTCTCGCTGGAGGATCACTGGGACACGATGGGGATGCGGGCGACGATCAGTTGGACCCTGGTCCTGAATGACGTCTTCGTGCCGTGGGAGGACGTGCTCGGCCAGCCGGGCGACTGGATCCAGCACGATCCGCGGACCTTCACCCTCGCCTACTGCGCCAACCACCTCGGCACCGCGCAGGGCGTCTTCGACTTCGTGCTCGACTACCTCAAGCAGCGTCCCTTCCTGATGAACGACGACGTGATCGCCTTCACCGTCGGGGAGATGGACGCCGCGTTGCAGGCGACGCGCACCTCGATGTGGTACGCCGCCTGGCTCTGGGAGGAGGGGCGCTACGAGGAGGCCGAGATGGCCGGGATGCGCGTGCTCCACACCTCCAAGCAGATGGCGCTGATGGTGACGACGAAGGCGTTCGAGGTCTGCGGCGCGCGCGCCGCCTTCCGGCACCTGCCGGTCGAGCGTGCCTACCGCGACGTGCGCACCTTCTCGCTGCACTTCCGCGAGTCGGCGCTGCTGAAGATGCTGGCCGAGGCCGACCTCGGCGGCGAGTTCCACTCGAAGCAGCGCTACGGCCCCAGCATCGGCCGGCAATCCTGGGCGGCGCTCGGCATCGAAGATCCGCGCGAATTATCCGTCGGCAGTTGACAAGGGAAGGTACTCGGTCGGGAGAGGTCGGCTGGCGGTTGAAACCGTGCCTGAATAGCGCTGCGCGCCATAAAACCCGCCTGCGCGGGTTGGGACGAACGTAACCGAGTCCGCGGAGGCGGACTTCGTGGCGAGCGGAGCGAGCCCTTAGCGGCGATCTCAATCGCCGGCGCGCGGCGGGTTCAATGGCCGTTCCGAGGGGAGAGAGCGATGGCGGACGTGCAGGCGTTCTACGCCTACCTGCGCGAGCAGCAGGGCGCGTTGGTCGACGAGCTGGCGCGTTACGTGGCGATCGAGAGCGGGTCGCGCGAGAAGGCCGGCGTCGATCGCGTCGGCGAGGCGGTCGGCGCGGCCTTCGCCGACCTGGGGTTCGCCATCGAGCGGATCCCGGAGACTGAGTGCGGCGACCACCTGGTCGCGCGCCGCGCGGGCGGCGCGCGCGGGCGGCTCCTGGCCCTGATCCACCTCGATACGACCTGGCCGAGCGGCTCGCTCGCCGAGAACCCCGTCCGCGTCGAGAACGGCCGCGTCTACGGCCCCGGCGCCCGCGACATGAAGGGCGGCTGGGTGGTGCTGCTCGGGGCGCTGCGCGCGCTCCGCGCGGCCGGCTGGGACGGTCTGGCCGGCACGACCGTCTTCATGACCGGCGACGAGGAACTGGGCAGCCCGCACGGCCGATCGTGGATCGAGCGAGAGGCGCGGCAGGCCGATTGGGCGCTGGTGATGGAGCCGGCGCGCGAGAACGGCGACCTGGTGACGAGCCGCGGGATGGTCGGCGCGGTCTACTACGAGATCCGCGGCGTCGCCATCCACAACACGGCGCGCGAGCGCGGCGCGAGCGCCATCGCCGAGGCGGCGCACAAGATCCTCGCCCTCGAAGCGCTGACCGACATCCCGCGCGGCGTCCTGGTCAACGTCGGCCTCGTCGAGGGAGGCACCGCCCGGCAGATCCTCGCCGACCGGGTGCGGATGAGCATCGACCTCCGCGCGCCCGGCGTCGCGGAGGCCGACGAGTTGGTCGCGCGCGTCCGCGAGATCGCCGGCCAGTCCACCATCCCCGGCACCAGCACGACCATGACCGGCGGGATCACGCGGCCGGCGTTCGCGCAGTCGCCCGGCGCGACGCGCATGCTGCAACTGGCGCAGGAGTGCGGGCGCAAACTCGACCTGACGCTCGACGGCGCCTACACGCGCGCCGGCTCGGACGGCAACTTCACCGCCGCGCTCGGCGTGCCGACGCTCGACGGCCTCGGCCCCGAGAGCGACGGCCGCGCCGGCCGCGGCGAGCACGTCCTGGCCGACTCGCTGCCCCGGCGCGCGGCGCTGCTGGCCGGCATCATCGCCGGGCTGCCGGAGTTGGGAGTTGATAGTTGAGAGTCGATAGAGGCTCACCCCGGCGCCGTCTGGCGTCGAGGGCGCCGCGACCCACAGTGCCCAGCCGATTGGCGCAATCGCCGGGCCGGGGCCACTGAGTCCTGAGTCCTGAGTCCTGAGTCCTCGCGACCGGAGGGAGCGATGCCCCACCCTCAATGGCCCGGCGGCGCGCGCTGCGTCGTCCTGATCACGGCGGACACCGACATGACCGGCAACGAGATCGGCAAGGGGCTGGACCCGGCCGGCGTCGACTCGCTCGGCGGCTACTCGCCCCGGCGCGGGATCCCGCGCTTCCTCGAGATCTTCGAGCGCCACCAGATCCCCGCCACCTTCTTCTTCGGCGGCTACGACGCCGAGCAGCACCCCGACCTCGTCCGCCGCGTCGTGGCCGCGGGGCACGAGGTCGCCGCGCACGGCTACCTGCACGAGAGTTGGGACGTGTCGCTGGAGGAGGAAGACCATCTCCTGCGCAAGACCCACCGCATCCTGACCGACCTCGCCGGGACGCCGCCCCTCGGCTGGCGCAGCCCGGGCGGGCAGAAGAGCGCGCAGACGCTCGCCGTCCTCCGCGAGCTCGGCTACCTCTACGATTCGAGCGACAAGGACTTCGACGGGCCCTACCCCGCGGTCGTCCGCGGCGCGCCGTCGGCCGAGATGGTCGAGATCCCCAACATCACCTCGACGCTCGACGACGCCTACATGTACGGGATCGGCATGATGTCGACGGCGGAGATCCTCGACCTCTGGTGCGAGGAGTTCGACGCGCTCTACCACGGCGCGGGCTACTTCATCATCACCTGCCACCCGCGCGCCGGGCGCGGCTCCGGCCTGCCGGCCCGCGCGCGCGTCCTCGACCGCCTGATCGGCCATATTGAGCGCTACCCCGGCGTCCACTTCGCCCGCATGGCCGACCTCGCGCGCTGGTGCCTCGACCCCGCGCACGGCTTCATGGACCTCGCGGTCCCGCTCGGAGGTCGCCCATGAGCGCCCTGACCGCCTGGCCGGACGGCCACCAGGCCGCCGCCACCCTCACCGTCAACTTCGGCGGCGAGAGCGTCGAGCACCGCGACATGGCCCTGCCGCTGTGGGGCCGCTACTCCCACGGCCGCTACGGCGCGCAGGCCGGCGCCTACCACCTCCTCGACCTCTTCGCCCGCCACGGCGTCCGGGCCACCTTCTTCGTCGGCGGCTGGGACGCCGAGCGCTACCCGCAAATCATGGCCGAGATCGCGGCGGCGGGGCACGAGATCGCCGCGCAGGGCTATCTCCACGAGGACTTCGCTGCGCTCGACGTCGACGCGCAGGGCGCGGCGCTGGAGCGGGGCGAGGCGGCATTGGGGAACGTCTTCGGCCGGCGGCCGGTCGGCTTCCGCGCGCCCGGGCGGCGCCTGACGAGCACGACGCGCGGGCTCCTGGCCGCGCGCGGCTACCGCTACGACAGCAGCTACGCCGACGACGACCGGCCCTACGTCGTCGCGGCCGGCGGCGCGCGGCTGGCCGAACTCCCGGTCCACGAGCCCTGGTGCGACCAGCCCTATTACGAGAAACACCGCGTCCCGCGCGTCGTCACGGAGTCCTGGCTGGACGAATTCGACGCGACCTACGCGGTCGGCGGCCTCTTCACCCAGGCGGTCCACCCGCGCGGCGACTACGGCTCCGGGCGCGGCGCGCGCGTCCGGGCGCTCGACCAGGTGCTGCGCGCCTGGCGCGAGTACCCGCGCCTCTGGATCGCCACCTGCGCCGAGATCGCCGACTGGACGCTCGCGGCCGTGCCCGAGAGTGCGTGAGCCGCGCGCGGCCGAGAATCGACGGCGCGCCGCGGATCGCCACCCGTGCGACTCGACCTACAGCCGTCTCGGCCAGCGCGCCGCCGGGTCGTACGACCGCGCCGCGCGTACCGACAGGACCTGCTCCCCCATGCGCGAACCGCCCGCCGACCTCTCCGACGCCACGCTGCGCGCTTGCCTGCAGGCGCACTACGGGTTCGCGGTTGACGAATTGGCCTTCCTGCCGTAGGGATATGACGCCTCGGCCTGGGTCTACCGCACGCGAGCAGGCCGCATCGAGCGGGCCGTCGCGCCGCTGCCGGCGGCGGCGGGGGCGCTGTGAGCGGAGGCGGACGGCTACACCCTGATCCTCTATCCTTTCGTCGCGGGCATGAGCGGGCGGGAGCGCGGGATGACGGCGGACCGGTGGGTCGCGTACGGCGCGTTGCTGCGCCGGGTCCACGACACCGCCGTCGACGACGACCTCGCGCTGCTCCTGCGGCGCGACGACTTCGCACCCGAGGGGGTCGAGACGATCGGGAGGCTGGACGGGCACCTCGGCGCGTACGCGGGCGACGATGCCGCGGTGCGGGAGTTGGCCGTCTTCTGGCGGGATCATTGGCCGGAGATTCGCGCGCTGCTGGCGCGGACGGAGGAGCTGGGTCGGCGGCTCACGCGGGCGGCGCCGCCGTTCGTCCTCTGCCACGCCGACATCCACACGGCCAACGTCCTGCTCGATGGCGCGGGGTGGGTCTGGTTCGTGGACTGGGACGAGGCAGTCCTGGCGCCGCGCGAGCGCGACCTGATGTTCGCCGTCGGCGGCATCGGCGCCGGGTGGGTCGGGCCGGACGAGGAGGCGCGCTTCCTCAAGGGCTACGGCGATATCGCCGTCGACCCGCTGGCGCTCGCCTACTACCGTCACGCCTGGGCGGTGAGCGACATTGGCGCGTTCGGCACGGAAGTCTGTTTCCGCCCAGACCTCGGCCCGGCCACCCGGCGCGCGGCGGCCGAGTCTCTTACGGCCCTCTTCCGGCCCGGCGAGATCGTCGCGCTGGCCCGCGTCGCCGTCGCGGGGCTGGCCTGACCGCGCGCCGCCTCTCAGTAGGCCAGCCGGTGCAGCGCGGCGGCGAGAACCTGGATGCCCGCCGCGGCGTGCTCCGGCGCGGTGTACTCGGCCGGCGTGTGGCTGCGGCCGTCGCGGCTCTGCACGAAGATCATCGCGGCCGGGAAGCGCGTCGCCATGACCTGGCAGTCGTGCCCACCGCCGCTCGGCATCGTCAGCGTCGCGATGCCCTGCTCGCGCGCCGCGTCCTCCAGCAGCCGGACGACCTCGGGGGCGCAGGGGGTCGGCGGGCCGCCGCGCGCCGTCCAGGCGAGCTCCACCTCCGGATGGGCCGCGCGCACCCGCTCCAGCACCGCCTCCTGCCGCGCACAGAGCGTCGCGTAGCCGTCCGGGTAGGGGTGGCGGGCGTTGACGGTGAGCGTCACGCGCTCCGGGACGATCGCCGGGTAGTTCGGCTCGATCAGCAGGCGCCCGACGGTCGTCACTGCCGGCCGGCCCATCTCGCGCGCCACGCCGAGCGCCGCGGTGATCAGTTCGGCCGCGGGCGCCATCGGGTCGCGGCGGAGGTCCATCGGGCAGCCGCCGCCGTGGTCCGACCGCCCGGTGATGGTGACGCCGTAGGTGCGGGAGCCGGTAATCGCCTCGACGACGCCGACCGCCAGCCCGGCCTCCTCCAGCACCGGCCCCTGCTCGACATGCAGCTCGATGTAGGCGGCGATGTCGTCGCGCCGCGCCTCCGGGATGCGCGCCGGGTCGAGGCCGACGGCCAACATCGCCTCGCGCATCGTCTCGCCGCCGTAGGCGCGCAGCGTGTCGGGCTCGTCCGGTGCGATCCGGCCGAGCAGGGCGCGCGAGGCCCAGAAACCGGCGCGCGGGAAGCGGCTGCCCTCCTCCTGGCAGAAGGAGACGACGTCGAGCGACCGCCGCGGCGCGCCTGCGCGCTCCCTCAGCGCGCGCAGCGCCAGGATGCCGGCGATGACGCCGAGCGCGCCGTCGTAGCGCCCGCCGGGGAGTTGCGTGTCGATGTGCGAGCCGGTCACGACGGCCGGGCCGTCTTCCGTGCCCGCCAGCCGGCCCCAGACGTTGCCGACCGCGTCGCGCCAGACCGCCAGCCCGGCCTCCTCGCACCAGGCCGCGACCTGGTCCTGCGCCGCCACCCACTCGGGCGAGTAGACCGTCCGGCAGACGCCGGTCTCCGCGCAGGCACCGTGCCGGGCCAGGTCCAGCACGTAGCGCTCGACCAGCGCGGGCTCGATCGCAAACTGCTCGGCCATCGCCATCCTCCTCGCGGCCGGTGCGCCGCCTTCAAGTCGGCGTGACACGGCGCTCGCGCGGCGTCCATCCGGTACGCGGATCGTGGCCGGCATCGTAGCAGCGGGGCCTCGGCTCCGCAAGCGACTCATGACAGTGGGATTCTGCAAACGGAGAGGCAGGTGAGCATGGTGCCGGGCTGTAGGTTGGATCCAGCATGCTGGGGGGCCAGTGCATCTCAGGCCCCCTGCCCATGCACCGAGCCTGTCGAACACTCGCTACCGCTCAGGAACTTGCCGTCCCCTGGTACACCGCCTCGATGCGCGGAAAGTCCGCTTCCAGGCGCTCGGGGTGGAGCGGCCGCCCATTCTCCGCCAGGTCGTAGACTTCCAGCTCATCGCTCGCCGGCCGAACGCGGACGACCACCGTATCGCCGACGCGAAGCGGGGTCGCGCGCTCGCCGTCGGGCCGCGCGTCGACGAAACGGAATGCTCGCCCCTGTAAGGTGAGGCGGTCGGCCGCCATCGCCTCGGCGGGGCGGACCCCGAACCGCCGCCGGATCTCTGGGGGCGCCGTGCTGCGGTCGAGGGCGACAATCATGCCGGGTCGGATCCGAATACCGCGCCGGACCATCAGCGGGGCGAGGGGCGCGTCGATCACGCTGCCATCATCGAGCGACTGCGCCCGGCAGCGCTCGGCGGAGCGGGCGAGGGTACGCGCGAGGGTGAGTTGCATCGCGTGCCTCCTCGAGTTGGTGACCGGTGCTCGACGTCGAAGCTGTCGTGTACCCCATAGGTCACCTCCTCCAGCCGGCGGCACGGACCACGGGAAGTCTAGTCGCGCGCAGCAGCACAATCAAGCGACGCGGGCTCGTGTGCGCAACACGACATCGATTCCCAGCCCGGCGCGGGCCGGGCGCACGAAGCCCGGCCCCGCCCACCCGCAACGCGCCCCGCGGTTGACCACCTTCCCCCGCGCCGACGATAATGGGCGTGAACGCGGCGTCGCAGGCGCGGAGAGCCGGCGGGGAGGGGGAAACGGCGGGCCATGCGGGTGCTACCCGACGAGCGGGTCGCGGCGGACGGCGGCGAGGCGGCGCGGGGCGAGACGGCCGCGCTGTCGGTCGTGATCGTGAGCTGGAACGTCCGCGAGCTGCTGCTGGGGTGCCT
>DASSSV010000137.1:0-4308 GCA_035708265.1 Thermomicrobiales bacterium | reverse complement strand
TGGTGGAGTGCTTCATCGGCAAACTCAAGTACTTCCGGCGCATCTTCTCGCGCTTCGACAAGTACGCCACCCGTTACCTGGCCTTCATCCACTTCGCCAGCATGTGCATCTGGCTCAAATGATCTCGTCAACAGAACCTAGAAGAAGACGCCATTGCGCTCGTGGCCGAGCACCGACCGCACGTTCACCGTTGTCGAGGCCGGGTCGGAATGGAACTCGAAGCCCGCTTCCCTTGCCGACCATTCGATGGCCACGGTGCTCAGTTGGAACTTCCCGGTGAACCCGTGGACGGGGTCGGTCAGGTGCATCGGCGACCCGATCGCCGTCCAGCGCATCTCGAAGGAGACGGTCGCCGGCACCGTTGGCCCGCCGGTGAGCGCGTTGTGCAGCGTGTGGGCATCTTCCTCCGAGAGGTTCTGGACCCCGAGCGTCGCGGTCCCCGCGCCCGGGCGGACCGCCAGGGCGTCGTGCTCAACCGGCTGGGTCCAGAACAACCCGCTCGGCGGGATCCCGTGGCTGAAATCATGCTGCTGGTTCGCGGGGACAACTGCCCCCTGATAGAGATCCATTCAAACGAAGGCGAACGTCCCGTGGTGCTGCTCGCCGTCCTCGCCGACGTAGACGCCGTCCATGAAGCCGTTGTCGACCTGGAAGTTCAGCCGGGTCTGCTCCCCGGTGAGGGTATTGATCCCGGTGCCGCTGCCCAGCACGCGGGTGATCCCCACGAACCCATTGAAGTCGGTGATCTGCGACGGCTCGTTGATCGGGGTCGGGCCGAGCACCGGGACGGGCGGGAAGTGGTGGATGAAGACACCACTGAACGGGCTGACGCCCCCCGGGATCGGCTTCGGCGCGACCGTGGCCATGTGGTCATCGGCGAGGGCGAGCGAGGGGAGCCCCGCGCCCAGACCGAAGGCCACGGCGCCACCCACGGCGCCGCGCAACAACTGGCGGCGAGCGATCCGATACGCGCGTACGGGTGTGTCGGCGTTTCCCCAAGAGCGGTCCATGGTCCACCTCCCGGATGCGACACAGCTATTGCGCAACGGTGGCGCACACGGTACTGCCCTGTACCGTTCCGGAAAAGCGAGGAAATCCCCTATCGCAGGTGGAGAAATCCCCGCGATGGGCGCACCGAGAATAGGGGGAAACCCCTATCGAGGCGGCCTGGCCGCGGCGACCTCGCTTTGCCAGGCTCCCCTGCCACCGACATTAATCGCCGGCACGGGCCGGCGCGGCAGCCGCCCCCTCAGTACCGCTCGAAGTGGACGATCTCGCCGAGCGGTTTGCGCGGCTGCGCGTTGCGTGGGCGGGCGCGGCGGGCGGTCTCGTCCGGGTAGCCGAAGGAGATCGCGGTGCGGACGAGCCGGTCGCGGGGGATGCCGAGCAGGTCTTTCACGGCCTCGCGCCCGTCGCCCGTGAACCAGCCGATGCAGGAGCCGACGCCGTACGCCTCGGCGGCGAGCATCAGCCGCTCGCTGAGGCGGCCGTCGTCGTAGGCTTCCTGCTCGGGCCGCTCGTTGTCCAGGACGATCACGATGCCGAGTGCGGCGCCGGCCAGGTGCGCGGCGTGGCCCTCGGTCGCGGCGAGCTTCTGGAGCGTGTCGCGGTCGCGGACGACGACGATCTCCCAGGGCTGGCGGTTGCTGGCGCTTCCCGACCAGCGCGCCACGGCGAGGAGATCGTCGATCGCGGCCTGCGGCAGCGGGTCAGGGCGGAAGTTGCGGACAGCCCGCAGGCCGCGGAGGAAGGCGATGCGGTCGCGGGCGGTAGCGACGTCGGCCATGGCGATTTGGCCTCCTTGCGCGAAGTGGCGTGTGCCTCGTCGGGGCCAGCCCCGACGAGGCACACTCGCGCCGGGCGGCGGGACCGCTCCCCGCTCCAGCCTAGCGCGCGGCCGCGCCGACGACAAGTTGCCCGCCGAGGCTCTCGCCGCGCAGTTCGGGCTGGTAGTAGGCGTAGACCTGCGAGGTGACCGCCTGGGCGCGGACGGGGTAGAGCGCGCGCGCCTGGAAGGCGAGCGTCAGCGCCTCGCCCGCCGCCAGGTCCTCGATGTAGAAGATCACCTTGCGCCCGGCGATGTCGTAGCGCTTCAGCCTGGGCTCGCGCTGGAGGAGCGCGTCGAGCGTGGCCTGCTCCGGCGCGAACCCGGTCGGCACGGCGACGTCGAGGACGACCATGCCGGCGCTCGCGCCCGCCGGCCCGTACTGCTCGGGCGGCGTGAAGCGGACCGTCGCGGTCACGGTGATGAGGTCGTTGACCTCGATCTGGTCCGCGCTGTACTGCACGTCAAGTTGGAAGGCGGAGGTCGCCGGCGACGCCGCGGCCGGGAGGTTGTAGCGCGAGACGAGTTGCGCCAGCACCTCGCCCCGCCCGCTCGACTGCACGTTCAGCGCCCCGCCGACCGGCGCCTCGACGATCTGCACGGTGTCGGCGTTGTCCGCCGCGACGCGGACCTCCTTGCGCCACGACCCGGCGGTCAGCGCCACCCTCGCGTCGACGTCGGTGCGGTTGGCGGTCGCCGCGGCGGTGAGCGCCTGGAGGGCGACGACGGTGTCCTGGGTCGAGCCGAAGCCGCCCTGCGCGTTGCGGCGCGAGGCGAGCCAGCGCACCGCGCGGCTGGCGGTCAGGCGGTCGCCGCCCTGGAGGAGCGCGAGCGTCGCGTAGCCGGTCGTCTCGATCGTCGCGCTGCGAACCGGCTGCGGCGGGATCGGCCCGGGGCCGGGGATAGCGCCGGGCTGCGCCGGCTGGCCGGGCGGCACCGGCGTCCCGGCCGGCAGCGGCCGTGGGCGCGGCTCGTCGCCCCAGTAGATGCCGTTCTCGTCCTGGTGCGCGATGGCGAGCAGCTTGTCGCGCGCCCGGCCGGCGAGGCCGCTCTTCGCCAGCGCCAGCGCGTAGGACGCGATCGCCAGCGAGTAGGCGTCGGCCGTCGCGTCGAGCCGCCCCTCCAGATAGCGCACCGCGCGCGCCGCCGGGCTGCCCGCGCCGGCTTCGAGGAGCGCCAGCGCGACGAACGCCGTCAGCGCCGTCTTGCCGGTCAGCCCGCCGAGGAGTTCCTGGTGGTGGACGAAGCCGACCGGCTCGAACGAGCCGTCGCCCGCCTGCTGCCGCGCGATCCAGGCGCCCGCGCTCGCCAGCACCGTAGCGTCGATCGTGACGAGGTCGCGCGCCTGGGCGAAGGTTTTCATGACGAACGCGGTCAGCCAGAGGCTGCCGGTCTGGTCCTGCTGGCCGAAGGCGGAGAAGCTGCCGTCGTCGTGGCGGAAGGTCAGCTCGCGCTGGTAGCCGGTCAGCATCAGCAGCTCGGCCTTCGCCATCACCTCCGGCTTGAGCTGGCCGGTCGCGTCGAGGTAGCGGGCGATGAAGACGTCCGGCGCGAAGAGGATCATGTTCTGCTCGCCGCAGCCGAACGGCATCTGCAGCAGGCCGTCGAGCCCGTCGATCGCCTGGCTGAGCATGTTGCCGGTCAGCGCGACGTAGGCCCGGTGCGAGCCGGCGACCGCGCCGGGCGGCGTGGCGAGGTCGAGCGCGCGGGGCGCGCCGGGCGTCAGCACCAGATTCTGCACCTCCTCGCGCGCCACGCCCTCCGGCTCGACGATGAGGTCTTTGACGATCGCGTCGGCGCTCTGCGGCCCGCGCGCGGTGATCTTGAGCTGGTTGACGCCGAGCGCGCCGGGGCGGATGGTGAACGACGCCGCGCCGACACCGTTCGCCTCGACACGGACCTGCTGGACGCGGTCGCCCAGCGCGGTGAACCAATCGGCCGCGTCGAGCTCGACGCGGAAGTCCTGCGCCGACGCCTCGTAGTTGTAGAGTGCGACCTTGACCGGGAACTCCTCGCCGCGGATGGTGGAGTAGGGCAGGTCGATCTGCACGAAGAAGGGCTGGAAGACGCGCAACTCCGCCTCGCCGATGCCGAGCCCCTTGTCCTTCGAGAGCGCGACCGCGCGCACCGCCCAGGTGGTGATGCTGTCCGGCGCGGTGGCGCGCTGCGCCGCTTTCCCGCTCGCGTCGGTCGTCAGGTCGGTCCAGAGCCAGGTCTCGGGGAAGAACTGGCGGACGCGCTGTACCGCGGCCAGCCCTTCATCCGAGGGAGCGGCCGCGGACTGCTCCGCCGCTGCCGCGGTCGGGGCGGCTGTCGCTGCAGCCCCGGCGGCGGCTCCTGGCGCGGCCATGGCGGCGCGCGGCGCGGCGGCCGCTGGCGAGGCGACCCCGACCGAGTGCTGTGTCGCGACCGCGTCCTGCCCGGAGGGCACCCTCCGGTTGGTCAGGATGAGGACGCCGGCATCCTGGAAGGTCTCGCGCGCG
>DASSSV010000136.1:0-5075 GCA_035708265.1 Thermomicrobiales bacterium | reverse complement strand
GATGAGCGGCGGGCGGACCACCACGGTCCGCCCGCCGCTCGTTTTCGGCAAGTCTATGACGGGTGGCGGGTCACCCCGCGTTGGCGCCGACGCCGTCCCTGGACGCTTCCGACAGGGCGGGCGGCAGACTCGCCCCGACGCCCGGCTCGACGCCCGCGCCGAGCACGCTTTCGAGCCGCTTGTAGCGCGCGTACGCTTCCTCCCGGTGCGCCCCGTGCAGTTGCGAGCTGACCGTGGCGAGGCGCCGGAGCGTCGTCAGGAAGTCGGCGTAGGTGGCGTGGCCGGCCTCGGCGGCGAGGGCCAGCGTGTCGTGGCGAGCCTCCAGCCGCCACAGCGGGTGGTCCCACAGCGCGGTGTTGTACTCGTCGCGCGGGACGCGCCACCAGTCGGCGCGCAGTTCCGCGTCGGCCGTGAGATAGTCGGCCTCGCGCAGCGGCTGCGACGCGAAACCGTCGCTGCCGACGACCAGGACCTGGCCGGTGCTCGTGTTGCGGATCAGGCGGTACTCCATGGCTGGTCTCCCCCTCGCTGGCGGTGCCTCGCCGGGTCGCTCTACTGGTCCTGACCGTCGAGCGCCGCCCGGCGTTTCACGCTCGGCCTGGTCCTCGCCGGCTCCTGCGCCGCTTGCGGATACCACGCTCGCCGGCACGCGTCGCGTGCCGGCTGTCTCTCCGCGCCGTCGCGGCCTATCGCCGTGTCCGGTGAGTGACCAATAGCCATCGGTAGTATACGCCGGGCGACCTGAAAAAGTCCTGAACGAACTGCATGGCGGAGGCCGTCGCCCGCGCGCGGCGCGCCTAATCGTCCGCGCGCGGCGCCGCGCCGTCCGCTCTGTCCTCGCCGGCCGGGTCGACGTGGACGACCACGTCGCCGCAGGCGCGGAGTTGCGTGCAGACGGCGCGCTCGGCCGCCGCGGCGATCCGGTGGGCCTGGCGCACCGAGATGTCGGGCGCGACGGCGACGTGCAGGTCGGCGTAGATCCGGTGGCCGACCCAGCGGGCGCGCGCCCCGTGGACGCCCTCGACGCCCGGCACGCCGCGCGCCGCGCGCTCGACCCGGTCGAGGACCTCCGGCTCGATGCCGCCGATCAGGCGGCGCCAGACGGCGGCCGCGGCCTCCCTGACGATGAAGAGGATGGCGATGGTGATGGCGAGGCCGACCAGCGGGTCGAGGATCGGCACGCCCGCCCAGGCGCCGAGCACGCCGATCAGCACTGCCAGGCTGGTGAAGCCGTCGACGCGCGAGTGCTGCCCGTCGGCGACGAGCGCGGCGGAGCCGATCTCGCGCCCGACCCGGATGCGGAAGACCGAGACCGCCTCGTTGCCGGCGAAGCCGACGACCGCGGCCAGCGCCACCCAGCCGAGGTGGTCGGGCGGCGCGGGGTGGAGCAACTTCTGGACCGACTCGTAGGCGGCGACGCAGGCGGAGGCGAAGATCACCAGGACGATCGCCACGCCGGCGACGTCCTCGGCCCGGCCGTAGCCGTAGGGGAAGCGGCGGCTCGCGCCGCGCCGCGCCAGCGCGAAGGCGATCCAGAGGGGGATGCTCGTCGCGGCGTCGCCGAAGTTGTGGATCGTGTCGGCCAGCAGCGCGACCGACCCCGACAGGAGCGCGATCGCCACCTGGATCAGCGCGGTGACGAGGAGGACGGCGAGCGAGACCTTCAGCGCCCAGATGCCGCGCTCGTGCGACTCCAGCGACTCGTCGACCCGGTCCGCGACATCGTGCGCGTGCGCGACCGCGCCGAGCAGTCGGCCCAGCGGCCCGCCGCCGTGCTCGTGCCCGTGGCCGTGGCCGTCCGGCCCGTGCTGGTGCCCGTGCGCCGCGGGCGCGCCGTGCTGGTGGTGGTCATGCGACTCGTGGAGGTGCGCCGCGGCGTGCGCGTCGTCCCCGTCGTGCCCCGCGTGTCCGGTCATGGTCGCGCGCTCCCACGAAGCGGCGCGTCCCGGCCCCTGCCGGCGTCGCGCTCCGCCGCCCCGGCCCATGCAAGTTCGACGCCACGCCGGTTGGCAGGGGGAGAGAGGGAGAGGGGGCGGAGGGGGTGAAGGTGCCCTCGGGCGGCTGGTTAGCCGGAGCGCCGCTCCCGCCAGGCTCGGATCGCCGCGGCGTGTAGCGGGTAGTGGCCGTAGGTGTCGAGCCGCAGGCGCCGCCGGGCGCGCGTCTCCCCCGCGAACTGGTCCGCGGGTGCGTCCCGGATGAAGGCGACGAGCCGGCGGTGGGTGTCGTCCTGCTGCCGGCGGACCTCGGCGATCGACAGGCCCCGCCGCTGCTCGACCATCCGCGCGTTGAACGCGTCGATGCCGCCCTGCGTCGCATACCGCGGCGGCCGGCCGCCCGCGATGATCGTCGGCAGGTGTTTCAGGGCTTCTTCCTCCCAGATGGTCACATGCGCGAGGATGTCGCGCACCGACCAGTCGCCCTCGACACCCGGCTCCGCGAGCTGCGCGTCCGGCAGCCCGTCGTACGACGCCTCAAACTTCGCCCAGGCTGCGTCGAGTCGGGTTAGCATCCGCTCGACCCCCGCCCCCCGCCCATCCATCGGCCCCTCCCGCGTGCATGCCGGCGGCCAGCCGGCGGCGATCGGCCGGGCACGATCGCCGGCCGCGTCGAGCGAACGGCGAGTGTCGCCCCGGTCCCTCAGCGCTCGACCGGCGAGTGCTCGATCGCCGGCTGCCGCCTGCCGTCCGCCGTCTGCCGGCTCACGTTCGCGTCGCCCTCTTCCAGCGCCCGCACGGCGCCCCAGGAGAGGTGCCCGCGCCACCAGTAGTAGAGGCCCCAGAGGGTGATCGGGAAGTAGAGCAGCGCGTGGACGACGATGGCGTAACTGAGCGCCAGTTCCTTGCCGATGCCGAGCACGCCGCTCAGGACGAGCTGCATCCCCGCCTCGAACGTCCCGACGTAGCCCGGCGAGGCCGGCACCAGCGTCGCCAGGTTGGCGACCCCCGTCGTCAGCAGCGCGCCGGCCGGCGCGAGCGACAGCCGGAAGCCGAGCGCGACGACGAAGTACATCGAGGACTCCAGCAGCCAGGCCAGGACGGAGAAGCCCGCCACCGCCGCCAGGTCGCCGCGCGCGCGCAGGATCTCCAGCCCGCCGACGAAGGTCTCGACCAGCGGGACCAGCCGCGCGGCGACGGACGCGGGCAGGACGCGCCCGAGCAGGCCGAGGAGCCGCGCGCGGGTGCGGTCGGAGTAGACGACGACGCAGAGGCCGAGCAGCAGGACGCCGAAGATCGCCGTCGCCGCCAGCGCCAGCCGCCGCAACTGCGCGTCGAACGGCACGAAGAGGGAGGCGACGAGCAGGAAGCCGAGCATCGTCAGGCCGTCGAAGATGCGCTCCACCGCGATCGTCGCCAGCGAAGCGCTCGTCGGCACGCCGGCGCGCTCGCGCAGCGAGTAGGCGCGGACGAACTCGCCCAGGCGCAGCGGCAGCACGTCGTTGGCCATGTAGCCGATCACGACGATCGGGAAGAGGGCGGCGGCGGTCAGCCGGCGTACCGGCGCGAGCAGGTGCCGCCAGCGCAGCGCGCGCACCCAGACCCCGGCGAAATAGAGGAGCAGCGCGGGCGGCAGGTAGCGGTAGTCCGCCTCCCCGAGCGCGCGCCAGACCTGCCCGAGATCCTGCCCGCGCAGCGCCAGCCAGAGGAAGACGAGGCTCACCGCGAGCCCGAGCCAGAAGCGCCAGTTCTTCAGCATCTTAGCACCGGGATGAAGGGGTGGAACGAGTCGGGTGGGGGGCGGGACGGCCGCCTGGCCGGCGATTGAAATCGCCGCTAGAAGCTCGCGCGCGCTCGCCACGAAGTCCGCCTGCGCGGACCAGGCACGTCCCAACCCGCCGGGTGCCCTCTGGGCGTGGGTTTTGCGGCGAGCGCCAGCGAGCCTCCAGCCGCGGTTTCAACCGCGGGCCAGGCTGGCGCGGCACGAGGCGCGAGCGAGCAATCAATCGGCCACCTCCAGCGTCGCGGGCGGCGCCGCGACGGCGTCCTCCGGCCCGGCCGCGGTCGCGGCGGGGGCCAGCGCGCCGAGCCGGCCCGGCGAGAGCCCCAGCCGCCAGAAGCAGACCAGGCCGATGGCGGTGACGAGGACGTACTGGAGCGCGTGCGAGACGACCGACAGCCCGAACGCGGCCGACGCCGCGACGCCGAAGGCGCCGAGCGCGAGCGTCGCGAAGAACTGGTAGGTGCCGATGTAGCCCGGCGCGGCCGGGATCATGATGCCCAGGTTGACGAAGACGAGCAGGAAGACCGCCGCGGCCAGCCACTCCGACGGCGCCAGCCCGAACGGGAACGCCTTCAGCACGCAGGCGTAACTCCCCCCCTCCAGCAGCCAGATGACGACCGACAGGCCGGCGATGCGCCAGAGGGCCTGCGGGCTGCGCAGGGCGGTCAGCCCTTGCAGGAAGGAGTCGATCAGCGCCTCGATCCGGCCGCCGACGGCGCGCGGCAGCGGGCGCGCCAGCGCGCGGGCCAGCGCCAGCACCGGCAGCGGGAAGAGGAGCAGGCCGATCAGCGCCACCGTCGCGACGCCGAAGATCGCCGTCGCGCTCACCTCGACCGCGTGGAGTTTGGGGTCGTCCACCGGCAGCGGGAAGAGGACCAGCGCCAGGGTCATCAGCGCGATCAGGGTGATGCCGTCGCAGACGCGCTCGACGACGATCGTCGCCAGCGCCAGGCTGCGGCTGACCCCCTCCCGGCCGCCGAGCAGGTAGGCGCGGGCCAGCTCGCCGATGCGCGCGGGGAGCAGGTTGTTCGCGGCGAAGCCGGCCATCAGCACCGGGTAGAGGCGGTGGAAGGGGATGCGACGCGTCGGGCCGAGGATGCGGCCCCAGCGCGCGGTGCGCACGAGATAGCCGGTGAAGCTGCACAGGGCGGCGGGGAGCAGAAAGCCGTAGCGCGCGCTCCGGAGCGCGGCGCCGACGTTGGCGAGGTTGACGTTGCGGAGGGCCAGCCAGAGGAAGAGGCCGGTCAGGGCCAGGCCGCCGGCGATGCGTAGATACTTGCTCACTCGCCGTCCGTTCCGCTCGGCGCGCCGGCGCGCACCACCCGATTACGCAGTATAGCCGATGGCCAGGGGGGTGT
>DASSSV010000135.1:0-2088 GCA_035708265.1 Thermomicrobiales bacterium | reverse complement strand
AGCAAGTCGGCGGCGGCGAGCGCCGCGTGCGCGCGGGCCAGTGGGAACTGCACGCCCTGGTTCTGGCCGATCGGGCGGCCGAAGACGACGCGCTGGCCCGCGTAGCGCGTCGCGCGCTCGACGAACCAGCGCCCGTCGCCGATGCACTCGGCGGCGATCAGGGTGCGCTCGGCGTTCCAGCCGTCGACGATCGCCCGGAAGCCCCCGCCCTCCTCCCCGACCAGATTCTCGGCCGGCACTTCCAGATTCTCGATCGTCAGTTCGTTGGTCTCGTTGTTCATCAGCATCGGCAGGCGGCGGAGGGTGATCGCGTCGCCCGCCGCGCGCAGGTCGACCAGGAAGAGGCTCAGGCCGCGCGTGCGGTCGGCGCCGCGCTCCGCCAGCGGCGTGGTGCGCGCCAGCAGGAGCAGCAGGTCGGAGTGCTGCGCGCGCGAGATGTAGATCTTGCGCCCGTTGATGACGTAGCGCTCGCCGCGCCGCTCGGCGTAGGTCGTCAGCGCGGTCGTGTCGCTGCCGCTGCCCGGCTCGGTCACGCCGAACGCCTGCAGGCGCAGGTCGCCCGCGGCGAGCGCCGGGAGATAGCGCCGTTTCTGCTCGGCCGAGCCGTGCCGCAGGAGCGTCCCCATGATGTACATCTGCGCGTGGGCGGGGCCGGCGTTGCCGCCGCAATGGTTGATCTCCTCCAAGATGAGCGACGCTTCGGTCAGGCTGAGGCCCTTGCCGCCGTACTCGGTCGGGATCAGCGCGGCGAGCCAGCCGGCCGCGGTCAGGGCGCGCACGAAGTCCTCGGGGTACTCGCGCCGCGCGTCGAGGTCGCGCCAGTAGGCGTCGGGGAAGCGGGCGCAGAGCGCGCGGACCGCCTCGCGGGTCGCGCGGTGCGCGGGGTTCTCAGCGAAGTCCATGGTCACCCCCTGTTCGCGCCGGCGGGCGGTTCGTCCCCCGTCTGCCAGGTCAGCGCGACGACCGGCAAGCCCTTCCGATCGATCGCCGCGTCGAGGAGCGGCGCCAGGCCGAGGGCGGAGGCGGCGCGGCGCAGCCCGTCGGCCTGCCCCACCGCCGCGAGTATGGCGATCCGCCCGCCCGCGCGCAAGACCCGCGCCAGTTCGGCCAGCGCCGCGGTCACGGCGGGCGCGGCTTCGGGGTCGTAGGGCGGCTCGGTCGCGACGGCGGCGACCGTGCCGTCGCGGAAGGGCAGCGCGCGGGCGTCGGCAACGCAATGGCGCGCGCCGAACCGGGCGAGGCCGTGGCGGAGCGCCGGGTCGCGGTCGCAACTGGCGACGGCGTAGCCGCCCGCCAGCGCCTCCAGCACGATCCCGCCGGCCCCGGCGAAGGGGTCGAGGACGAGCCCGCCCGCGGGCGGCGCGGCGAGGTTCACCAGGAGGCGCGCGTCGGCGACCGGCAGGCCCCGCCGGCTCAGCGCGCCGCCGTCGCCGCGGTAACCGTGCACGACGCGCACCCCGCCGGCCGTCTCCAGCGCGAAGGCGCGCCGGTCGGGCGCCCGCTCGCGCAGCGTCGCCGCGTTCTCCTCGTAGACGCGCGCGAGCCGCCAGGTCCGCCCCCGCCAGCGCACCGGCTCGGCGGACGGGCCGCCACTCCGTCCCCGCTCCCCTGGACGCGCAGCATCCGCCGGCTCCAGCAGGTCGACCGCACGCGTGTAGCCGAGCCGCGGCAGGCGCGGGAGCGCCGTCGCGACCGCCCCGGCCGGCAGCGCGACCCAGAAGACGCCGCCCCGCTCGGCCAGCGGGCCGACCGGCGGCGCGCTCGGCCCGAGGTCGCGCAGGAGCGCCAGCGCCTCGGCCGCGGCCACGGCGCGGGCCTTGCGCCGCGCGGGGCGCAGGTGGCAGATCAGCAGGGCGCCGCTCACGACGTATGAACCACCGGATGAACGTCCGCACAGCGGTAACACCCGGCGCGGCGTGAGCCGGCGCCAGGGCGACGACGATCAGTCTTACCCCACAAGCGCGGGCGCCGCAACACGAGCCGGTTGGGTGGGCGTCGTTGTTTCGTGCGGGGGAGGGACCGGGCAACTTAAGCCGCGGCTGGGGGCCGCTGCGCGGCACGAAGCCCGGCCTGCGCCGGGCTGGGAAT
>DASSSV010000134.1:0-2484 GCA_035708265.1 Thermomicrobiales bacterium | reverse complement strand
GTCTTGGGGCTCAGCCCCAGCTGCGCGGCGACCTCCTTGCCGGACAGCCCCGCGGCGAGCAGCCGGAGGACGTCGTGCTCGCGCGCCGTCAGCGGCTCGGGCGCCGGCCGGCCGGCGCGCCGCCGGGCCAGCAGGCCGCGGGCCGCCGCCGGCGAGAGGGCGGGCCCCTCGTCGGCCGCCTGGCGGACGGTCGCCGCGAGCGCCGCCCCGCCCTCCGCCGCCAGCGCGTAGCCGTCCAGGCCCAGCGCGAGGAGGCCGGCGACGTCGGCCTCGTCCGGCTCGCGCAGCAGCAGGACCACGCGGCGGGCCAGGCCGCCCGCCTTGACCGCGCGCGCCACGTCGAGGGCGCAGGCGTCGGGCAGGTGGGCCGCGGCGACCACCACGTCGACGCCGCCACGGTCCCGCAGCCGTGCCAGCGCCCGCAGCGCCGTCGCCAGGTCGACGGCTTCGCCGACGACGGCGAGGCCCGGGGCGGCGCGCAGCACCTCGCGCACCGCGGCGCGCACGACGCCCCAGCCCTCGATCACGAACACGCGCGGGGCGGGTAGCGGCGCCGCGCCCGACCCGCTCGGCTCGATCTCGCTCACCATGGACGGTGGTCCTACTTGTGGCGGCGCGCGGCCTACGCGCTATGGTCTCCAGTCTAGCGGCGCACGGGGCACGGGGAAGGGGAGAACTGCCCACGCGGGCGTGGAGGGGAATCCCCTACTCCCGCCCGGGCAGCAGGCCGGGGGAGACGAGCGGCCGGCGCCCAGCCTCGCCGGCCGCTCGCGAGCAGAGGGCCACGGGCGCGCCACACACCCGCGGCCCTGCTCCGTAGTCTACGGATCCGCTGCCGCGCCCGGAAGGGCGTTCCTACCTCCGATCCTCGGTACAATCGGCCCGGTCGCTCGCCGCGCATGCGGGAGGCCCCGCGAGAAGGGCGGCACCTCTCGCCGGGCCGCGAGGAGGGATGAGGGTTGTGGCGGCGCGCTACTACCGCGCGCCGCGCCCCCGTCGCTACGCCGCGGCGGCGTTGCAGCGGCGAGGCACAGCCGCTGACGCAACGGGCGCAACGGCCGCAACGCATTACAGCCCATCCGGAACGTAGGGCGCCGTAGTAGCATTGCGGGATGGACACGCACGACGCCGCGCCGGCCGCGGCCAAGACGCCGAAGGACGCCCCGACGATCTGGCGCGTGGACGACGCCTTGTGGGCCGAGTTGCGGCCCCTGCTGGTCGTCGACAAGCCGCGCAAGAAGCCGGGGCGGCCGCGACGCGACGACCGGACCATCTTCGACGGCCTGATCTGGCTGACGCGCAACGGCGGCCAGTGGGCGACGCCGCCGCGCGAGTTCGGGCCCAAGTCTATCGTCCACGACCGCTTCCGGAAATGGATCGCCCACGGCTGCTTCGACGCGGCCTGGGCGCGCCTCCTCGTCGTGCACGACGGCGAGGTCGGGATCGACGGGCAGTGGCGGGCCGCCGACGAGTGCATCGTCAAGGCCCCGCTGGGCAACAAGGGGGGCCGGCGCGACGGAGGCGACCGGGCGCAACCCCGTCGAGCGGGGCAAGTGCGGCTGCAAACGGCACCGGCTGACCGAGGGGCGGGGCGTCCCCATCGCCGTTGTGCTGTCGGGGGGCAACCCCACCGACATGAAGAAGCTGGTCGACCTGCTGGACGCCATCGTGGTCGAGGAGCCACCGCTGCCGCCGGCCGCGGGCGGGGAGCCGGGGGGCGCGAGCTGTGCCTGGCCCGGGGCTACGCCGACGACGAATGCCGCGCGGCGGCGGCCGAGCGCGGCGACCGGGCGCACATCCCGCCGGCGCGCAGGCAGGGGCATCCGTTGCCGCCGCCCGGCCACCCCGACCGCCACCCGCCGCGGCGCCGGGTGGTGGAGGTCGCGCACAGTTGGTTCGACCGCTTCCGCCACCTGCTCATACGCTGGGATAAGCGGGCCGACCACTACCTGGCCTACGTCCACCTGGCCGCATGCCTGATCGTCTATCGCGAGATCCGCCATGCTCGCACGCTTTCTGGATAGGCTGTTAGGCGGTCATCGCGGTCGACTATGTGAGGAACGTTCACGATCTGTAAGCCGCGGGGCTTCCAGAGCCCCGTAGAGCCTCTCCGCCACGACCGCAGGCTCGTCGCTTCGGGGAACGTGCCCCTCACACCGCCACAAGGCCACCTGATGTCGCCGCCCGAGCGCTGCGGTGGGCGACATCGCGGCCACGTCGAGCATGGCCGCGGGCGGGCCGGAGGCACGCCGCCGCGATCTCGCCCCGGTCCCGCATCGTCGCTGAGCATCGATCCGGCAGCCATCCCAAGAGCGGGACCTGGAACACCATCGCGGCATGCGCTCGCGCGGATCGCAGTCGTTGCTGTAGATCTGCCTGTAGATATTACACACCACGGGGGACATCCCGCCCGCGGCCGACGAACGGCCGCGTGATCTGATGCGACCGCGAGTACCTCATTCTCGGCGCCAAGCCGGGCCCGCC
>DASSSV010000133.1:0-17172 GCA_035708265.1 Thermomicrobiales bacterium | reverse complement strand
TACTCCGGGCGCCCCGTGGCGGCGCCGCTCGCCGGGCGATCCAGCCGGCGGTAGATCGGGATGCCCTCGATCGTCGTCTCCAGGGTGTAGTCGCGCGCGACGACGGCGCGGATGGCGTCGCCGTCGAAGCCGTAGTCGTCGAAGTCCTGGGCGCCGACGATGTAGCGCGGCGCGGTGGCGGGGTCGGCCAGGCGGACGACCTGCTCGACGAACGCGCCCGGCGTCCACTCGAGTTCGCGGAAATAGAGCCAGCGCGCGGCCGGGCGGCGCTCGGAGAGGTAGTAGATGTCCGCCCGGTCGTAGGCGACGTAGATGGTGTCGTCAGGCGCGGTGTGGGCGCGCAGGTAGGCCGCCACCGGGGCGACGGCCGACACCACCGGCTCGTACTCCGGCAGGGTCGCCGGATCGACCGGCCCGGCCAGCAGCGGCGCCAGGGTGAGGCCGAGGGCCACCACGCCGGCCAGCGCGAGGCCCTGCCCGGCCACCATCAGCCGCGACGTCGGGCGGCGCGCCACGGCGACCAGCCCCAGCGCCACCGCGACGGCGAGGGGCGGCAGCACCTGCTGGTAGTAGTGGAGATACCAGTTGCCGCCCAGCGCCGCGCCGCCGAACGAGGTGACCAGCCACAGCGCGAGCAGGTCGCGCGCCCGCGCGTCGCGCCCGCGCCACGCCGCCCAGAGGCCGGGCGCCGCGAGCAGCAGGATCGGCAGGCGCACCAGGATCGCGGCCGAGTTGTTCGCGAACCGGTGCCACTGGTAGGCCGGCGACGCGACCAGGGCGGAGTCCTGGGCGAGCCGGTTGAAGAGCACGGCGTTGAGGTAGAGGTCGGGCACGGTCAGCAGGCCGTGAACGATGGCCGGGGCGAGCCCCGCGGCGAAGCCGAGCCCCAGCGCCGCCTCGGCGCGCAGCCAGGCGCCCCACGGGGCGCGCTCGACGCGCCAGCGGTGCGCCATCCAGAGCGCGCCGAACGGCAGCGCCGCGACGCCGGAGGGTTTGAGCAGCAGGGCGACCGCGCCCGCGAGGCCGCAGGCGGCCAGCAGCCAGCAATTCGCCGCGCCGCCGAGCGGGCGGTCGTCGGCCCAGAGCAGCAGGGCGACGCCGCCGAGTAGCGGCAGCAGCATGAAGAGCTCCGCGTCGACCGTGAATCCCTGCAGGTGCGGAGTCGCCATCACCAGCGCGAAGAGGAACCCGGAGAGCAGGCCGATCCCGCGCCCCCAGACGCGGGCGGCAACTCCCGCCAGGGCCAGCGCGCAGAGCGCCGTCCAGACGGCCGCGACGGCGTGGATGCCGCGGATCGAGCCGAGGCCGAGCGCCTCGATCGCGCGGAAGACGACGAAGATGCCCTGCGGCCGGGTGATCGTGAAATCGCGGTAGAGGGTGTCGCCGCGCGCCCACCAGTAGGCGGCCGTCGCGTAGCCGGCGGCGTCGACGTGCAGCGGGATATCGAGATAGGGCAGCCAGAGCAGCGCGGCCGTGACGGCGAGCGCGGCCAGGCCGAGCGGCCAGGCCAGGCCGCGCCAGCGCGCCAGCGGCGCGGCGAGCGACCCCGCCTCGTGTCGCCGCGGCAAGGTTCTACTCACCCGCACCGCAATCCCACCCCCGCTCAGCGGACGCGCCGGTAGAGCGGCACGCCGTCGATCGTCGTCTCCAGCGCGTAGTCGCGCGCCACGACCGCACGCAGCGACCCGTCGGCGTCGAGGCCCCAGCGGGTGAAGTCCTGGGCGCCGACGATGTAGCGCGGCGCGGTGGCGGGGTCGGCCAGGCGGGCGACCTGCTCGGCGAACGCGCCCGGCGTCCGCGTCAGTTCGCGGAAGTGGAGCCAGCGCGCGGCCGGGCGGCGCTGCGACACGTAGTAGATGTCGGCGTGGTCGTAGGCGACGTAGATCGTGTCGGCCGGCGCGGTGTGCGCGCGCAGGTAGGCCGCCACCGGGGCGGCCGCGCCGACGCCCGGCTCGTACTCCGGCAGGGTCGCCGGATCGGCGGGGCGGAAGAAGGTCGGCGCGACCGTCGCGGCGAAAAGCAGCGCGGTGACGACGGCGAGCGTCTGGGCGACGGCCAGCGCGGGCCAGGTCGGCCAGCGCCAGAGCGCGCGCGCCCCGAGCGCCGCAGCGACCGCCAGCGGCGGCAGGAGCTGCTGGTAGTAGTGCAGGAACCAGTCGCCGCCGAGCGCCATGCCGCCGAACGAGGTGGCGAGCCACAGCCAGAGGAAGACGCCCGCCCGGCGACCCGCGCCCCGGCTCGCCGCGACGAGCCCGGCGACGGCGAGCAGGAAGACCGGCAGCAGGTGGGCGACGACGTAGAGCGTGTTGACGGCGAAGTAGTCGCCCCCGGTCGCGCCGGCGAGCACCGAGTCGGCGCGCAGGCGGTAGAGCAGGACGGCGTTGAGGTACTGGTCCGGCGCGGTTGAGAGGCCGTGGGCGAGGGCCGTCCCGAGCCCGAGCGCCCAGCCGGCGCCGAGCGCGGCCTCCGCGCCGAGCCAGGCGCGCCAGGGTGCGCGCTCCGCGCGCCCGCGCCAGAGGAGCCAGAGCGCGCCGAGCGGCAGCAGCGCCGCGCCCGAGGGCTTCACCAGCAGGGCCAGCGCGCCGAGCAGGCCGGAGCCGGCGAGGAGCCCGCGCGCCGCGGCGCTCCCGAGTGGGCGGTCGTCGGCGCGCACGAGGCAGTAGACGCCGGCCAGCAGCGGCAGGAGCATGAAGAGCTCGGCATTCGCGGTGTAGCCCTCGACGTAGGGCACCGCCATCAGCAGGGCGAAGAGGGCCGCCGCGCCGTAGGCCACGCGCCGGCCCCAGAGCCGGGCGGCGACGGCGAGGAGGACCAGCGCCGAGAGGGCGTTGTAGCCGGCCGCGAAGAGGTGGATGCCGCGGACGGAGCCGAGGCCGAGCGCCTCGATGGCGCGGAAGACGACGAAGATGCCCTGCGGCCGGGTGATGGTGATGTTCCGGTAGAGGGTGTCCCCGCGCGCCCACCAGTAGGCAGCCGTCGCGTAGCCGCCCTCGTCGGCGCTGATCGGCACGTCGAGGTAGGGCCAGCGCGCCAGGCAGGCCAGCGCGACGAGCGCGACGACGCCGGCCGGCCACAGCCAGGCCGTGCGGGCGCCGCGCGCCGCCCGGACGCCCGGCGCGACGGCCCCCGCCGCGCCGGTCCGCTGCCCCTGCACTCGCGCGCCCACCGCCCTCAATCGCCCTCTCGCCGTGCGGGAAATCCCTCTACCTGGTGTAGCCGATGGCCGTGCGCCGGACAATGGGCCAATGGTCCCGGTTCGCCGCGGCGGTTCGGTTCGAAGGTTGGCAGGTTCGAAAGTTAGAAGGTTGGCAACTCGCGGGTGTCGTGCATGCCGCTAGCGACGGCACTCAGAACCTTTGACCTTCCAACGTGCGAACCTGCCAACCCGCCATCCCGCGAACTCGCCCCGGCGGCGCCAGACCGCGAGCGCGACGACCGGCAGGACCAGCGTCAGCGCGGTCGCCCAGGCTTGCCCGGTGGTGAGGGCGGCGAGAGGCCAGCAGAAGCTGAGGGGCATCAGCCAGAGGCTGCGCCGGTCCTCGATCGCGATCATCGGCAGCGCGCTCGCCGCGTAACTGCCGGGGAAGGGCAGCAGCAGGAATTGCAGCACCAGCGCGCCGCCGATGACGTCGCCGAGGGCCAGGAGCGGGAGCGCCAGGAGGGCGATCTGCCAGTAGAACGGCTGGTGCATGGTGTTGTGGCTGTTGGCGAGCATCGGGACCCAGTCGGCGACCCAGCGCGGGTAGAGCAGCAGCGCGCCGCCCCAGAGCGCCCCGCAGGCGACGAGCAGCTGCCGCCAGTTGCGCGCGAGGAGCGCCAGCGCGAGCACGAAGATGAAGCCCTGGTTCGGCTTGGTCAGGATCAGCGCGCAGCAGACCGCCAGCAGCCAGGGCCGCCGCTGCCGGTAGGCCCACACCGCGAGCAGCTGGCACACCAGGACGAAGACCGTATACTGCTCGATCCGCAGCCCCTCTAGGAGCGGCAGGTAGAGCAGGTACCAGGCGGGCCAGCCGTTGAGCCGGAGCGTCACCAGCAGGCCGGCGGTGAGGAGCCCGACCCAGAGCGTCCCGGCGAGTTGCGCGGGGAACAGGCTGAGCGGCAGCGTCGCCAGGACCGCGGGGAAGGGGTAGACGTTGCCGATCTGGTAGAGCTGGAAGTCGCGCGCGCCCGGCGGGATCACGGCGCTCAGGTCGTAGGCGTTGCCGGTGTGCAGCCAGGCGACGCCGCCGTAGTAGAGCGGGTAGAAGTCGAAGACGCCGGTCGGGTAGCGCTGCCAGGCGCGCCAGGCCATCGCCGCCAGGACGACGGCGCACGCGCCGACCCAGAAGCGCCAGGTGAAGCGCGCCCGCGCCGGTGGCCCGCTCTCGGCGGCCGGCGCGCGCCCGACCGGCCGCGCCCGCGGAGCCGCCTCGATCGCCTGCACGCCGCCTCTCACTCGCGATTGCCTCCTCCTCCCCGGTTTAGCCGATACGGCCGCAACTGGACAATGGGCCATTGGTCCCGATTGCCCGAGACGTGCGTACTCGGGTTGACCGGGGTGAATAGGTACTTCCCGCCGGCATGCGCGCCCCGCACAATAGCGGGCGAGGGGATCGCGAGTCGCCCGAGCGCTTGCTGCCGGTGACAGGACTATCACGAGGAGCCTGCGCCGCTCACGAAGCACCCCGGCGGTAGGCGGACGACGCCAGCCGAGGCGACGCACCGGCGAGAGGGGGACATGGCGACGCAGACGGCGGAGGCGCGGACCGCCCGTCACCCCGCGCGCGGGGCCGGGATGGCCGCGATCGGGGTGACGGCGGTGTTGTTGCTCCTCATGTGGGGTATCACGGTCGCCCAGCGCGGCCTGAACGGCTCGGCCTGCGGCGTGGATTTCGGCCACGTGCTCACCGGGGCGCGGATCATCCGCGACGGTCAGGGGCACCTGCTCTACGACAGCGCCACGCAACAGGCCACGCAGGCGCGCGTCCTCGACCCCTGCCTGGCCCGAGACGCCTGGCTGCCCTACGACCACCCGCCGGTCGAAGCGCTCGCGATCGCACCGCTGATCGATCTCCCTTACGCCGTCGCGTTCGGCGTCTGGACCCTGGCCGCCGTCCTGGCCGTCGGCCTCGCGGCCTGGCTGCTGGCGCGCGCGTTCCCGCTGCCCGCGGCCGTGCGGTGGCCGCTGCTGGGCGCGATCGCGACCTATCCGTTCCTGCATAGCGCCCTGTGGCTCGGGCAGGATACGCCCTTCGTCCTGCTCGGGGTCTGCGGGCTCGTCGCCGCGCTGCGGCAGGAGCGCATCGGCTGGGCCAGCCTGTCGCTGGCGCTGGTCGCGCTGAAGCCGCAATTCCTCCCGGTGCTGCTGTTGCTCCTCGTCCTCCAACGCCGCTGGCGCACTCTGGTCATCGCATTCGGCACGCTGGCTGCCGCGAGCGTGGCCGTCATGCCCTGGCTCGGTCCCGCCTGGCCGCTGCAGTTCCTGCGCCTGCTGGCCCATATCGCGAGCGGGGGGCAGGCGGAGTCGACCTATCCGGCGATCATGCCCAACTGGCGAGGGCTGGCGATTAACCTGGTCGGCAGCGGGGCGCCGGGCATGGCTGTCGCGCTCGCCATCATCCTCATCGCCGCCTCGCACGGCTGGCTCGTCCGGTGCTGGTGGCGTGCGCGTGCCGACCGGGGCGCGGAGCCGGCATTGTGGGGCACGGCGATCGTCGTCGCGCTGCTCGCCGCGCCCCACGCCAACCCGCACGAACTGACCTTGATGATCGTGCCGGCCTGGATCGTGCTCGCCACGGCGCCCCCGGCCGGGCCGGCGCGGCGCTGGCTGGTCCTGCTGTGGGCGCTCTATGGCTCCCGCTGGCTGGCGTTCCTGCCCGGATACCCGGCCACCGCGGTCGTCCCCACCGTCCTGCTGCTGGCGGCGATGGCGCTGCTCCTCGGGCGGGCCTGCCTGGCTCCCGGCCGCGCGCGCCCGGCCCGTGCTACAGTAGCGGGCGATGAGGGCGTCCCAGTGGTGGCGATCTGAGCGCTGCTGTCGCGCGGGGAGGGGCGATGGGCCGGGACAGGCTGCGCTGGCCGGAGGGCGGGGACCTGACATCGTGGTTCGTGCCGGTGCCGTTGCGGCCGGGCGTCTGGCTGATCGCCGAGCCGGGGCACGTCAACTCGTACCTGGTCGAGGGCGACGAGCGCGCCGCGCTGATCGACGCCGGCACCGGCATCGCGCCGCTCGCGCCGGTCGTCCGGCGGCTGACCGATCGCCCCGTCACGGTCGTGCTGACCCACAACCACTTCGACCACGTCGGCGGCGCGCACGAGTTCGACCGCGTCGCGATCCACCCGGCCGGCATCGCCGGGCTGCGCGCCGGCCGCCCGGCCGGATCGCTGCGCGGCTACATCGCGGAAGCCGGGCGGCTGCTGGAGCGCTCGACGGCGACGCGCGCGCTCGACGCGCGGGGCCTCAACCTGCTGCACCCCGAGCAGATCGTGCGCCCCTTCCCGCCCGGCTTCGACCCCGACCGCTACGCCATCGCGCCGGCCGAGACGACCGACGCACTCGCCGAGGGGCAGCGCCTCGACCTCGGCGGGCGCGCGCTCGAGGTGCTCCACACGCCCGGCCACTCGCCCGACGGCGTCTGCCTCCTGGAGCCCGACGCCCGCCTCCTCTTTACCGCCGACACCGTCTACGCTGGCCCGCTCTACGCGCAGACTCCCGGCGCCGACCTCGACGCCTACCTCGCCTCGCTGCGACGGCTGGCGGCGCTGGCCCCCGACGTCGACCTCCTCCTGCCCGGGCACAACCGCGTCCCGCTCGACCCGCCGCTGATCGGCGAGATGGCCGAGGGCGTCGCGCGACTCCTCGCGAGCGACGGCGACGTGACAATTGTCGAGGGGCCGGGCGGATCGGGACGAATGGCCCGCGAAGCCCGCTTCGCGCGGTTCTCCGTCCTACTCCCGATCGGGACCGCTGGGTGATTGGCGCACCGCGCCGCGTCGTGCTACCCTGCGTGCGGTAGATCGTATTAACTATTGTGATCGAGCGCGCCGCCAGGTCGGCGCGTCTAATGAGAGTGACTGCAACGGGCAACGCGCCCGGCCGCATACGGCGAGGGATCCGGTATGACCGACGAGAACGTGCGCGTCTTACTGATCGAGGACCACGGGATCGTCCGCGAGGGCGTCAAGCTCCTCTTGGACAACACGGACGGCATCACCGTGGCCGGCGAGGCGGAGAACGGCCTCACCGGCGTGCAGCTCTTCGCCCGCCTGGTGGCGGCGGAGGGGGTGGACGTCGTCGTGACCGACCTCGGCCTGCCGGACATCAGCGGCCTCGAGGTCACGCGCCGGATCAAGGCGATCCGCCCCGACACCCGCGTCCTGCTCCTGACGATGCACAACGACGAGGAGCACATCCGCGGCATGATCGAGCTGGGCATCGACGGCTACGTGCTGAAGCAGGCGAGCGCGCAGGATCTGGCCCCGGCCGTCTTCGCGGTCGCGCGCGGCCAGGCCGTGCTCTCGCCCGCCGTCGCGCGCCGGCTGATGCTGCAGGTGCAGCGCGGCAATACGCCCGAGCGCAAGCGCCGCATCGACCACCTGACCGAGCGGGAGCGCGAGGTGCTGCGCCTGATGGCCGACGGGCTGACCAGCAAGGAGATCGCCCAGCGCCTCAGCCTGAGCACGAAGACGGTCGAGAACCACCGCGCGCGCATCCTGGAGAAACTCGGCGCGACCAACTCCGCCGCCGCCATCGGCATCGCGCTCCAGGAAGGGCTCGGCGTCCAGGACCAGCCGGAGCCGGCCGAGCAGAGCGGATCGGCGTTCTGAGCGAGACGGCAGACGGCAGACGGCAGACGGTAGGGGACGAGGCCCGTACTCCTATCGTCTATCGTCTACCGTCTATCGTCTATCGTCTATCTCCCCGTCCAATGCGGCGGGCGCTTCTCGAGGAAGGCGCAGATGCCCTCCTGAGCGTCGGCCGCCAGGGCGTTCATCGTCATGACCGTCTTGGTGTACTCGTAGGCGTCGTGTTGATCGCGCCCGAGTTGCGCGTAGAACGCTTCCTTGCCGATGCCGATCACCAGTGGGCTGGCCGTGACGATTTGCGTCGCCAGTTCGCGCGTGCGCGCCTCCAGCCGCTCGGCCGGCACCACCTCGTTGACCAGCCCCCAGTCGGCCGCCGTGCGCGCGTCGATCGGCGCACCGGTGAGGAGCATCTGCAAGGCCCGCTTCTGGCCGATCGCCCGGCTGACCGCGACCATCGGCGTGGAGCAGAAGAGGCCGATCTTGACGCCCGGCGTGGCGAAGCGCGCCCCCTCCTCCGCCACGACCAGGTCGCAGGTGGCGACGAGCTGGCAGCCGGCGGCGGTGGCGATGCCGCGGACCATCGCGATGACCGGCTGGGGGATGCGCTGCACGGTCTCCATCAGCTCGCAGCAGACGTCGAAGATCTCGCGGAGGTCGTCGAGCGAGCGGCCGGTCATCTCGCTCAGGTCGTGGCCGGCCGAGAAGGCCGGGCCGGTGCCGGTGAGGATCACCGCGGCGACGTCGCGCCGCCCGCCGAGGTCGCGCAGCGTCGCGGTGAGTTCGCGCATCAGGCCAAGGGAGAGCGCGTTGCGCTTCTCCGGCCGGTTCAGCGTCACCATCGCGATCCGCTCGTCGACGGCGCACTCCACCTGTCGCGTCGTTGTCGTCGCCATCGCCGCCCGCCTCCTTCCTCGTGCCACGCTCTACTGTATCGCCACGATCATACCACCGGCCGGGAGGGGACCGAACCACAGAGGCACAGAGGCACAGAGGACGAGGAGAGGAGGAGGGAAGTACGACGTACGAGGTACAAAGTACGAATTAATCTTCAGGTGAAGGCAATTCGTACTTCGTCGTTCGTACTTCGTACTTCCCTCTGCGCCCTCTCCTCGTCCTCTGCGCCTCTGCGGTGAATCGTCCTGTCAGACCAGCTCGCGCCCGACGCGCCGCAGGAGGACGGCGTTGACCGCGACGATGATGGAAGACGCGCTCATCAGCAGGGCCGACCACTCCGGCCGCAGCATGATCCCGAGGGATGGGTAGAGCGCGCCCGCGGCGACCGGGATCGCCAGCACGTTGTAGACGCTGGCCCAGGCCAGATTCTGCTTCTCCTTGCGCACCGTCGCCGCCGAGAGGTGGATCGCCCGCGCGATGTCGAGCGGGTCGGAGCGCATCAGCACGACGCGCGCCGTCGCGATCGCGACGTCGGTCCCCGCGCCGATGGCGATGCCGATGTCGGCCTGCGCCAGCGCCGGGGCGTCGTTGACGCCGTCGCCGACCATCGCCACCCGGCGCCCCTCGGCCTGCAGCCGCTCGACGTGCGCGGCCTTCTGGCCCGGCAGCACGTCCGCGTAGACGCGCTCGATGCCGAGTTCGGCCGCGACCGCCTCGGCCGTGCGGCGGTTGTCGCCGGTGATCATCGCCACGGCGACGCCGCGCGCCCGCAGGCGGTCGAGCGCCTCGGCCGCCGTCGGCTTGATCCGGTCGGCCACGGCCAGCAGGCCCGCCAGCCGCCCGTCCACCGCGACGTAGACCGGCGTCATCCCGGCGCTCGCGAGTTCTTCCGCGCGCGCCGGCCAGTCGCCGACCGCGACGCCGCGCTCCTCCAGCAGTTGCCGCTTGCCGATCAGCACCTCGCGCCCCTCGACCTCGGCGACCAGGCCGAACCCGGCCACCGCCTCGAAGTGCGTCGCCGGCGCCAGTTCCAGCCCTCGCGCCGCCGCCCCCTCGACGATCGCCCGCGCCAGCGGGTGCTCCGAGGGCGCCTCGGCGGAGGCGGCGAGGCGGAGGAATTCGGCAGTCGGCAGTCGGGAGTCGGGAGTACCGGCCGTGCGGGGGTTAGCCGCCTCGCCACTGGTCAGCGGTACTGCCGTCTGCCGTCTGCCGCCTGCCGTCTCCTCTTCCGACTGCCGACTCCCGACTGCCGACTCCGTCACCACGTCCGTCAGCGCCGGCCGGCCCTCGGTCAGCGTGCCGGTCTTGTCGAGGACGACGGTGTCGATCGCGGCCAGGCCCTCCAGCGTCGCGGCGTCCTTGATCAGAATGCCGCGGCGCGCGCCGAGGCCGGTGCCGACCGCGACCGCCGTCGGCGTCGCCAGGCCGAGCGCGTCGGGGCAGGCGATGACGACGGCCGAGATGGCGAAGATCAGCGCCGTCAGCGCCGACGCACCGGCGACGACGAACCAGCCGAGGAAGGTCAGCAGGCCCGCGCCGACCGCGATGACGACGAGGTACTGCGCCGCCCGGTCGGCCAGGCGCTGCCCCGGCGCCTTGGAACTCTGCGCGCGCTGCACCAGCGCGACGATCTGCGCCAGCGCGGTGTCCGCGCCGACCTTCGTCGCGCGGTAGGTGATCGCGCCCGCGCCGTTGATCGCGCCGCCGGTGACCGGGTCGCCGGGGCGCTTGTCCACCGGCGCCGACTCGCCGGTGAGCAGCGACTCGTCGAGCGTCGTCGCGCCCGCGACGACCTCGCCGTCCACCGCGACCTTCTCGCCCGGCCGCAGGCGGAGCAGGTCGCCCGGCACGATCTCGGCCGTCGGCACGACGACCTCCTGGCCGTCGCGGACGACCGTCGCCGTCGGCGGCGTCAGGTCGAAGAGGGCGCGCAGAGCGTCGGTCGTCCCGCGCCGGCTCTTCATCTCCATCCAGTGCCCGAAGAGGACGAAGGTGACGAGCATCGCGGCGGCTTCGTAGAAGGTCTCCTCGCCGAGCGCGGTCAGCAGCAGGCTGGCGCCCCAGGCGGCCAGCACGCCGACCGCGATCAGCACGCTCATGTTCAGCGCGCGGTGGCGCAGCGAGGTCCACGCCCCGCCGATGAAGATCCAGCCAGCCCACCAGACGACCGGCGTCGAGAAGATCAGCATCAGCCAGTTGCGGTCCACCGGCGCCGGCACGCGCAGCCCGGTGATGCTCTCGAACGCGGTCGAGAAGAGGACGGTGGGGATCATCAGGGCGAGCGCGACGACGAAGCGGTTGCGCATGTCCCGCTCCATCGCCGCGGCCATCGCCGGGTCGGACATGTCGTGCCCCATGTCGTGCCCGCCGTGGCCGGCGTGCCCGCCGTGCGCCGTCTCGGGCGCCGCGCGGCCACCGGTCGACGCGACGGGGCCGTGCTGCTCGTGGCCCTCGCGCGCCGCGCCGGCCAGGTGGCCCGCGTGGTCGTCGTGGCCGTCGTGGCCACCGTGGGACGGTGGCGCCGCGGGCGCGGCGTGACCGGCGTGCTCCACCGGCACGCGGTGCGCCGCGTGCGCCGCCGTATGCGTGAACTCGTACTGCATGCGATCCTGCTTGGTATTCATCGTGATCGGCGCCATCGCGGCGCGATGGCGCAGATGCGGCAACTCGGGGCGCTCGTCGCCGGTCGGCTGGGCCTGGTCGCCGTGTCCGGCATGGTCGCCCGTCGTCGGGCTCGCGTCCGGCCGGCACCGGTACCCCGCGCGCTCGACCGACGCGACCAGCGCCGCGCGGTCGAGCGCGCGCTCGTCGTAGGTGACCGTGACCGCCTCCTGCCGGTAGTCGACGCGCGCCGCGGAGACATGCGGGTTGGCGCGCAGCGCCCGCTCGATCCGCTCCGCGCAGCACACGCAGAAGAGGTCAGCGAAGTGGAGGGTCGCGGTAGCCATGGCGGGTCCTCTCGTGCGGCTCCGGGTCGGGGTAGGAGCGAGGGGCGGGCTCGCGCCCGCCCCTCGCCCGGGTTGTCGGGTCCGGCGCGACGCCGCGCCGGACTACTGGTGGGCCGGGTAGCCCTCCTCGTCCAGCACTTCCTTGATACTCAGCAGCGTGATTTTACCCGGGTCGTAGCTCACCTCGATCTTCTTGGTCGCCTCGCTCGTCTCGACGTGCTGCACGCCGTCGAGGCTGCCGAGGACCTTGTTGATCGTCGCCACGCAATGGCTGCACGAGATGTCCGGCGCCGTCAACGTGACCTTCTCAACCACACCGCTCATGTCGTCTCCTTCCTGTGCTCCAACCGCTACTCGTCCTATCGCCCCACCTCGCCCCGACGCGGCGCGAGGATTGGGAACCGCTCGTCCAGTGCTGAGCGATGGGCGATGAGCAGGTCCCGTCCCCTCGTCACTCGTCACTCGTCACTCGTCACTCGTCACTCGTCACTCGCTCGTCGCTCATCGCTCATCGCTCGTCGCTGACCGTGATCGTCCCGACCATGCCGGCGGCGTAGTGGCCGGGGACGTGGCAGCCGTAGAGGAGGGTGCCCGGCGTCTTGAAGGTGTAGACCAGCGTCGCCGTCCGGCCGGGCGGGACGTCCACGGCGTAGGTCGCGTCGTCGTTCATGCCGGCCATGCCGCCCTCGGCCATCTCCCGCTCGTGCTCCTGCTGCACCGCCGCGTCGCCGATCACGAACTCGTGCTCCGCCTTGCCGGTGTTGGTCACCCGGAAGGCGACCGTCTCGCCCGCCCACACGGTGATCGCGGCCGGGGTGAAGCGCAGCCGGTCGTCGGCGGCCACCGCGATCGTGCGGTCGGCGCGGGCCGCGGCAGCGGCCGGCGCGGCCGTGTCGCCCATCCCGCGCATCGCCCCGCGCTGGCTGAGCGCGAGCGCCCCCGCGCCGACGGCGAGCGCCAGCAGGGCGATCGCGAGCAGGTAACTCCACTCGGCCAGCCGGGCGCGCGGGCGCGGGTGCAGGATCGCCGCGGCGTCCTCGGGCGGCGCCCAGCCGCGCAGGCGCAGACTGTTCGTCACCACGCTGACGCTGCTCATCGCCATCGCCGCGGCGGCCAGCATCGGGTTGAGCAGGACGCCGAAGGCGGGGTAGAGCACGCCCATCGCGACCGGGATCAGGATGACGTTGTAGCCGAAGGCCCAGAAGAGGTTCTGGCGGATCGTCCCGATCGTCCGGCGCGAGAGCGCGATGGCGTTGACCACGCCGCGCAGGTCGCCGCCGACCAGCGTGATGTCGCTCGCCTCCACCGCCACGTCGGCGCCGGTGCCGATCGCCACGCCGAGGTCGGCCCGGGCCAGCGCCGGCGCGTCGTTGACGCCATCGCCGACCATCGCCACGACCTTGCCGCGGCCCTGCAACTCCTGTACCCGCGCGGCCTTCTGGTCGGGCAGCACCTCGGCCAGCACGCGCTCGGGCGCGATGCCGGCCTGCCGGGCGATCGCCTCGGCGGTCGCGCGGTTGTCGCCGGTCAGCATCCAGACCTCTAGGCCGAGCGCCTGGAGTTCCGCCACCGCCGCGGCCGACTCCGGCTTGAGCGTGTCGGCCACCGCGATCAGCCCGGCCGCCTGGCCGTCCACCGCGACGTACATCGGCGTCTTGCCCGCCGCCGCGAGTTCGCGCGCCCGGCCGGCCAGGTCGCCGGGGTCGATCGCCCAATCGCGCAACAGCGCCTCGTTGCCGAGCAGCAGCGCGCGCCCGTCGACGACCGCCGTGATGCCGCGACCCGCCACCGCCTCGAAACTCTCCGCCGGCGGCAGGTCCAGCCCCAACTCCCGCGCCCGCGCGACGATCGCCTCGCCCAGCGGGTGCTCCGAGCCGACCTCGGCCGCGGCGGCGAGGCGGAGTAAGTCGGCAGACGGCAGGCGGCAGGCGGCAGTACCGGCCGCGCCATCGTTGACCGCCTCGCCCGGGAAAGTCGGCACTCCCGACTCCCGACTCCCGACTCCCGACTCCTCTGCCGTCTGCCGTCCGCCGCCTGCCGTCTCGTCCCGCTGCCCGACTGCCCGACTGCCCGACTGCCGGACTACGACGTCCGTCACCGCCGGCTTGCCGCGCGTCAGAGTGCCGGTCTTGTCGAGGACGACCGCGTCGACGCGGTGCGCGCCTTCGAGCGCCTCGCCGCCGCGGATCAGGACGCCGTGCTCGGCGCCCTTGCCCGTGCCGACCATGATCGCGGTCGGCGTCGCCAGGCCCAGCGCGCAGGGGCAGGCGATGATCAGCACCGCGATGAACGCCTGCAACGCCAGCGTGAACTTCGGCTCGGGGCCGAGGACATACCAGCCGGCGAAGGTCAGCGCGGCCAGCGCCAGCACCGCCGGCACGAAGTAGCCGGCGATGACGTCGGCCAGCCGCTGGATCGGCGCCTTCGAGCCCTGCGCCTCCTCGACCAGCCGGACGATCTGGGCCAGCGCGGTGTCCTTGCCGACCCTGGTCGCGCGGAAGGTGAAGCTGCCGCTCTTGTTCAGCGTCGCGCCGATGACCTCGTCGCCCGGCCCCTTCTCGACCGGGATGCTCTCGCCGGTCAGCATCGCCTCGTCGACCGCCGAGCGGCCCTCGACCACCACGCCGTCCACCGGCACCTTGTCGCCGGGGCGCACGCGCAGCAGGTCGCCCGCGACCACCCGCTCCAGCGGGATGTCGAGTTCCTGCCCGTCGCGCAGCACGCGCGCCGTCTTCGGCGCCAGGCCGAGCAGCCGCGCGATCGCCGCGCCGGTCTGCCCCTTCGCGCGCGCTTCGAGGAAGCGGCCGAGGAGGATCAGCGCGATGATGACCGTCGAGGTGTCGTAGTAGACCTCCGGCTGGAGCCCGCCCGCGCTGACGACGACATGCGGGAAGAAGGTCACGAACGCGCTGTAGAGGTACGCCGCCGACGTGCCGACCGCCACCAGCGTGTTCATGTTGGTCGTGCCGTGCCGCGCGGCCGCCCAGGCGCCCCGGTAGAACTGCCCGCCGGCCCAGAACTGGATCGGCGTCGCCACCAGGAACATCGCCGCGTAGAGCCACGGCCGCGGCACCGGCAGCGGCAGGAACATCGCCGCCATGATCGCCGCGCCGGCGGCCAGGCTGACGGTGAACTTCCAGCGCAGCGTCGCGATCTCGCGCCGCCGCTCCTCGACCAACCGCTCGGTCGCGGACTCGCCTTCCGCCGCGGCCTCGTCCTGCCCGAGTTCGTAGCCGGCCTTCTCGACCGCGGCCTTGAAGTCGGCCACGCCCGCCGCGCCGGGCAGGTACTTCACCGTCGCGCGCTCGGTCGCCAGATTGACCGCGACCGCTTCGACGCCCGGCACCTTCGCCAGCGCGCGCTCGACGCGCCGGACGCAGGAGGCGCAGGTCATCCCCCTGACCGGCAGGCTGATCTCTTCCTCGCGCACGCCGTAGCCGGCCTTCTCGACCGCCGCCATGAGCGCGTCGAGCGACGCCTGGCCCGGATCGTAGGTCACGGTGGCGCGCTCGCTGGCGAGGTTGACGCTGGCGCTCGCCACGCCGGCGACCTTGCCGAGCGAGCGTTCGACGCGCCGCACGCACGACGCGCAGGTCATCCCCTCGATCAGCAGGCTGACCTCGCGCACCGCGCCCGGCGCCCCGCCCGCGGTCCCCCGCGCCTGTTCCTGAACCGTCATCGCAAACCCTGCATTCTCGCGTTCCCGGTCCTCAGCCGCCTGAGTCCTGAGTCCTGAGTCCTCCTCAACGCCGGGACAGCGTGAAGAGCTCCTCCAGCTCGGTGAGGACCTCCTCGTCGCGCCCCTCGCGGATGCCGTCGGGGACGCAGTGGGTGAGATGGCCGCGCAGGACCACCTGCTCGAACTTCTCGATCGCGCGCTGCACCGCGTAGGTCTGTTTGAGGATGTCGACGCAGTAGGCGTCGTCCTCGACCATCTTGCGGATGCCTCGCAGGTGGCCCTCGATATAGTTCAGCCGCTTCAGCGCGTCGTCCTTCGGTGTCTGCATCGCCACTTCCTTCGCTGGACCCACCCCCCCCGGGGGGGATCTCGTGCCAGTGTAAACGTTACCTGGGCAAATTGCATTCCCGAGGGGAGGTGGTTGAAGCGCTGCCGGTTGAAACCGCGCCTGGATGGCGCCGCGGCGCCACGAAACCCACGCCCAGAGGGCACCCGGCGGGCTGGGTCGTGGGCCACGCGGGCGGTCATCGTCGAGGCTATTGGTCGGGAACGCGGGCCGGCGCGGGGCCGGCCCCTACGAAGGTGAACGGGGCTCTGTCCCGTGGTAGCCTGGCTGGGGTCGGGACCCAGGCCGCGGAGGCGGCCTTCGTGGCGCCCGCAGGCGCCCCCAAGCCGCGGCTTCAACCGCCCGCCCCCCGCCCGGGGCCGCCTACCGCCCGTCCAGTTGCCGGCCGAGCGCGGCGAGCAGGCCGCGGTACTCCTGCTCCGAGGTCCAGCGCTGGTCGCCCTTCGGCGCCTCGCCCTGCTCGCGATGGTACTTGCGGAAGGCAAGTTCGGCGGCAGCCTGGAAGAAGCGCTGCTGCAAGGACCAGCGCGCCAGCCCCCCCGCCCGGTAGGCCGCCAGCGAGGCCCGGCGGCGCGCGGCCGGCGAGGTCAGGGTGGCGTACTCGTCCGGCGTCAGCACGCCGGCGTCGACCTCTTCCGCGAGTTGCGCGCGGAGGATCGCCGCCTCGCGCCGGCCGGCGATGACCGCCACGGCGAAGAGGACGAGCACGCCCGGCAGGGTGAAGAGCGCCGCTTCCGGCGCGACCACGGCCACGACGGAGGCGTCCCCGCCGCGCAGCGCCGCGATGGCGACCGTGCCGGCGTTCCAGAGGAAGTGCTGGAAGACGGCCAGCGCCCAGCCGGCGACCGGCACGACGAAGCGGAGCGGGCCCCGCCCGTGCCGCCCGCGCGCCCAGCCGACCGCCGCGCCGGTGGTGCCGGTGTAGAGCGCGTGGCCGAGGCCGCCGACGATCGCACGGGCCAGGAAGAGTTGACTGAGGCCGGCCAGGCCGGACGCGAGGTACGCCTGCCCGAAGTAGAGGATGTTCTCGGTCATCGCGAAGCCGAGACCGATCAGCGCGCCGTAGACCAGCCCGTCGAGGACGTTGTCGAACTCCTCCCGCAGCACCAGCAGCAGGCCGAGGAGCGCCGCGCCTTTAAAGCTCTCCTCGATCAGCGGCGCGCCGAACCCCAGGCTGAGGAGCGCGCCGACGTCCGGGCCGTAGGCCGCGCTGAGGGCGCTGCCGGTGAGCGTGTTCGCCAGCGCGCTGAAGAGGGCCGCCACCACCGCGCCCCAACCGAACGCGGCGAGCAGCACGCGCCACGGCTCGTGCTCGTAGCGGTCGATGCTGAGGATCAGCAGGCTGTAGCACGCGGCCGGCACGACCGCCGCGAGGGCGCTGAGCGCCAGGGCGAGGGGATTCGGCACGCTGCCGACGACGAGGAGCGCGGTGCAGCCGAAGAGCAACACGCCGACGACCCCGACGAGCAGGCGCACGGCGAGGCGCCGCGGCGCGGCCGGCCGCCACACGGCCGGAGGCA
>DASSSV010000132.1:0-3124 GCA_035708265.1 Thermomicrobiales bacterium | reverse complement strand
CGTCCTTCGCGCTGCCGCGGTGGCACTCGTCGACGATGATGAGGTCGAAGAACCCCGGCGGGTACTCGCGGTAGAGGCCGGGCCGGCGCTCGTCCTCGGCGAGCGCCTGGTAGGTGGCGAAGTAGAGTTCGCGCCCGTAGTTGACCTGACCGCCCTCGATCTTCCAGCGCGCGTCGCCGAACGGCGCGAAGATCTTGTCCTTGGGGTCGTCTACCAGCACCGCGCGGTCGGCCAGGTAGAGGATCTTCGGCCGGCGGTAGGCGCCCTCGCGATTCCAGCGCATCTCCCAGAGTTTCCAGCAGATCTGGAACGCGACGAGCGTCTTGCCGGTGCCGGTCGCCATCGTCAGCAGGACGCGGCGCTGGCCCTGCAGGAGCGCCTGCACGACGCGGTCGATCGCGAGCCGCTGATAGTAGCGCGGGCTCTTGCCGGCGACGTGGTTGGCGGGGGTCAGCAGGCGCGCGGCGGCCGGCTCGTCCAGGTGCTCGCCCGCGCGGAGCCGCGCCCAGAGGTCGGCGGGCGTGGGGAAGGTGTCGCGCTCGGTCTCCCGGCCGGTCAGGTAGTCGAACTCGACGATGCCCTGACCGTTGGTGGCGTAGGCGAAGCGCAGGCCGAGGAGTTCGGCGTAGTCCTTCGCCTGCTGCATCCCGGTCCCGGGCGTCTTGTACTCGGCCTTGGCCTCGACGACGGCGAGGGGGAAGTTGCGGGTGTAGCGCAGCAGGTAGTCGGTGCGCTTGCGCGGCTGGCGGCGCGGCGCGCCCCGGCGACGACGATGCGCCCGTCGGTGAAGACGTCCTGCTCGGTGTAGGAGTGCGGGGCGACGGCCCACCCGGCCGCTTCCAGGCGCGGGACGACGTAGCGCCGACAGGTCTCCGCCTCGTTCAACTGCCCCGACACTCCGCGCCGCGCGAGCGAGAGGCCGCCCGCCGCGCATCCGCGCGGGGCCCGGCCGACAACCATCTGATGCACCATTATGTTACAGGACGTGACAACGGGCGGCAAGGGGCGCGGGGGCCGCGCCTTCAGCCGCCCCGTCCTCACCCTACCCCGCCATCGTCAGCCCGCCGGAGACGCTGAGCACCTGGCCGGTGATGTGCGCCGGGGCGGCCGCGAAGAAGGCGATCGTCTCGGCGATCTCGTCGGGCTCGGCGAGGCGACGGGTCGGCGTCGCGCGCACGATCGCCTCCATCAGCCGGTCCACCGACGCCTCACTGCGCATCTCCGCCAGCAGCGGGGTCGCGGTCGGGCCGGGGCAGACGCAGTTGACCGTCACCCCGGCGCGCGCGACCTCGCGGGCGAGCGACTTGGTGAACGCGATCGTCCCGCCCTTGCAGGCCGAGTAGACCGCCTCGCCGGAGGAGCCGACGCGCCCCGAGTCGCTGGCGACGTTGACGACGCGGCCGCTCCCGCGCGCGACCATCGGCGGCACGAGCAGGTGGCAGGCGTTGAGCAGCCCCTTGAGGTTGATCGCGATCAGCCGGTCCCAGAGGGCCGGCTCGGTGTCGAGGAAGGGCTGCACCCGGTCCCAGCCGGCGTTGTTGACCAGCACGTCGACGCGGCCGCAGGCGCCCAGGACGCGCTCGGTCGCCGCGCGCAGCGCCGCGTAGTCCGAGACGTCGGCGGCGACGGCGAGGGCGCCCGGCAGGTCCCGCGCGGTCTCCTCCGCGCCGGCCAGGTTGAGGTCCACGATCGCGACCCTCGCGCCCCCCGCGGCGAGGCGGCGCGCCGTCGCCCGCCCGATCCCGCTGGCCCCCCCGGTAACGAGCGCGACCGCCCCCTGGAGCCCTCCCGCCGCCGGCCCAGTCCCCGCCGTGTCCGCCATCGCCGCCCTCCTGCCCTGCCATCCCGATACGTCGCGCCCGCCATTGTAGCGTGGGACCGGCCCGCGCGCGCTGCTATACTCGCCGGCGACGCCGGGACGGTGATCGCGAGAGGAGGGCGCACAGCCGTGTCGCAACAGCGCGGGCCGGCCGGGCGGGCGCCGATGACCGAAGACGAACTCCGCGCCGTCACCGTCGGCGATCTGGCGCCGCTGACGGAGCCGATCCGGGTCGTTCCCTATGACCCCGCGTGGCCGCGGCTCTTCGACCGCGAGGCTTTGCGGATCCGCGCGGCGCTCGGCGACCGGGCCCTGCGGCTCGAACACGTCGGCTCGACCTCGGTCCCGGGCCTCGCCGCCAAGCCGCGGATCGACATCCTGCTCGTCGTGGCCGATTCGGGCGACGAGCCCGCCTACGTCCCGGCGCTGGAAGCGGCCGGCTACGTGCTGCGCATCCGCGAGCCGGAGTGGTACGAGCACCGCGTCTTCAAGGGGCCGGACACCGACGTCAACCTCCACGTCTTCTCGCCGGGTTGCCCGGAGATCGCCCGCATGCTCGGCTTCCGCGACCACCTCCGCCGCGACGAGGCCGACCGCCGGCTCTACGAGCGTGCCAAACTGGACCTCGCCCAACGCGACTGGCAGTACACGCAGAACTACGCCGACGCCAAGACCGCCGTCGTCGAGGAGATCATCGCCCGCGCGCAGGGCGCGGCGAGCGGCGCGGCGCGCGAGGAGACCCGCGGGAACGCGCGCGAGGAATAGGCCGCTCCGGTCACGCCGCCCGGGCGGCGCACGAAGGCGGCCGGCGCGTGCCGGGACACATCCGGCGCGAGGTCGCGGCGGGGCGGGGTAGGGGCGACGCGGCGCGTCGCCCAGTTGACGCGGGCACCCGCCATCCGAATAGGGCATCACGGCGGGGGCAGGGCATCGCCGCGCGGTCGGCGCCCCCACGCGGGCGACGCGGCGCGTCGCCCCTACCGACCCACCGGCGGCGCCGTTGGGATACCGTGAGACCGCGCCGGCGGCCTTCGTGGCGGCGTCAGCCGTCTTCAGGCGCGGCTTCAGCCGCCAGCGCCACCCGCACGCCTTTCATACTTCATCCTTCTCACTTCTGACTTCTCACTTCTCACTTCCGTCTTGCCGGCCCTTTCCCGCGCCGTCTATACTGCGCGCCGGGCCTGGCACGGATTGTGATGGGTGAGGGGGCGATGACGGCGGACGGGGAGGCGGGCGAGGCGCTGCGAGACCTGTCGGCGGCCATCGGGGCGCGGCTGCGCGCGCGCGGGCTGACGATCGCCACGG
>DASSSV010000131.1:0-2060 GCA_035708265.1 Thermomicrobiales bacterium | reverse complement strand
GCGCTCGCGCTCGCGCTCTTCGCGGCGGCATACAGCCCCGCGCTCTGGTGGGGGCTGGGCGGGCAGTGGCGCCCGGTCGCCTACCCGCCGGCCTACGCGCGGGCCGAGGCGCTCACGCGGGCGGACCCCCGCCCCGGGCTGATCCTGCCGCTCCCGTGGGAGCGGTACGCCGCCCCCGCCTTCGGGAGCGGGGTGGTGCTCAACCCCGCGCGCGACTACTTCACCCGCCCGGTCCTCCTCACCGACGACCCGGGGCTGCCCGGCGTCCCGTCGTCCGACCCGCGCCGCCCCGCGATCGACCGGCTGGCCGCCGACGGCCCCGCGGCGCGCGCGGCGACGCTGCGCGCCCTGGGGGTGCGCTATCTGCTCGTCGACGCGGCCTACGCCGCCCCGGCCTTCGCGACCGACCCCTGCCTGGCGCTCAGGGCCGCCGACGGCGGCACGGCGCTGTGGGAGTTCCGCTGCCTCGACCGGCCGTGACCGGCGCGGCGGGTCAGCCCGCCGGGCGCGGCCCCTCCACGCCCAGGCACCCGTCGCGGATGCCCGCCCAGCAGGCGGCGAGCAGCGCCCGGCGCCGGCCGGGGGCGCGGGCGACGCGGACGAGCTGGTGCGGCAGGTCGATGGCCAGATAGCCGCAGCGGTGGGCGAGGCGCCGCGGCCCGGCCGCGTGGCGTCGCGTCATCAGGAAGGGGTTGCGGCAGTAGTAGTATAGCTGCGTCGCGGAGATCGCCCCGCGCTCCCCCTGCGAGGCCGAGACCGCGTGCCGGACCAGCGGCTCCGCCAGGAGTTCGACGGCCCAGCCGGCGCGGCGCATGCGGAGCGACCAGTCCACGTCCTCGAAGTTCAGGAAGAAGCCCTCGTCGAGCAGCCCCGCCGCCTCGAGGGCGGGCCGGGCGACCGCGACCGCGCAGCCGCTGACGTAGCCGGTCGGGCCCGACCGGAGGCGGGGGTCCACCGGCCGGCGCATGCCGGGGTGCCGGGTGACGTTGGCCCAGGCGTGATACACCCCGCCGGCCCACCAGACGCGGTCGGGGGCGTCCCGGCGGGTGACGACCGGCCCCACCTGGCCGAGATCCGGCCGCGCGGCGAAGGCGGCGACGAGGCGGGCCAGGCCGCCCGGCACGAGCTCCGCGTCGTTGTTGAGCAACACGACGATGTCGGCGCCCGCCGCCAGCGCCCGGCGGATGCCCAGGTTGTGCCCGCCGGCGAACCCGAGGTTGCCGCCGGCGGCGAGCGGCGTGACCCACGGCCGCGTGGCGGCGTACGCGGACAGCGCCGCCCACGACCCGTCGGTCGAGGCGTTGTCGACGACGATGGCCCGCCACCAGGCGGCGCGGTCGCGCTCCAGCGCCTCGAGGCAGCGCCGGGTGTCCGCCCAGCCGTTCCAGTTGAGGACGACCACGCCGACCCGCGCCCGGCCTTCGCCGGCGGTCGCCGCCCCTGTCTCGTGACGGTCGCCCGCCGCCGCGCGAACCCCGTCGCCGGCCGGGGAGAGTGCGCGCGCCGGTGCGGCGCGGCCGCCGACGCGCTCGCGCATGGACGCGGCCAGGTCCCCCAGCAGCGGCCGGAAGGCGGCGACGACGATCGCCGTCGCGGCGGCCAGGTAGACCGGCAGGGCGAGCCATGCCGGCAAGGGGAGGCCGGAGACGACCAGGAAGGTGGCCGCGAAGGCCAGCCAGGCGGCGCCGAGGCGGACGTGGCCCTGGCCGCCCGAGGTGCTGTACCGGCGCAGGACCACCTCATTGATGCCCGCCCACAGCGCCGTCGCCGCGATCGCCACCCCGGCGTAGGCCGTCAGCCCGCCAGCCGCTGCCCGCACGGCGGCCACGAGCCCGAGCGTGGCGACGGCGGCGCCTGCGCCCGCCGCGAGGTAGGCGACGTGCCGGCGGGCGAGGCGATAGTAGGTGTAGTGGACCGAGCGGATCACCGCCCCGGCCCCGGTCGAGACGAGGAGGAGGCGCAGCGGGGCCAGGCTCCCGGCGTAGCGCGGCAGGAGCGCGCCGATGAGCGCCGCGCCGGGGAAGTACGCCGCCAGCGCCAGCCCCCAGGCGAGGACGATC
>DASSSV010000130.1:0-2093 GCA_035708265.1 Thermomicrobiales bacterium | reverse complement strand
CCTCCGGCGCGCGGCGGCCGGCGACATCGAGGATCGCCGCCAGCTCCGCGTTCTGGGCGAGCTGGGCGAGCAGCTTGGCCGGGTCTTCGCCGGCCGCGAGCAGCCGGTCCAGCTCGACCGTCGCCTCGCCCACGCGCCCGGCGGCGGCGTGCTCGATGAAGCGGAAGATCTGGTCGTCGTCGCCGATCGCGACGAGCGACTCGATCTCCTCTTTCGTGATCTTCCCGCCATTCGCCGCCGCCGCCAGCTTGGCCAGCTCGTTGCGCAGCCGCTCCATGTCCGGCGGGCGGTCGTAGGCCGGGTTGCGCGGCGCCGCGCCCCACGTTTGCGGATAGAGCCGCTGGGCGAGGACGCGGGCGTCCTGCTCGCTCAGCGAGCCGCCTTCGGCCTTCGCGGTGGCGATGAGCCACCGGATCAGGTCCGGGCCGCGCGGCGGCGCGCCGGTCCGGACGACGGCGTCCTTCGGGAGCGCCTTCCTGACCGCGGCCGGGACGGTCGCGAGGGACGGATCGGCGAGGATGAGGGTATTGTCGGCCGGCACCGAGGCGAAGAGCTGGACCCAGTCACCCTTTTCGCCCCCCTGCTTGCCGAAGCGGGCGACGAGGTCCTGGGCGATGACGACGCGGCCGGTGCCGAAGAAGCCGACGCTCGCCGCCTGCATCAGCACGTCCCTGAAGGCGACGGACTTGCCGTCGAGCGTGCTGGTGCTCTGGCCGTCCGGGTCGCGCTCGGCCGCGATGGCGCGGGTCTCCTGGCGGACGAGCGCCGCGTCGGGGCCGATGATGAGGGCGATCATGAGGAGCGAATCTGCCTCGCTGCGGAGCGGAAGCGGCGGGAACGAAGGAAGGCCAACCCCGCCGGCGCCGTGGGTGATGGGGAGTCTTGAACCTGCATTCGCAGGTGGGCGCCGCAACCGGTCGTAGGGCTCACCCCACGGGAAGCAGCTCCCGACTCAAAATATGTTGGCTCAAGACCACATGCACCACACGAACACCGCAGGGTTAGCCGAACCAAGAGCCTACCATGAGTTCAGGACACATTCAATCCGCGCCGGGGCGGGGTATGATGCCCGCTGAGAACGGCGCCACGGGGCGCTCTGCTGAGAGGACGACGATGGCGAGTATTACTGGCAACGGGACGGCGCGACGAGTGGTCGTCACCGGCGCCGGGGCGATCTGCCCAGTCGGCGCCTGCCTCGACGAGGTCTGGGCAAGCCTGGTCGCCGGCCGCTCCGGCATTGGTCCGATCACCCGCTTCGACACGGACGGGTACGAGACGCGCATCGCCGGGCAGGTGGATGGATTCGACCCGGACGCCGTCGTCGGCAAGAAGGAAGCGCGCCGCACCGACCGCTACACCCAGCTCGCCATTGTCGCGACGAACGAGGCGGTGCGGCGCTCGGGCCTGGCGATCACCGAGGCGAACGCCGGCCGGGTCGCGGTCCTCATCGGCTCGGCGATGGGCGGCGCGGAGACGTATGAGAACGGCGTCGAGACACTGCTGGCGAAGGGGCCGCGCCGCATCTCCCCGTTCTTCATGCCGATGATGCTCGTCAATATGGCCTCGGGAGTGGTCGCGATCAATCTCGGCGCGAAGGCGAACAACTTCGCGCCGGTCTCCGCCTGCGCGAGCTCGGCCCACGCCGTGGGCGAGGCGATGCGCATCATCCAGCGCGGCGAGGCGGATGTGGCCGTGGCTGGCGGCGCCGAGGCGCCGATCACGCGGATGAGCGTCGCCGGGTTCAGCGCGATGGGCGCGCTCTCGACCCGCAACGACGACCCGCAGGGGGCCAGCCGGCCGTTCGACGCCGGCCGCGACGGCTTCGTGATGGGCGAGGGCGCGGCGACGGTGATCCTGGAGGAGCGGGAGCACGCGCTGGCCCGCGGCGCGACTATCCTGGCCGAGCTGGTCGGGTACGGCGCGACCGACGACGCCAACCACATGGTGCAGCCGGCGCCCGGCGGCGAAGGCGCGGCGCGGGCGATGGGCCTGGCGCTGGCCGAGGCCGCCGTCGCGCCGGCCGACCTAAGCTACATCAACGCTCACGGCACCTCGACGCCACTGAATGAGAAGTTCGAGACCGCCGCGCTGAA
>DASSSV010000129.1:0-4565 GCA_035708265.1 Thermomicrobiales bacterium | reverse complement strand
GTGGCCGCGGCGCCGCCGCAGGCGACCAGGACGGCGATGGCCGGTAGGGACGCCCCGGTGGCGGCGGCCACCCGCACGAGTTCGCGCCGGGTCAGCCGGCGGGACAGAAAGGCCTGCGCCAGTTCGCGTTCGCGTTGCATGGTGCCCTCCCGCTGCTACCGATGACCGATCGTGCCAGGGCTCACTGCCTCAACTTCGGGTCGAGGGCGTCGCGCAGGGCGTCGCCCAGCATGTTGATCGCCAGCACCGTGACCATGAGGGCCAGGCCGGGGAAGACGGTGTACCACCAGGCTTGCTGGAGGTAGCGCCGCCCGAGGGTGAGCGTGGCGCCCCACTCGGGCGTGGGCGGCTGCGCGCCGAGGCCGATGAAGGAGAGCGCCGCCGCCGTGAGGATCGCGCCGGCGACGCCGAGGGTCGCCAGGACCAGCACGGGTGGGATCACGTTGGGCAGGATGTAGCGGCACATGATCCGCGCGTCGCTGCAGCCGACGGCGCGGGCCCCGAGGACGTAGTCGCGCTCGCGCACGCTGAGCGTGGAGGCGTGGGTGAGCCGCGTGTAGACCGGCACGCCGCCGACGCCGACCGCGAGCATGACGTTGAAGAGGCCGGGGCCGAGCACGGCGACCACGGCCAGGGCGAGCAGCAGGCCGGGGAAGGCGAGCAGGAGGTCCATGAACCGGAGGATGACCCCCGCGACGAGCCCGCCGTAGAACCCCGACAGGAGGCCGAGGACGACGCCGACCCCGCCCCCGATCGCGACCGCGATCAGGCCGACGCGCAGGGAGATGCGGGCCCCGTACATCACTCGGCTCAGGAGGTCGCGCCCCACGTCGTCCGTCCCGAAGAGGTGCGCGCCGGAGGGCGCCTTGAGGGCCGCAGTGAAGTCCTGGTCGAGCGGGTCGTAGGGGGCTAGCAGCGGCGCGGCCACTGCGACGACGATCTCCAGCGCCAGGAGCGCCGCGCCGATCACCGCCGTGGGGTTGCGGCGCAATTGGCGGAAGACGATCGACGCCTGACGCTGCGCGCCCTGGGCCTGCGCGCGTACCGCGATGGTTTGGGTCGCCATCACGCTCCCCCGCTCCCTCGAAGGCGTTCGGCCTCCCGTTCACGCCACGACGACGAGGTCGTGCGCCGCCCGGTTGAGCGGCTCGCCGCCGGCCGGCGTCACGACGACCACGTCCTCGACCCGGTTGCCGAACCGGCCGGGCACCCGGACGCTCGGCTCGACCGTGAAGACCATGCGATCTTGCAGGACCGTCTGGTCGACCGCGTCGAGGAAGGGCGGCTCATGCACCGTCACACCGATGCCGTGCCCAAGGCGGTGGGTGAAGTTGTCGTCGTAGCCGGCGTCGGCGATGGCTCGCCGGGCGACCGCGTTCGCCTCGGACGCCGTGATGCGTTCCGCCCGCATCGCCTCGAGCGCGGCGCGCTGCGCCGCCAGGACCAGCTCGTGGATGCGGCGATACTCGGCGGGGGGCTCGCCGACGAACGCCGAACGGCCGAAGTCCGAGCAATAGCCGCCCAGGACACAGCCGAAGTCGAACGTGACCGAATCGCCCGGCGACAGCCGGCGCGCCTGGCTCGCCCGCGTCGTCCCCCGGCCGGCGTCGCCGGCCGGCCCGACGAAGGAGATGCCGGTCTCGAACGACGTGTACTCGGCGCCGGCGAGCCGGAACTGGTAGTCGACCTCCCGCGCGACCTCGAACTCGGAGACGCCGGGCCTGAGGATGGGCACAGTCCGCGCGAAGACGAGGTCGGCCAGCTCCGACGCGCGCCGCATCGCGGCCATCTCCTCGTCGTCCTTGATCATGCGCAGGGGCGCGATCAGCGCGGAGGCCGACGAGAAGACGGCCTCGGGCGCGACTTCCTGCAAGGCGAGCGTCGCCTGCCCCCAGGCGCGGTCGTCGATCGCGACGTGGCCGAGGCGCGCGGCGCACTCCCGCAGCGTCTGCTGCACGACCGCCAGCGGCGACTCCGTTTCCTGAATCAGTCGCACCCGCGCGATCCAGGGCTTGTCCATCGCCTCCGCCTCGTAGAACGCGCCGCCCATGCGAGGCGCGAGGAGGACCACCCCGCCGTCGCGGGCGATGTAGGCGCCGCTGGCCCAGTCGCCGTAGGCGTTGTGGTCCGTGCCGTGCTCGAGTGGCCGCCGGACGCCGGTCAGGTAGAAGAGGTTGGCGCCGCGCGGCAGGTAGACGACGTCGACGTCCGCCTGCCCCATCCGCTCGCGAAGCCTGGCCAGCCGCTGCGCGTAGTCCATCGTCCCCGCCTCTCCGCGTCTCCGCTGCCGTCGCCGCCTGCCGCGGCGCGAGCCCGCCTGCGGCTATCGCGCAGGCACGTCGCCTTGCGGCCCAGCCGAGTCCGACATCCGCTCCTGCACCAGCTTGCGGATCTCCGCGTTCGAGCGCTGGTCGTGGCGGCGCGCGGCCAGGGCCGCGCCGCGGGCGTCACGTGCCTGCAACGCCGCGACGATACGCCCGTGTTCCGCCACCGCCCGCGCCTGGCGGGTCGCCAGCGTCAGCACATTCCAGCGTACGTTGTTGAGCGTCTCGCGCGAATAGTCCTGCATGGCTTGTAAGAGCGTGTTGCGGGCCGCGCGGTAGATCAGGTCGTGGAACTCCTCGTCGAGCCGCACCAGATCCGCCACCGCCCCGCGCGCAACCGCCTCCCGCTGCTCGGCGTAGAGGCGCGCGAGGGTGGCGAGCTCGTCGTCGGTGATCCGCTGCGCGGCGAGTTCGCACGCCCGCGCGTGCAGCGCCTCGCGCACGTCCACGACCTCGAGGACTTCGGCGGGGTGGGTCCAGAGATAGTGCGCGATGTCGGCGCTCTTCCGGCTGTGCTCGGCCACGATCGCGCCGATGCCGGGCTTGACCGCGACCAGGCCGAGCGACTCCAAGGCGCGGATGCTCTCCCGCACGAGCGCGCGGCTCACGCACAGGCGCTTGGCCAGTTCGCGCTCGCTCGGCAGCCGCTCGCCGGCGGCGTAGGCGCCGGAGCGGATGAGCTGGGTCAGTTGGTCCACGACGGCGTCGGACAGGCGCCGCCGCTCCACCGGCGTGATCGTCATCGCCCCTACCGCGACCCCGCGCGCCCGGCTACTGGTCTGGTGGTCTGACCACAGTTGTAGCAGGTCGGGGGTGTGGTGTCAACCGGGTGACCAGGAATTCAGCACGGGGATAGGCCTGTGACGACTACTAATCCGTCCGACGTTGCCGGAAGGCGCCGCCTTCACCGGCGCTTTGCCGAGAGCAGGGGCTAAACTGAAGCGGGAGAGGCCTGGGCCTCCCCGGATGTGGCCGGCGCATGCGATGAGGAGCGAGCCAGTGGCCGTGCTGGAGCGGTGTCGTCGTCGGCTGAGCGACTTCGTCAATGGTGTGCGGCACGCCGTCGCCACGCACCTGTGGCCAAGACCGGCCTCGGCGACGCACATGGCGGGCACCCCTGCGGATCTGCTGCGGAGCCGGGCGCAGTTGCTCGCCGAGAATGCCCTCCTCCGTCAGCAGTTGATCGTGCTGCGTCGCGGCGTCGACCGCCCGGTCGTGACGCGGACCGATCGGGCGCTGCTGGTGCTGCTCGCCGGCCGCGTCGGCGCCTGGCGGCAGGCGCTGCTGATCGTCCGGCCCGACACCCCGCTGCGCTGGCACCGCGCCGGGCTCCGCGCCTGGTGGCGGCGGCAGTCGCGACCGGGGCCGGGGGCGCCCGCCGCTCCCGGCGGAGACCGTGGCCCTGATCCGCCAGATGGCGGACGAGAACCGGCTCTGGGGCGCCGAGCGCATCCGGGGTGAGCGGCTCAAGCTCGACATCCGCGTGAGCAAGCGGACCATCCAGCAGTACACGCGGCGCGTCCCTCGGTCGCGCCCGTCCGGCCAGTCCTGGGCGACCTTCCTGCGCAACCACGCCGACGGCATCTGGGCCTACGACTTCCTGCCGGTGACCGACGCCCTCTTCCGGCCGCTGTTCGCGTGCTTCGTGGTCGCGCTGGCCACGAGCCGGGTCGTGCCTGTGGGGGTGAGGCGCCACCCGACGGACGCGTGGGTCGCGCAGCAGCTCCGGGAGGCCACCCCGTTCGCGCAGCGCCCCAGGTACCCGATTCGGGACAACGACAGCAAGTTCGGGGCGACCTTCGCGCGGGTCGCCGAGACGAGCGGCGTGGCGATCCTGCGCACACCGTACCGCGCCCCGCGGGCGAACGCGGTGTGCGAGCGGTTCCTGGGCAGCGTGCGCCGCGAGTGCCTGGACCACCTGCTCATCCTCGGCGAGCGCCACCTCGCCCGCGTGCTCCGCGAGTACGTGGCGTCCTGCAACCGGGCCCGGCCCCACCAGGGCCTGGGCCACGCGACGCCCGAGCCGCTGCCTGCAGGCCGGGACCCCCGCGAGGGCCGAGTCCATGCGGTGCCGGTGCTGGGCGGCCTGCACCATACATATCGGCGCGCCGCGTAACGCACGCGGACGCATTTGTAGCCAGCACAGGCGCCGCGCGACGCCGCGGCGCTCTGGTAGAGGGCCCCGCGGGGGCGGGCGCGCCACGACCCCGTCGCGGATCGGGGAGGGGCCGCGCCCGCCCC
>DASSSV010000128.1:0-11143 GCA_035708265.1 Thermomicrobiales bacterium | reverse complement strand
CGCTTCAATGAGCGCGCGCACGTCTACCAATGGGTGAGGCTACAGCTCCCCGATTCCGCCCTCTCCGCGCGCCGACGCCTACTCGTCACTCAGCACTCGTCACTGAGCACTCGCTTGAACCAGCCGACAATCCTTTGGAGGCGTTCGAGGCGGTGGAGGGGCTGGCCGCTGCGCGAGAGTTCGTGGCTCTCGTCGGGGAAGCGGACCAGTTCGACCTCGCGGCCCAGGTACTTCAGCGCGGTGAAGAACTGCTCCGCCTGCTCCATCGGGCAGCGCAGGTCGCGCTCCGAGTGGATAATCAGCAGCGGGGTGACGACGTTCTTGACGTGCATCAGCGGCGAGCGGTCCAGGTAGAACTGCAGATTCTCCCAGGGCGGGCCGCCCCATTGCTCGTCGTTGCCGATGTAGCCGATGTCGCTGGTGCCCCACTTGGAGACCATGTTGCAGATCGAGCGCTGTGTGACCGCCGCCTTGAAGCGGTCGGTCTGCGTCACGATCCAGTTGGTCATGTAGCCGCCGAACGAGCCGCCGGTGACGCCGAGGCGCGCGGGGTCGATCCACGGCGCGCGGGCGATGGCGGCGTCGACGCCGGCCATGAGGTCCTGGTAGTCCTTGCCACCCCAGTCGTCGTTGCTCGCCATCGTGAAGCGTTCGCCGTAGGTCGTGCTGCCGCGCGGGTTGGCGAAGAGCACGCCCCAGCCCTGGCCGGCGAGGACCTGGAACTCGAAGAAGAAGGTGTTGCCGTAGGCGGCGTGCGGCCCGCCGTGGATCTCGAGGATCAGCGGATATTTGCGCCCTTCCTCGAAGCCGGCCGGCTTCATCAGCCAGCCGGCGACCTCCCAGCCGTCAGCGCCCGCGTAGGTGAACTGCTCCGGCCCGACCAGTTCGACCTCGGCGAAGAAAGCGCCGTTGGCGTCGGTCAACTGGCGCAGGTTCGCGCCGTCGCAGCGCGCGCAATAGACGTCGCCGGGGTTGAGGTTATCGCCCAGGTTGAGCGCGAGGGTGGTGCCGGCCGCGCAGAGGCTGAAGGACTGCACCTGCTGCGCGCCGCCGATCACGCGGCTCGGCTCGCCGTCGAGCGGGAAGCGCCAGAGCGGGGTGTCGCCGCGCGTCGAGGCGACCGCGTAGAGCGCGCCGCCGTCCGGCGCCCAGACCGGGCGGAGGGCGGAGAGGCCGGCGCGCGAGTCGCTGCCGACCTGGAGGCCGATGCTGAGGTCGAGCGCGCCGCTGAGGTTGCGCGCCGGCCCCGACCCGTCGGCCGGGATCAGCCAGAGGTCGCTGTTCGCGCCGGACACCCGCGCGCGGTCGCTGCCGACGTAGGCGATCGTCGCGCCATCCGGCGACCAGGTCGGGGCGTCGACCGGGCCGGCGCCGCCGGTGAGCCGGCGCGGCTCGCCACCCGCCGCGGGCACGACCCAGAGGTCGGAGACATTGGTGTAGTCCGCGTCGGGGTCGCGCTTGCCGACGAAGACGATGGACTGGCAGTCGGGCGACCAGTCCGGCGCGCTATTGTCGTGGTCGCCCCCGGTCAGCCGCGTCTCGTGGCCCTCGAGGTCCACGGTCCAGAGGTGGCTGCGGCGGTCGTTGATGAAACCAGCGCCGTTGAACTTGTTGCGGATGCGCGTAATTGTGACCGCGTCGTTCGCGACGCGTTCGCCCTCCGGCGCCTCGTCCGCGTCGTCGCCCCGGTCGATCGTCTCGGTGCGGACGATGGCGAGGCGGGTGCCGTCCGGCGCCCAGGCGTAGTCGCTCACCGAGGTGTCGCCATTGGTCAGCCGCCGGGCCTCGCCGCCGACGCCGCTCGTGGGCGCGATCCAGATCTGGCGCTTGCCTGTCGTCTCGCGGTCGGAGAGGAAAGCCAACCAGCGGCCGTTGGGCGACCAGCGCGGCTGGGCGACCGCGCCCTCGCCATGCGTGAACCGCACCGCCTCGCCGGGCATCCCGCCGACCGGTGCCATCCAGAGGGCGCTGCGGTAGGCGTTGGCCTCACGGTCCATCCGCGTCTGGACGAAGCAGATCATCTGCGCGTCGGGGCTGACGGCGACATCGCCGATCATCGTCAGCCGGAAGAGGTCCGCGGGCTGCACCGGGCGCCGCGTCCCGGGCGCCGCCGCCGTCTCGCTCGCCGTCGAGGTCGTCGCCATCGCTGTCCCCTCGGAGTAGAGAGTAGAGAGTAGGGAGTAGAGAGTTAATAGAGCAGGCCGACCGTGCCCCGTGGCGTCACACGCGGGCGCAGGCAGCGGTCAACAAGTAACTACCAACTGTCAACTCTCAACGCCCCGCGGCGGGGCGAGGTCGCGGTGGGTCTCCAGCACGCCCGCGCCGTAGCCCGCGCGGTAGGCGACCCGGCAGGCGGCGTAGAGGCCCTGGACCACGGCGTCGGCGTTGCGGTCCTCGTGGAGCGCCTCGCCGAGGACGCGCACGCAGACCTCGCGGAGCAGGCCCTGCCAGTCGGCCGCGAACTCCGCGTCCAGGCGGTCGCGCACTTTGGCCTGTCGCTCCGCCTCCTCGGCGGCGGGCGGGTGCGCGGCCCGCCGCCGTCGGCGCGCCTCCGTCAGACTCGTGATCGTCGCGCGCATCGATTGTCTCCCCTTCACCCCATTCGCCCCTGCATCGCACGCGCGGCCTCGTGCCGCGCCGCAGGTCGCCCGGTCGCGCCCCGCATTACGCGGGACACTGAGCCGGTTGACGCTGCGTCTCGATTGCCTTCGCAAGACTACCACGAGAAGGCGGGCCTGGGTAGCCCTTCGGCACACCCGAACGGGTCACCGGGCACGGTACCTGATGGTTGAAATCGCCGGGTCCATCCGTACTTCACCATAACGCGCCCACGGCGAGTGGCGGCCTCTTGCCGCCCGGACGCGGCGTAGCGGAGAATGGCGGCGCTCGCCAGGTCGGCGGCCGTGGTGTCGGGGGTAGCGAGCGATCGGGCCGGCGGGAGGGTTGTCGGCCGTTGCCGGCTCATTTGCGGAGGGACCGATGGCGCTCGCGACCGAGACCGAGGCGGAGCTGGCGCGGCTGCGCGGCGGGTTGGTCGTCTCGTGCCAGGCGCGCGAGGGCAATCTCCTCCACGGCCCGGCCTTCATGGCCGCGATGGCCGAGGCCGCCGTGCTCGGCGGCGCGGTCGGCATCCGCGCCGACGGCCCGGCCGATATCGCCGCCATCCGCGCGCGGGTGCCGGTGCCGATCCTCGGCATCCAGAAGGTCGAGGACGCGGAGGGAAGCATCTTCATCACGCCTGACGTCGCGACGGCGACGGCCGTGCTGGACGCCGGAGCCCGGCTCGTCGCGCTCGACGGCACGCGCCGACCGCGCCCCGGCGGCGCGGACCTGCGCGCGGTGATCGCCGCGATCCACGACCGCGGCGGCGCCGCACTCGCCGACGTCTCCACGCTCGACGAGGGGCGCTACGCCGCGACGTGCGGCGCCGACCTCGTCGGCACGACGCTGAGCGGCTACACGCCCGATAGCCCGCGCCTGGCGGGGCCGGACCTCGACCTCGTGCGGGCGCTCGTCGCGAACTGCCCCGTGCCGGTCTTCGCCGAGGGGCGCTACTGGGAGCCGGCGCAGGCGGCGGCCGCGCTGGCGGCCGGGGCAGCGTTCGTCGTCGTCGGCACGGCGATCACCAACCCGCTGGAGATCACGCGGCGGTTCGTCGGGGCGCTCGCGGGTCGCGGGGCGTAGGCCGTGGGCCGTAGGGCGTAGGCCATCGGTCGTCATGCCGCGGCGACAGCCGGACGCAGGGTGTGCCAGGGGAACACGATGCATAGCCCAGTTGGCCCCAGCACCCACCACGCGGGCGCGGCACCACCCTACCCCGACCACGGCCCACGACCCCATGCCGGCTACCTGGTCGCCGTGGACGGCGGGCAGACCTCGACGAAGGCGCTGCTCGCCGCGCCGGACGGGACGGTGCTGGGGCGCGGGGCCGGCGGGCCGTGCGACCGCTTCGACGCGCCGGGCGGCGCGGCGCGCAACCGGGCTGGTATCCAGGGTGCGATCCGCGCGGCACAGGCCGCCGCGGCGACCGCTGGGCATCCGGCGCCGGAGGAGGTCGCGGCGATCGGCCTGGGGCTGACCGGCTACCACGCCGGCGGGCCCGAATTGCCGGCGATCGAGGCGCTCGTGCGCGAGGCGCTGGCGCCGGGTCAGGTTGTCGCCGTCGGGGACTACGTCACCAACCTGGGCGGCGCGTCGGGCGGCCGGCCGGGCGTGGCGGTGATCGCCGGCGGCGGCTCGGTCGCCTACGGCCTCGCGGCGGACGGACGCGACGCGCTGGTCGGCGGCTACGGCCACCTCCTCGGCGACGAGGGGAGCGCCTACGACATCGGCCGCCAGGCGCTCCGCGCCGCGATGCGCGCGGCCGACGGGCGGGACGCGCCGACGGCGCTCAGGGACGCCGTGCCGGCCGCGCTCGGCGTCGCCGCCCCGCACAAGTTGCTTGACGTCGTCTACCGCCCCGAGTTCGGCCGGGAGCGCGTCGCCGCGCTGGCCCCGCTCGTCGCCGAGGCGGCGCGGGCGGGCGACGCGACGGCGGCGCGGGTCATGGCCGACGCGGGCGAGGAGTTGGCGGGGCTCGCGCTCGCCTGCGTCCGCCGGCTCTGCGCGCCGGGCGAGGCAATCCGCGTCTACCCGACCGGCGGCGTCTTCGCGGCCGGCGCCGTCCTGGACGGCCCTTTCCGCGACGCGCTGCGGGCCGGCTGGCCGCCCGCCCGGGTCGAGTCGCCGGCCTACCCGCCCGTCGTCGGCGCGCTGATCCTGGCCCGCCGCGCCGCGGGCGGCGACGCCGACGCCGCCTGGCTCGCGCGCGTCGGCGCGACGTTCGAGTTGAAAGTTGCAAGTTGATGGTCGATAGTAGTGTCCGCTCGTCCTCTATCAACTGTCAACCGCCAACTTTGAACTCTACCCCGGCAGGAGGGCCCCGATGAGCGAGCAGTACCTCGTCAACAGCGTGCGCTCGTACAGCAGCGGCACCGTCGGCCGCAGCCTGAACACGGTGGGCCACCACCATTTCGTGATCGATAGCCCGACGATCGGCGAGGAGATCACCTCCGGCGACGCCTTCCTGGCGGGCATCTCGTCGTGCGGCGTCACGCTGGTGGAGCGCGCGGCGCGGGACACCGGCGTGCCGGTGCGGCGGGTGGAAGTGACGATCGAGGGGCGGCGCGACCGGCAGCATCCCTCGTCGTTCGCCCAGATCGACCTCCGCTTCGCCTTCCAGGGCGTCAGCCAGGAGCAGGCGGAGGCGCTGGTCCAGCGCTACAAAGACGGTTGACCGCTCTACCGCACGGTCGCCGTGGCGACCGACGTCCGGGTGAGTGTCACCAGCGAGAGCGCGTAGTTGATGGTTGATGGTTGAGAGTTGAAAGTGGCGCGGCGGTTGCCGTTGCCGGTGCGCCGGCGGTTGGGCATGCCCGCGGTTGCAACCGCGGCTGGAGGCTCGCCGCGAAACCCGCCTCCGCTTGTTCTTCGGCCCGGGCCGCCGAGGCGGATGGGGCGACGGCCCTCTATCACCTATCAACTATGAACGATCAACTCCGACCGACTCGCCGCCGAGGCGGGCGAGCGCGCGCCACCACGTCGAGCCCTCGCCCTTGTCGATCAGGCCGCTGACGCGGTAGGCCGGGTCTTCGCGAAAGTGGCGCAGGTCGCGGCCGAGGCGGACGAGGGAGGCGAAGGCGCTCTCATAGACCGGCCGGCCGCGCGCCAGCGCCAGCCGCAGGTGGCCCAGGCAGAGATCGGCGCCGTCGGCAAGGTCCGCTGTCGCGGCCTCCGCCGCCCGCGCTGCGATCCGGCAGGCCGGGCAGCGCGCCGGTTCGACGCAGTCGCGCAGCGCCCCGGCGACGTCGTGGCGGCCGCGCGCGAAGAGCGACCAGGCATGCCGCCGGCAGAGGGCGGTCACGTCGGGCGTCGCGTCGGCGGCGCGGTTGACCGCCCGGCAGACGGGGCAGGTCGCCCGCAGCGGCGGCGCGCCGTCCGGCGGCGCGCCGGCGAGCCAGGTGATCCGCGCGTGCATCCGGCCGCCGGCGACGAGCGCCAGCCGGGCGGCGGTGAGGATGCCGTGCTCGTCCGTGCCGACCAGCCGGGCCGCGCCGGCGAGGTGGGTAAGGCAGATGGTGTCGGGCCAGCCGGCCGGATCGTCCGGCCAGTCGGGGAAGCGCCGGGCCAGCGCCGCGAGCCCGGCCGCGGTCGCCGCCGCGCCGGCCGCGCAAGCGGGGCATGGGGCCTCCGGCCGCAGCCAGCGCTCGAGCGCCGCGGCGTCGTCGGCGTGGCGGAGCGTTTCGGCGATCAGGCGCTCGCCGGTCGTCATGACGAGCGTGTCGTCCTGCACGGCCCGCGCGACGAGCGGCAGCGTCCAGGTGTGCTCCGTGCAGAAGCCCCGGCTCGCCAGGACCTCCCGGCGCGCCAGCAGGTCGTCGCCGCGGTCGTAGAGGAGGACCATCTGCCGTCGCAGCGCGCCCTCGGCCGCGATGCGACAGACCGGGCAGCCGGGCAGCCCGAGCGCGTCGTCCAGGCGCAGCGGCAGGCCGTCCGCGCCGGCGTCGCCCAGGCCGAGCAGGTGGTGGAAACGATCGCGCATCGGTATTCCCGGGGGTAGCAAACGGCGGCGCGGCGGCGCGCCGCCACCGGGGAGCACTATAGCATGGGAAGGGCGTTCGCCCTCACCCCCATCCCCCTCTCCCACTCCTGGGAGAGGGGGCGCCCCGCACAGTCAGGGTGCTGCTCTTCCAGAGCGATGGCCAGGAGGGTGAGCGAGATCCCGCCTACTCGTACTCCTGTCCAGTTGCCTTGAAGAGTAGCGACATGCCCCCACGAGGTCACCCCCCTCTCGCAGGATTGGGAGAGGGGGGCCGGGGGCTGAGGGCCGTTTGCTATACTCTGCCCCACCGGAATCGCCGGCAGGTGAACGATGGGGTTGCGACACGAGCGAGGAGGGTCGAAGCCGATGGCCACGACGAGCCCGACGACCGCGAAGCCAGGCGACCGTTTCGAGCGGCTCCTCTCCACCCGCGGCCGGCTCTCCCGCCCGGCCGGCGGCGGCGGGCCGGCGCGCGGGGATGCCAAGCCGATGTACGAGTTCGCCGGGGGCCGGCCGGACCCCGCGTCCTTCCCCTATGCCGAGCTGGTCGCGGCGACGGCGGAGATGATGGAGACGGAGGGCGCGGAGGCGCTGACCTACGGCGAGGCCCAGGGCTACCCGGGCCTGCGCGCCTGGGTCGGCGACCTCTACCGCTGGCTCGAAGGGCTGGAGATCGACCCGGCCAACATCCTCATCACCAACGGCTCCGGCCAGGGGCTCGCGCTGGTGCTGAGCGCGCTGGTGGACGTCGGCGACGCGGTCATCTGCGAGGCGCCGACCTTCCTCGGCACGCTCGGGGCGATGCGGCGGCACGGCGCCGAGATCCACGGCGTCCCGGTCGACGACGAGGGCATCGTCACGAGTTCGGTACGCGAGCGGCTGGAAGCGCTGCGGCGCGAGGGCCGCGCCTGCAAACTGATCTACACCATGCCGACCTTCCACAACCCGGCCGGCGTGACGGCGACGCTGGCGCGGCGGCGGGAACTGATCGACCTGGCGCGCGAGTACGATACGCTGCTGCTGGAGGACGACGCCTACGGCGCGCTGCGCTTCGCGGGCGAGCAGGTGCCTTCGCTCTACGCGCTCGACGGCGGCGAGCGGGTGGTGCGCTCCGGGACGATCTCGAAGGTGCTCGGCGCGGGGCTGCGCCTCGGCTGGCTCATCGCGCCCCGCGAGCTGATCCCCATCTTCCAGGGCTTCAACTTCGGCGGCGGGGTCAACCCGTTCGTGTCGCGCGTCGCCACCTACTACATGCGCGAGAACATGGTCGAGCACATCGAGACGCTGCGCGACGTCTACCGCGACAAGCGCGACGCGATGCTGCGCGGCCTGCGCGAAGGGCTCGACGGCACCGAGGTGGCGATCAGCCAGCCGGAGGGCGGCTTCTTCCTCTGGCTGACCCTGCCGGAAAACGTCGACCCCGGCCGCGTGGCCGAGCTCGCCGCGAAGGCCCACGTCCACTACCTGCCGGGCCCGGCCTTCTACCCCGGCGGCGAGGGCAAGGAGTTCATCCGCCTCGCCTACAGCTACGAATCGCCGGAACGCTGCTACGAGGGCGCCAAGGCGCTCGGCGCGGCCATCCGCCAGGCGTGCGAGTAGCCCTCACCCCCGATCCCCCTCTCCCAATGCTGGGAGAGGGGGACCCGCCCCAATCGCCGTAGCGCTCTTCCAGCAATACAGCCAGGAGGGCGGGGAAAGCCCCCACCTGGAGATCTCCCCCTCTCCCAGGATTGGGCGAGGGGGCCGGGGGGTGAGGGCGAAGGGTCACTCCCTCGCCGTCGCGCGCCAGTAGGCGAGCGCCAGCAGCGCGACGCCGATGCAGACGGAGGCGTCGGCGACGTTGAAGACGTACCAGCGCAGCGTCTCGGTCAGGCGCAGGTCGATGAAGTCGACGACGTAGCCGAGCCGCGCCCGGTCGATGAGATTGCCGGCCGCGCCGCCGAGGATCAGGCCGAAGGCGATCTGCTGCGCCAGGTGCGGCGCGGCGAGCGAGCGCACCCAGAGCCAGCAGACCGCGGCGGCGGCCAGCCCGACCGGGATCCAGACCAGCGGGTTGCCGGCGAAGCGGCTGAAGGCCGTCCCGGTGTTGCAGACGTAGGAGAAGCCCGCGAAGGTGCCGAAGACCGGGTGGAACTGGAGGTTGCCGCAGGGGCCGTAGCGCGCGGTGATCGCCGCCTTGGTGACCTGGTCGCTCACGACGATCACGATCGCCAGCCCGAGCGCCAGGGTTGCGGCCGCCCCCGCGCCCAGCCTGCGCCGGGGCGGGACGCTCGCCGCCGCGGCCTCGCCCGCCTCGTCGCGGTCGGCCACGTCCGGCTCAGTCCGCGTCCCCATCCGGCCCCCCCAACGGAGCGACGAGCGACGAGCGACGAGCGACGAACACCGCGGCGTCCTCACGCACCGCTGGCATCACCGCCCCCTTGCCGCTCATCGCTCGTCACTCGTCACTCGTCACTCGTCACTCGTCACTCGTCACTCGTCACTGGCAAGTATACCCGCGCGCCTCCCGAGCGGCCTCCTCTTCACCCCTGCATCCTCTATCCCCCTTCACCCCCTGAACAGCCCCGCGTACCACCGCGCCAGTTCGGGCGGCATCAGGCGCAGGTCGCCCATCGTGCCGGAGGCGAGGCCGGCGAAGCGCTCGGCGTCGTTCTCGCCCATGCCGGGGAAGTTGATCGCCGGGTCGCCGTACTCGTACTGGTGGGCCAGGAACTGCACGCGGCCGTAGCGCGGGTCGGGGTTGTCGGCGGCGGCGCGCACGGCCGCGCGGAAGGGCCGGTTGAGGGTGGGCCAGGGCGGGCCGCCGGGCTCGCGCTCCTGGTAGAAGCCGGCGAGGTCGGCCCAGGCGTGCGCCAGCTCGTGGACCGCGGCCTCGTCCTGGATGCCCTGGAGGACGATGCGCCGCTCCCGGGGGCCATACCAGCCGCCCCCGCCGACCGGCTCGCTCAGGTTGCGCACCTCGAAGTGGACCGTCCGCAGCAGGTCGCGCGCCTCGTCGGTGAAGGGGTAGCGGGCCAGCACGTCATCGCGGAACGCCGCGCCGTCGGCGAAGCGCCCGGCCATCGCGCCGAGCCCCGGCCCGAAGAGCGCCCTGAGTGTCTCCCCGACGCGCCGCGCGAGCCCGCGCAAGTCCTGGCCGGTATCAGACATGGCCCTCACCCCCTGTCCCCCTCTCCCAATCCTGGGCGAGGGGGGACTTGCCGCGGACATCGCGGCACTCTTTCCAGATCTCGGGCCGGGAGGGCAACTCGGGCGTTGCTGCGCCTCCTCGCCCGAGATCGGGCGAGGTGAAGGCCGTGCTGCTCCCCGCCGCCTCTCGCCATGGCGATGCCCCGCGCCTCCCCCCGTCACGCGCGGTCGGTGGGGCCGCCGGCCACCCAACCGACGCGCCGGATAGCGCCCGCCCGCGCGACACAGTTTTGTCACAAAGCCTCGATATTTCCCCCATGCCCCGGCGCTACCCTGCGGATGGTCCCGGTGCGGGGCTGTACGAAGAGACAGGCAGCCCCTCACCGGAAGGCCGGAAGGGAATCCCCCCGCGGCGGGACCACCGGGGCGGGGCGGGGGCCGATACTGCGAGGTGGCCGCGCGACGGGCCGCGCGGCCGGACGGGAACCCGGAAGCGACCCCGCCCGTAGATGGCGGGGCGACGACGGACCCGGACGAACGGAGGAGTACAGCGATGGGCTTCATGTCGAAGGAGACAGCGAATGTCGCGCCGCGCGGCGGTGAGTACATCGTCGAGGCGCGGGGGCTGACGAAGATCTACGACACCGGGAAGGTGCGGGTGGAGGCGCTCAAGGGCGTCGACCTGGGCGTGCGGCGCGGCGAGATGGTGGCGATCATGGGCCCCTCCGGCTGCGGCAAGACGACCTTCCTCAACTGCGTCACCGGCCTCGACGCCTACACCGCCGGCGACGTCCTCATCGAGGGCGTCAGCCTCACCAAGATGAGCGACAACCGGCGCACGGAATACCGGGCGCGGCGGATGGGCTTCGTCTTCCAGTCCTACAACCTGCTGCCCGTCCTGTCGGCGGCCGAGAACGTCGAGCTGCCCCTGCTGGTCAGCGGTGTCGCGCCCCGCCAGGCGCGGGCGCGGGCGCTGCGGGCCCTCGACCTGGTCGGGCTGCCCGACAAGGCGCACAGCCGCCCGGCCGAGCTGTCGGGCGGCCAACGCCAGCGGGTGACCATCGCCCGCGCGCTGGTCAACGACCCCGCCATCGTCTTCGCCGATGAGCCGACCGGCGCCTTGGACTCGGAGTCGGCGGGGGCGATCATGGACCTGCTGGTGCGGCTCAACAAAGCGCAGGGCCAGACGGTGGTGATGGTGACGCACGACCCCGGTGTCGGCGCGCGGGCCGACCGCATCGTGCGCTTCCGCGACGGCGCCATCGTCGGGGAAGAGGCGGCAGCCGGCGGCCGGGATGCGGACGTGGACGACCGCTTGCTCGAAGCCGTCGGCGTCTGACCCCAGCAACCAGCAACCGACGACTGACGACTTCGCACGGAGGGACCTCCGATGACCACAATGTTCGGCGTGCCGATGCAGGACATCATGATGGG
>DASSSV010000127.1:0-2338 GCA_035708265.1 Thermomicrobiales bacterium | reverse complement strand
TTTTCTGACCCACCCTCGAGCGGACCGATGCTCCAGCGCGCCACCAAGTTGCCGGCCTTGTCGCTGATTCCGTTGGGTGCCGTCGGGCTCGCGGCGAGTCTGGCTGCCGCTGTCCCGGCGGCCGCGGCGCCGCGGCCGGTGCTGCTCGCCCAGCTCTCCGACAGCGATGTCGCGGTGCGGCTGAACCGGCTCGAGGACGAAAACCGCCGCCTCACCGGAGAAATCGAGGAACTGCGCCACGAGGTGCAACTGCTCTCCGCCCGCCTCCCGCAGCAGGGCGGCGCGCCGGCGGGAGCCGGCACCTCTGCGGCGCCCCCGCCCGGTCCGGCGCCGGCGGCCACGACCGCCGCCCCGCCCGCGATGCCCGGTCCCGATGTCGCCGATGACGAGGGCGCCGGCGGTCCGCCGCCCGACCAGGGACCGCCGTCGGGCGGGCCCGGCGCGCCGCTCGTCATTGCGCCCAATCTCGTTCCCGAAGCCGTCAGCCCGCCCGGGCCGGGCACCGCAAATCCGCCGTTCGGCGGTTCGGCCCCTGCGGTGGCGCCGCCTTCCCCGCAGCAGCAGGGCGGCGGTACGAACAACACGGCGGCATTGCCGTCGCCGCCGAGCAATACGCCCGCGGACACCTATGCCCTCGCCAAGGGTTACATGGAGCGCCACAACTACGAAGACGCGGCGCTCCAATACAAAGACTTCCTCTCCACCTTCCCGCACGATCCGCGAACCGGCGAGGCGCTCTACGGGCTCGGCGAGAGCTACTACATGCGCCGTCGCTACAACGATGCGCTCGAACCCTTCCTCAAGGTGGTGACCGATCATTCCTCGTCGCCGCGGGCGCCCGACGCGATGCTGCGCCTCGGCCAGACGCTGGCCGCGATCAACCAGAAGTCGCAGGCCTGCGCGACGTTCAACGCGCTACCGAAGAAGTTCCCGCGGGCCACCGAGGACAAGGCCAAGGCGCGGCACGAGCTGCAGGCGAACGGGTGCTGAGCGCGCGACGCCTGCCGGTGCCCGAGACGAGGAGCCGCCGATCGTGACGCGCGCCTCCCCCCTGACCGAAGGCGAGGCGGCGCAGCTGCTGGCGCCGCTCGCCGACGCGGCTCTCGTCCTTCTCGCCGTCTCGGGCGGTGCCGACTCGCTGGCGCTGCTGGTCGTGGCGGCGCGCTGGGCGGCCTCGAGCGGGCCGCGCCTTGCCGTCGCCACGGTCGATCACGGTCTGCGCGAGAGCTCCGCGGCCGAGGCCGCCCATGTCGCGGCGGTCGCCGCCGGTTTCGCGCTACCCCACGTCACCCTGCGCTGGGAGGGGGCGAAGCCGCGGCGCGGGATGGAGGCCGCCGCGCGGACGGCGCGGTATGGTCTGCTGGAGGCCCATGCCCGCGCGATCGGCGCGAGCCATCTCGTCACCGCCCACACGCGGGACGATCAGGCCGAGACCGTGCTGCTGCGGCTGGCGGCGGGCTCGGGGCCGGCCGGGCTCGCCGCGATGCGCCCCCTGGTCCGCCGCGGCGGCCTGATCCATGCCCGGCCGTTGCTTGCGATCCCGAAGGCGCAGCTGGTGGCGACGCTGCGGCAGGCGGGCATCGGCTGGTGCGAGGACGACACCAACCGCGATCCCGCCCTTGCCCGCGGCCGTCTGCGCGCCGCCCATGCGGCGCTCGTCCGCGAGGGGCTGACGGACGCGCGGCTGGCGCGGCTCGCCGCGCGCAGCGCCCGGGCCGAGGACGCGCTCGCCGCGGCGGAGGCGGCGGCATGGCGCGAAGTGGTGCTATCCTCTTCATCTTTCGTTGAAATCGATCTGCCTAGGCTGCTCCTCCAGCCCGCCGAGCTCCGGCTCCGGGTGATCGGGCGCGCCATCGCGGCCCTCGGGCAGGGGGAGGTCCGCCTCGCCCGTCTCGAAGCCCTGGTGGGCGCGCTGGAGGAGGCCGCCGCGCGCGGCGGCGGGGCGGTGCGGACCCTGGCCGGGGCACGGGTCGCGATCGAGGGGGAGCATCTCATGGTGGTGGCGGCGCCGCCGCGGCGGGAATCCGCAGCCCCGCATCCGCGCCGGGCACGGGTAACCTATGCGGAGGCTCGGCTTGGCAACCACTGAGCCCCTCCCTACATTGACAGGCGTGAGAACAGGGTCCACGGGGCGTGGGCCTGCCGCCCCTGCGGCGAAAGGTCGTCGATGAACCCGAATTTTCGCAACCTCGGCCTGTGGGTCATCATCGTTCTCCTCTTGCTGGCGTTGTTTACCCTGTTCCAGAGCCCGGGGCAGCACACCGCCGCGAACGAGATCAGCTTCAGCCAGCTTCTGAGCGAGGTCGACAACGGCCGCGTGCGCGACGTCGTCATCCAG
>DASSSV010000126.1:0-7014 GCA_035708265.1 Thermomicrobiales bacterium | reverse complement strand
CCCAAGCCGCGGCTCCAGCCGCCCGTTCCCTCGCCCGTCTCCCGCCCTCCTCCGCCTATCGTCTATCGTCTATCGTCTATCGTCTGACCCCGCTACTCGACCGTCAGCGCCGGGAGGTCCTGCTCGCGCACGAGGGCGTTGAAGCGCGGGACTTCGCGCTCGAGCAGTTCCGACAGCCGCGCGAGCTGCGCGTCGACCCGCTCGGCGACCGACGCGAAGACCTCCTCGGACTGCCTGGTCGGCGCGCCGTCCGCGCCGCCGACGACGCCGAGCAGCGTCGCCAGCTTCACGTTCAGCTTCGACGGCGCGGTCAGCGCGTCGCGCGACGACTTCCAGCGCGTCTGGACCAGCTCTTCCTCGACGCGCGCCAGGCCCTCCTTGAGCGCCTGCCCCGCCGTCGCGATCGCCTCGCCGCCCTCACGGCCACGCGACCGCTCCTCCCAGCCCTCGATCTGGCCGCGCAGCTTGCGGATCCGCGCGATCGCGTCGTTCGTCTCGGAGAGTTTGTCGCGGATGCGCAGCAGGAGGCCGAACTGCTCGCGCAGGTCCTCGTCGCTCGCCGCCGCGCGTGGGTCCTTGCGCAGCTCGAGCGGCTGGGTCCAGCTCCGGTTGCCGGCGGTCATGCGCACCTGGTAGGCGCCCGGATGGGCCAGCGGCCCCGTCACGCCGGACGAGCGGTAGATCGCGTTCGGGAAGTTGCGGGCGTCGGGGTAGCGCATGTTCCAGACGAAGCGGTTGAGGCCCGGCTCGGCCGGCACCCAGGGCTCCTCGGCCGCGCCGGTCTCCTTGCGCTGCTGCTCGACTTTGGCCAGTTCCTCCCCCTCCGGCTTGCTGCGGAAGGTCTTGATCTCGTTGCCGTCGGCGTCGAGGAAACTCAGCGTGACGCCGCTCGCCGGCCGCTCCTTCAGGTAGTAGGTGATCACCGCGCCGTCGGGCGGGTTCTGCCCGGCGTCGAGGAGTTTCTGCCGCTTCTCGCCGTCCGGGCCGACGACCTCGCGCGAGACGAACATCGTCGTGCCGACCGGCTGGTAGCTCTTGCCGGGGCCGCCGGCCCGGCCGAAGCCGCGCCCGGCGCGGTAGCGGATCGCCGGGCGCGGCGCGAAGAGGTGGACGTCCGCCGCCAGCGCCTCCGGCGTGACCTCGTAGAGCGGCGTCAGGTCGTCGAGGATCCAGAAGGAACGGCCGTGGGTCGCCGCGACGAGGTCGCCGTCCTTGACCGCGAGGTCGTGGACCGGCACGACCGGCAGGTTCTGGCGGAAGGGCTGCCAGTGCGCGCCGTCGTCGAAAGAGACGTAGAGCCCGGCCTCCGTCCCGGCGTAGAGGAGGCCGGCGCGGTTGGGGTCGGCGCGGATGACGCGCGCGAACTCGTCCTCGGGGATGCCCGCGACGATCTTCGTCCAGGTCCGGCCGTAGTCGGCGGTCTTGTAGAGGTAGGGCGCGAAGTCGTCGTGGCGGTGGCGGTCGATCGCGACGTAGGCCGCGCCGGCGTCGAAGGGCGACGGCTCGATGATGCTCACCAGCGACCAGGTCGGCAGGTCGGGCGGCGTGACGCCGTCCCAACTCTTGCCGCCGTCGCGCGAGACGTGGACCAGGCCGTCGTCCGAGCCGGCCCAGAGGACGCCCGCCTGCACCGGCGACTCGGCGAAGGCGAAGATGGTGCAGTAGTAGTCCATGCCGTTGCTGTCGACGGTGATCGGCCCGCCCGACGCGCCCTGCCGCTCGGGGTCGTTGCGCGTCAGGTCGGGGCTGATGACCTCCCAACTGTGCCCCTCGTCGGTCGAGCGGTGGACGTGCTGCGAGGTGATGTAGAGGGTATTCGGGTCGTGCGGCGAGATCACGATCGGGAAGGTCCACTGGAAGCGGTACTTGACGTCGCGCGCGCCCCAGCCGGCCGACTCCTCCGGCCAGGCGGCGATGTTCTGCCGCTGGCCGGTGCGGTGGTCGTAGCGGGTGATGACGCCGGCGAAGTTGCCGGCGAAGACGATATTGGGGTCGCCGGGTTTGACCGCGATGTAGCCGCTCTCGCCGCCGCCGACCTCGTAGGTGTCCACCTGGGTGATCGCGGCGAGGTTGGACCGGCTCGCCACGCTGACCGTCGAGTTGTCCTGCTGCGCGCCGTAGACGCGGTAGGGCACCTGGTCGTCGGTGGTGACGTGGTAGAACTCGACCGTCGGCTGGTTGTAGATCGTCGTCCACGACTCGCCGCCGTTGAAGGTGACGGTCGCACCGCCGTCGTGGCCCTGGATGATCCGCCGCGGGTTCTTGGAGTCGATCCAGAGGTCGTGGTAGTCGCCGTGCGTGCCGGGCACCTGGGCGAAAGTCTTGCCGCCGTCGGTGGACTTCCAGCAGTTGAGGTTGAGCACCCAGACGGTCTCGGGGTCGACGGGGTCGGCGAAGATGTGCATGTAGTACCACGGGCGCTGGCGCACCTCGCCTTCCTCGTTGACACGCTGCCAGGTCTCGCCGTAGTCGTCGGAGCGCAGCACGGCGCCGTCCTTCGCCTCGACGATGGCCCAGACGCGCCCCGGCCGCGCCCCGGAGGCGGCCACGCCGATCCGGCCGAGCAACCCCTCCGGCCAGGCCGGCTTGCGGCTCAGTTCCTCCCAGGTGTCGCCGCCGTCGGTCGAGCGGAAGACGCCGCTGCCCGGCCCGCCGCTGACCAGTTCGTGCGCGCGGTGGACGCCCTCCCAGAATGCGGCGTAGAGCACCCGTGGGTTCGTCGGGTCCATCGTCAGATCGACGGCGCCGGCCTCGGGACTGCGGAAGAGCGCCAGGTTCCAGGTCTTGCCGCCGTCCTTGCTGCGGTAGACGCCGCGCTCCGGGTTGGACCCATGCGCGTGCCCGAGCGCGGCGACGTAGACCATATCGGGGTTCTGCGGGTGGACGCGAACCTTGCTGATGTTGCGCGTCGCCGCCAGCCCGCAATGCCCCCAGGTCCGGCCACCGTCGGTGGACTTGTACAGCCCGTCGCCGTGCGAGACGTTGCTGCGGATCGTCGACTCGCCCATCCCGACGTAGACGACGTTCGGGTCGGACTCCGCCACCGCGATGGCGCCGACCGACGCCCGCTTGAAGTAGCCGTCGGAGATGTTCTCCCAGGAGGTGCCGGCGTCCTCGGTCTTCCAGACGCCGCCGCCGGTCGAGCCCATGTAGAAGGTCGCCGGCTCGGTCGGGTGCCCGGCGACGGCGATCACCCGCCCGCCCCGGAACGGCCCGATCAGGCGCCATTCCAGCGCCCGTAGCGCCGCTTCGTCCACGCCCACCATGTACTGCTCGCCCGGCATCGCGCCCCCCTCCTCGTCGCGCCCGGCCATGACGCCGGGCCCCTGCTGAGACCGCCCCGCATCATCGCACCGAACGGCGCGCCTCGCCAGCGATGGGCGAGTGCCGAGCGATGAGCGATGAGTGGGAGAGACCGCGCGGCCCCCCTGCCCCCCCAATCCTGGGGGGAACCAGATGCCAACGCTACAGCGACCGGGGCGCGATCAGGTAGGCCGGGGCAGAGGAAACGCTAGCCCATAGATGCGGCGTGTGGGGCGGGTTCCCCCAGGATGGGGGGGGCAGGGGGGCCGCCATCGCGCCGCGCACAGCCCCCCGGCACTCATCGCTCATCGCTCATCGCTCGGCGCTCGCCGTCACTTCACCGTCAGCGTGCCGTTCATCGTCGAGGCGTGACCGGGGATGGTGCAGACGTAGCGGTAGGCGCCGGGCTTGAGGCCCTTCAGCGTCAGGTTCGTCGTCGTGCCGGGGCGCAGGTCGCCGCTCGTGGCGTTGACGCCATTGCCCTGGAGGACGAAGTTGTGGACGAGCGTCGTGGGGTTCTTGACGACGAAGGTGACCTCGCCCGCCTGCGAGGTCAGGTGGTTGGGGTCCCAGGTGAGCGAACCGGTCGCCGTGACGGTGAATTGCTGCGCCGTCACCTCGTGGCTGAAGCCGGCACCCTCCGGGGCGCCGCCCTGCGCGCCGCACGCGGCCAGCAGGGCCAGCGCGCCCACGAGCGCGAGCCAGGCGAGCGCCCGGCCCGCCGAAATCATGCGCACGTCGGTTTACCTCCACACGCCGTTGTGTCCGTCAGAGCGCTCGCCGGCGAGCGCCCCCAGATTGGCGCGCCCGGCACGATGTCCCGCGCCGCGGGCCGTCTCCAAGTCGCCAGTGTAGCAGGGCGCACACAGCCCAACAACGCCGGCGGGCGGCGCCAGGGAGGGCCGGGCGGCTGAAGCCGCGGCTCGGGGCGCCTGCGGCGCACGAAGGCCGCCCGCGCGGCCCGGGTCACGCCCCAGCCCGGCGCAGGCCGGGCTTCGGGCCGCGCAGTGGCCCCCAGCCACGGCTTCAGCCGCCGGGCCTCGCCACACCGCCCCGCCTCACTCGTCACTCGTCACTCGCCACTCGTCACTCGTACTTGACATTCCCCGCCGCCCGGTGCCACTATGGTGCCGGCCGTTCTGGTTCCTTGTTACGACGTTGCCATCGCGCGGTCATGCCGCGACCCGGCGCGCCGGCGGTCGCGGGCGGTTCCTGCGCCCCAACAACCGTCCCGGCGCGGCTCGGCGGGGGCGGCGTGGCCCGCGACGCCGGAGGTGTGGTCGTCCCCATGGCACTCCCCTTCGCCCTCGGTTTCCGCCACGCGCGCCCCGCGGCCCTGCTCGTCGCCGCGGCCGCCGCGCCGGGCGCGATCCACGTCGCCCGCCTGGCCGCGCCGGTCCCGGCCGACATCTGGACGAGCTGGACGTTCGACCCGGTCGCGCTGCTCCTGCTCCTGCTGGCCGCCGCGCTCTACGCGCGCGGCGCGATGCGGCTGGCGCGGGCGCGCCGTCGCTATGGCCTCGGCCCCGGCGTGACCGCCTCGCAGGTGACGGCGTTCGGCGCGGGGCTGCTCGTCCTGGCGGTCGTGCTCCTCTCGCCGCTCGATCGCCTCTCCGCCGCGCTGCTGTCGGCGCACATGGTCCAGTACCTCGCGCTGACCGAGGTGATCCCCCTCCTGCTGCTGCTCGGTCACCCGGCCGCCCCGCTCGGCTGGGCGCTCCCGGCCGGCTGGACGCGCGGCGCGCGGCGCCGGTGCGCGCGGGCGCGCGAGGGGCGCGCGGTCAGGCAGATCCTCGGCCAGCCGCTGCTGGTCGGCGCGCTCGACGTCGCGGTCCTGCTCGGCTGGCACCTACCAGGCGTCTACCAGGCGACGGTGACGAACGGCGCGCTGCACCTGCTCCAGCAGCTCACCTTCCTCGCCGCCGCGCTGCTCTTCTGGTGGGCGGTGCGCTACCCCGGCGCGCGGCGGGAGCACGGGCATGGCCGCGCGCTGCTCTGCCTCGTCGTCACCTCGGTCCTCAGCAGCGCGTTCGGGCTGGTCCTCTACGGCTCGCCCGGGCTCTGGTACGCGATCTACCAGGGCCGGACGGCCGCCTGGGGCCTGAGCGCGCTGGAGGACCAGCAGATCGCCGGCCTGATCCTCGGCGTCGCGCCGGAGGCGTTCGACGTCGTGGTGGCGATCATGGTGCTGGCGGGATGGCTGCGCGCCGAGGAGCGCCGGATGGACGAGCGCCAGGGGAACATGGCGCAGCCGTGAGGCCGCTCACGGCTGGCTGGCGGCGACCTGCGGCTCCTGCGCCTCGCTGAGTTGCGCCCAGCGGTAGAAGACCAGCGCGAAGACGAAGAGGAAGAAGGTGCCGCCCCCCACCCACATGATCAGCCCGCTGATCTGCTGGTCCATCAGCGGCGTGATCGCTTCCCAGAGGCGCGGCGTCACCGCGTAGGGCTGATAGAAGACCACCGGCGCGAAGGTGAGCACCGCGCCGAGGAGCATCCCCGGCAGCGTCTGCAGGAAGAGGTAGAGCATCTGCGCCGGGTAGGGGATGCGCGGCAGCTCCGGCAGCGGGCCGAGCACCGGCCACCAGGTGATCACCGCCGTAACGATGAAGAGGACGTGTGTCGCGGCGTGGATCGCCTCGGACGACTGCACGACGTCGAGGATCGCCGGGATGTGGTAGGCGATGAAGACGACGTTGAAGAGCGCGAACGCGGGCAGCGGCCGGGTCAGCGCGCGCCCCAGGCGCAGCAGGGCCGGCGACCGCGCGAAGACCGGGCGCAGCAGCCAGCCGGGCGTGCCGTAGAGCAGCAGCGGCGCCGCGATCAGCGTCAGCAACAGATGCTGGAGCATGTGGACGAAGAAGAGGTACTCGTCGCCGATCTCATCAATCGGCGACTGCAAGGCCAGGAAGAGGGCGAGCACGCCGCCGAGGAAAGCGACGACCCGCCCCGCCGACACCGGCTCGGCGCCGGGGAAGCGGTCGCGCCAGCGGGTGATCGCCAGCAGGTAAGCGCCCGTCAGGAGCGCGAGGCCGAGGACGATCGAGGGGTAGAACGGCCAGTCGGTGAGCCAGACCTGGGTCGGGGACATGGGTGCTTCTCTCAGTTGGGAGTCGGGAGTCGGGAGTCGGAAGTAGCGTTGCTAGACGAAAGTTGAAGGTTGATAGCGGGCCGAAATCGCGCCACTAACAACTTGCAACTGTCAACTTTCGACTCCACTTCCGACTCCCGACTGCCGACTCCCGACTCGCTACCGGTGCTTCAGCGCCAGGACGAGGAAGAGCAGGAAGAGCATGATGCCGAAGATGCCGATGAACTGGCCGACCAGGTAGCCGGCGCCCAGGTCGAGGCGGCGCGCCGGGGCGGGCTCGCGGACCTCGGGCAGTTGCACCGGCGGCAGCTTCGAGGCGCGGAAGGAGAGGCCCATGCAGACGGCGCCGGTGCCCAGCGCCAGGCAGAGGGCCAGCGGCACGGCCACGTCGATCCCGACGGTCAGCAGCAACTCGCCGATGCCGATGATCCCCGCCGCGACGATGGCGATCACGACGATCGGCACGATGAACGGGAACGCGCGAGACACCCTGCCAGCTCCTTCCCTATGCCCGCGTGCCGGGCGCTCTCAGTCCCCCCGCGTCAGTCGACGTCCCACTCCTGCCGGAGCAACTCGGCGCGCTTGCGGCGCACCCGGCGCAGCCGCACCCAGAACGCGGCCGG
>DASSSV010000125.1:0-7673 GCA_035708265.1 Thermomicrobiales bacterium | reverse complement strand
CGACTTCGATCACGTCGACTTCGCCTATAACGCCGGCGTGCCGGTGCTCCACGACGTCAGCTTCCACGTCGAGCCCGGCCAGACGGTGGCTCTGGTCGGCCGGACCGGTGCCGGCAAGACGACGATCGCCAGCCTGATCCCGCGCTTCTACGACGTCACAGAGGGCGCGGTGCGCGTGGACGGCCACGACGTCCGTACGGTCACGCGCGCCAGCCTGCGCGCGAACATCGCGATGGTCCTGCAAGAGCCCTTCCTCTTCAGCGGCACCATCGCCGAGAACATCGGCTACGGCCGGGCCGGCGCGACCCGTGCCGAGATCGAGGCCGCCGCGCGGCTGGTCCACGCGCACGACTTCATCGCCGCGCTGCCGCGGGGCTACGACACGCCGCTCGGCGAGTCGGGCGGCACGATCAGCCAGGGGCAGCGGCAGTTGCTCTCCTTCGCCCGCGCGGTGCTGGCCGACCCGCGCATCCTGATCCTCGACGAGGCGACGAGCAACATCGACACGCGCACCGAGACTCTCATACAGGAGGCGCTGGCGACGCTCCTGGTCGGGCGCAGCAGCGTCGTCATCGCCCACCGCCTCAGCACCATCCGCAACGCCGACCTGATCCTCGTCGTCGAGGGCGGACGGATCGTCGAGCGCGGCACGCACGACGAATTGCTGGCGGCTGGCGGCCTCTACGCCGAACTCTACCGCCGCCAGTTCCGCGAACCCGCCCCCGTCGCTGTCTCCGCCGACTGAAGGGCCGATTCACCGCGGAGGCGCGGAGGACGCAGAGAGACGAAGAGAGAAGACAGCACTAATTCGTACTTCGTACCTCGTACTTCGTACTTGATCCTTCGTTCCTCTCCTCGTTCTCTGCGCCCTCTGCGCCTCTGCGGTGAACGTCCTTGCCGGGTCGCGGGGGAGGGGGTACACTAGCCGCACCTGCGCGGTGCGAGGCCGCGAAGTAGGCGCGCACGGACGCGGCTAGGCGGCGATGCACCTGACCCACCTCCAGCTCGAACAGTTCCGCAACTACGCCCACCTCGACCTGGCGGTCCCGCCCGCGGGGCTCCTGGTCTATGGCGCCAACGCCAGCGGCAAGACGAGTTTCCTCGAGGCGATCTACTTCCTGGCGACGACGCGCTCGCCGCGCGCCGGCGCCGACCGCGAGATGATCCGCTGGGGCAGCGGCAAGGACTACGGCGTCGCGCCGTTCGCCCGCGCCGTCTGCCGGGTGGACCGCCGCGACGGCCCGGCGGAGCTGGAGATCGCGCTGATGAGCGACGCCGAGGCGGCCGCGGGCGCGCGCCAGCCGAACGGTGGGCCGGGCCGGACCACGCGCAAGCGCATCAAGCTCAACGGCGTGCCGCGCCGCGCGATGGACGTCGTCGGCGTCGTCAAGGTCGTCCTCTTCTCGCCGCAGGACATCGAGCTGATCGCCGGGCCGCCCGCGCTGCGTCGCCGCTATCTCGACATCACCATCGCCCAGATCGACAACCACTACATCCGGCAGCTCAACCTCTACAACCGCATCGTCGAGCAGCGCAACAGCCTCCTGCGCCGGATCGCCCAGGAGGGGCGCAACCCCGACTCGCGCGAGGTCGAGGAGGAACTGAGCTACTGGAACGAGGAACTGGTGCGCCTCGGCTCCTACGTCGTCGCCCGGCGCGACGGCATCCTCCGCGGCCTCTCCGCGCTGGCCCGCGAGCGCTTCGCCGGACTGACCGCGGGGAACCAGGAACTCGCGGTGCGCTACGAGCCGGGCGTGACCTCGCGCGGCCTGCGCGAGCGCGGCGGCGAGCACGACCTCATCGGGCGCGAGGGCCTGGTGGCGCGCGACTTCCAGCAGCACCTCGAGGCCGAGCGCCGCCACGAGTACCGCCGCGGCCTCTCGCTCGTCGGCCCGCACCGCGACGACTTCGCCGTCGCCCTCGACGACATGGACGTCGGCACCTACGGCTCGCGCGGCCAGCAGCGCCTCGCCGTCCTGGCGCTGAAACTGGCGGAGATCGACCTGATCCGCCAGGAGAGCGGCGAGACGCCGATCCTCCTCCTCGACGACGCGGCGTCCGAGCTCGACCCGGCGCACCGCGGCTTCGTCACCGAGACCGTCGAGCGTGGCCGGCTCCAGGTCATCCTCACCGCCACCGACCTCGCCAACTACCCGGCGACCCTCCTGCCCGACCTCGCGCGCGTCGAGGTCAGCGGCGGCGCCCTGCTCCCGCAGGGCGCGCCGGGAACGGAAGCCGGTGCCTGAAGGCGCACCTTGGGGCGCCCATCGGCGCACGAAGGCCGCCTGCGCGGCCTGACCTCCCCACACCGGAGTGTTTCGGTAGCATCACATTCGTGGCACAAAGACTCCCCCCTCTCCCAGAATTGGGAGAGGGGGTAGGGGGTGAGGGCCAACGGCGCTTACGGCGTCGCGTGCCGCTCCCAGAGGGCGTTGTCGTTCCACCAGGCGAAGGCGTAGATCACGCCGTTGGCGCTCGCCGCGGCCGGCGCGCCGACGAGCTGGCCGCCGAGGCTCTGCCAGTCGGTCCAACTCGACCCGTCGGTCGTGTGCCGCTCGTAGAGCCCGCCGTCGGCGCCCCTGGTGAAGACGTAGAGGATCGGCGTGCCACTCGCGGGCGTGTAGACCGTCGCCGCCGGCGCGGCGGTAAGCAGGCCGCCGAGTCCTTGCCAGGCGCCGAAGGTCGCGCCGTCGGCCGAGGAGGTCACGTAGACCTGGTTGTCGGCCCCGGTGGCGAAGACGTAGATCCGGCCTTGGAAGGTCGTCGCCGCCAGGTTGCCGGTCTGCGATGCGCCGATGTTCTGCCAGGCGGTGTAGGTCGCGCCGTCGGTCGTATGCCGGATGTAGAGATTGTTGTCGCTGCCGCGCGCGACAACAAAGAGCGTGCCGTTCAGCACCGTCGCGGCCGGGCCGGAGAGGAGCGAGCCGCCGACGTTCGTCCAGCCCGAGAAGGTCGAACCGTCGGCGGACGACGCGACGTAGAGCGCGTTGTCGCTGCCGCGCGCGTAGACGTAGAGCGTGCCCTTGTAGACGGCGGCGGAGACCGGGGCGGTGGCGAGGCCGCCGAGGTTCTTCCAGGTGGTCCAGGTCGCCCCGTCGGCCGAGGAGGTTACGTAGACCTGGTTGTCGGTGCTGCGGCCGAAGACGTAGACCGCGTTGTTGAAACTGGTCGCGGCGGGGGCGTCGGTCAGCACGCCGCCGCGCGAGGTCCAGGCGCTCCAGGTCGGCCCCTGCGTCGTGAAGGTCAGGTCGCTGCCGGCGCTGCGGTTGCCGGCGCTATCGACCGAGACGACGGCGAAGTGGTAGGTCTGCGCGGGCAGCAGGCCGACGATGGTCAGGCGGTGCGACGTCACCGGCGTCAGGTCCGCCTGCGAGCGGTCGTACTGCGCGGTCGTGCCGTAGTCGACCTCGCTGGTCGCCTGCCGGTCGGTCGTCCAGGCGATCGTCGCGCTCGTCGTCGTCGTGCTGACGACGCTCACGCCGGAGATCGCCGGGCCGGCGCCGGGTGAGGGGCTAGGCGAGGGGCTCGGGCCCGGCGCGCCGCCCTTGTAGCGCCAGTTGTAGTACTGGAGGCCGGTGTTGGCCTGCTCGACCTGGAAGCCCTGCGGGTTGGAGGGCGTGTAGGTCAGGCAGCGGCGCTCGAAGCACTGGATCAGCACGAGGGTCGGCTGGCCCGCCGCCGTGACCGTGGCCCAGTACGCCTCGGTGATCGGCAGGCCGGTGACGTAGAAGGTCGGGTTGTAGAGCGGCGCGGTGACGTTCTGGCCGTTCTCGTAGACGACGCCCGACTGGACCAGGTAGGTGTAGAAGATCGAGGCGATGCTGTGGTTGGTCCCGCCCGGCACGACCCCGACCGAGGTCACGCCCTTGCTGTCGGCGGTCGTCCCGACCTGCCCGGCGCGGTTGATCGTCGCGGTGATCGGCTCGCCGGCCGGCACCGGCTGGGCGTGGATCAGGCCGCTTAGCGAGGCATAGGTCGGGCCGGTGGTGTCGCCCACGTCGCCGAAGGGGATCTGCGCGGGCGCGGCCGGTTGGAAACTGTTGTTGCCGACCTGGATGCGCCCGTAGATCATGTCCTCGGCCAGCAGGCCCTGCGTGACGAAGAAGGGGTCGTTGCGGTCGCCGCTCGGGTTGTTGATCTCCATGCGGCTCTTCTCGAAGTACTGGACGGTGTGCTGCCCGCTCGGGCCCTCCTGGTAAGGCTCGGTGAGCGCCTGGCTGATCGCCGCGCCCCAGGTGTAGGAGCGGACGGCGTCGCCGTAGTAGACCGGGCGGTCATAGCGCTCCCAGACCTTCTGGAAGGCCGGGTCGGCGAAGGTCGGGTAGGCGATGTTATCCGCCAGCGCCAGCGGCGCGAGCGCCGCGCCGAGCCCGAGCAGCACGAGACCCGTGATGACACCGTACAACTTCCGCCGTCGCATCTGCCCCTCCCGCGCGCGTGGCTCCGGCCCGCCACAGGGCATCCACCGTGCCGCCATCCGCCGCCACTCTAGCATACGCCGCTTTGTACGTACAGCGCCGCGCCGTCGCGGTCGCCGCCCGGGTTGGGTTGCCTGCTGCTCTCTGAACGCACGAGGCGCGCGGCGGTTGCCCGCGGCGGCCGTCTAGCCGCCCGGCATCAGGTTCTCCACCGGGCCGAGGTCGGCGATCAGCCAGCGGCCGTCGCGCTGGGTCAGCGTGAGGGTCTGCTCGAACTCGCCCTTCGGCGATGGGATCTGCACGTCGATCGTGACGCGCCCGTCGGCCCCGCGCTCCTGCCAGACGACGAACGCCTGGGACCATTGCTGGTCGGCGGGCGGGATCAGGTCGGCGGTGCCGAGCCGGGCGGCGAGTTCGGGCGTCAGGTAGGAGCGCGCGCGGCCCTCGTCGCGCGCCATCCGCGCGTCCATGAAGGCGCGCGCCGTCGCGGTCGCCTCGGGCGGCACGACGGCCTGGTCGGGCGCGAGCGTCGGCGCGGGTGTGGGGACCGGGGTGGCGCTCGCGGCGGGCGCCAGGTCGAGCAGGTGCAACTCGGGGCGGCCGGCCGGGCCGCGCACCAGCAGGATCTGCCGCCCGTCGCGCGAGACGGTCAGGAGCCGGCTCATCTGCCAGTCCTTGGTCACGATGCGGACGGTCGCGGTGGCGGCGTCGAGCTCGTAGAGGTAGCCGGTCAGGTGGTTGTCGGCGACCGTCGGCCAGGCCATGAAGTAGGCGCGGCCGTCCGGCCCCCAGGTGAAGGAGCCCTGCTGGACGAAGAAGAACGGGTCGCCGCCGAGGTCGCGAAGGGCCGTCCCGTCGCGCCGCATGACCGCCCAGCGCACGGTTTGCCCGCCGCCGTAGTCGGTCGGGTTTGGGTTCTGGTGCGCGACGCCGATGAGGAGCCATTCGCCGTCTGGCGAGATGCTACCGGGGGTCAGGCCGCCCGCGACCGAGAGCACCACGGTGGCGCGTTTCGTCGCGGCGTCGTAGCGCACCAGCGAGGAGCCGCCCGCGGGCGCGTTCGCCGGGGGCCGCGCGAGCGCCGACGTCTTGACCATGCAGACGGTGTAGGACCTGTCGGGCGCCTCCAGGTAGCCGTGGAAGTCCTCGGGCGGGCCGGCGCCGAGGCCGCAGCGCGCCCGGTCGGGCGTCGGGCGCGGCGGGAGTTCGCGCGCGCCCGAGCCATCGGCGCGCACGGCGACCAGCGCCGAGTTGAAGCCGCCCCCGAACATCGTCCCGCCGACGTCGATCTCCCGCCCGTCGGCGGACCAGTCGGTGATGGCGAGGTCCGGGCCGAGGCGGTCGGGGTCGTCGCGGCGGTAGATCGCGCGGGCGTTGGCGCCGTCGGCGTCCATGACGAGGAGCTCCGAGGTCGAGGGGCCGCTGCCGTCCCGCCCGGGTTTCGTCCTGACGAGCGCGAGCGCCCGGCCGTCGGGCGACCAGCGCAGGCTGCTGTAGAGGTAGCCGGGCGCGGGCGTGATGTCGCGGTCGGCGCCGCTGGCGACGTCATGCACGACGATGTGCCGGTCCCCGACGCCGCCCGGACCGATCGTGAAGAAGGCGACGCGGCGGCCGTCCGGCGCGAGTTGCGGCGTGTAGCCGGGGTGCTGCCCCATGCCGACCCAGAGGAACGATGCCGCGATCGTGCGGTCGCGCGCGATCAGCATCGGCCGGTAGGTCGCGGCCGGCGTGGGGGTGGCGGGCGACGGCGACGGGGGCGCGGGCTGCGGCGTCGCGGGCGGCGCCGAGCCCGGCGTGTAGATCTCCGCCGTGTCGAAGACCGGGTTCTGCCCGTCGCTCGCGAGATGCCCGCCGGCGACGAGCACCGCGCCGAAGGGCAGCGGCGTCGCGGTGAAGTCCTGCCGCGCGGCCGTCAGCGCGCCGGCCGGCGCCCACGAGTTCGTAGCAATGTCGTACAGTTCGGCCGTGGTCAGCGTCGTCGCCCCGTTCTGCCCGCCGATGACGAGCACTTGCCCGCCGAGGCCCACGGCGACGGCGCGTGTGCGCGGCGTCATCAGCGGCGCGGCGGCCGTCCAGGTATCCGTGCCGGCGTCGTAGATCTCGACGGCGCTGGAGGCGGTCCCGCCGGTCGTGCCGTCCGCGTTCTTGCTGTACGTGTTGCCGCCCACGACGAGGATCTTCCCACCGGACAGGGGCGCCGCGGCGATGCCGCGGCGCGGCGTGAGCGGTGGCGCGGCCGGGCGCCACTGGCCGCTCGCCGGGTCGAAGTGCTCGGCCGTGGCGCGCAGGCCGTCGCCGCTGCTGGTGGTCCCGAGGAGGAGGGCTTCGCCGGATGGTAAGGGGACCAGAGCCGCGGCGGACTGGGTGGTCGGATGATCCACCAAACTCCAGCGGTCGGTCGCCGGGTCGTAGATCTCGGCGGTCGGTGGGCCGCCCGGGTAGCTCGGCGTCGGGGGATAGCCGAGGGCGAGGACGCGGCCGTCCGTCAGCATGGTGGCCCAGGTGCCGCCGAGTCTGAATGGCATCGCCCCGGTCGGCGCCCAGTGCCCCGTCGCCGGGTCGTAGCGCTCCGCGCCCGGATCGTTCTGCGCGGCGGGGGGCTCGCGGCTGAGATCGAGGCCGCCGACGACGAGCACCTGGCCGTCCGGGAGCGGCACCGCCGCGTGATGCACGCGAGGCGCGGCCATCGGCGTGGTCGGCGCCCAGCGATTCGTCGCCGGGTCGTAGATCTCGGCCGAGGCGGTCGGCTGCCCCGCCTGGCCCGTCCGCCCGCCCGCGACCAGCACCCGGCCGCCCGGCAGCGTCGTCGCCGTGTGACCGTAGCGCGCCGTCTGCATCGTGCCGGCCTGCCGCCAGCCCGGCGCGGTCTGCTGCGCCGCGGGCGTGACCGGTGGCGCGGCGGTGGCGGTGGGGACGCCGACCGTCGGCGTGGGGGCGACGGTTGGCCGACCGGCCGCGCGGGGCGGGACGCCGCGCAAGAGGAGCAGCAGTCCCAGGATCACCGCGGCGATGAAGACCGCGGCCGCCACGCGGGCGAACCCCGCGCTGAAGAGCGCGACGAGGCGGCGCTCGCGGCCGGTCTCCTCTGGGCGATGCGCCCGGCTGGCGGGGCGCGGTGGGCGCGCCGGCCGCGATGCGGCACCCTCACCATCACGGAGGGTGATGGGCGAGGTCGGGCGGCGGCGGTCGCGGATGGGACGCGGCCGGCCGGTGAGCGGCGGGCGGCGCGGCGGGGCGGGCGGAGGCGTCAGGGCC
>DASSSV010000124.1:0-5629 GCA_035708265.1 Thermomicrobiales bacterium | reverse complement strand
TCGACCACCTTCTGGAAGCCGCGGAAGTCGATCGAGATGTAGTAGTCGATCGGGATGCCGAAGTTCGCCTCGATCGTGCGCTTCGCCAGCGCCACGCCCGCGGCCGGCTGATCTGAGCGCCAGCCGAAGGGATAGGCCGCGTTGACGCGCTCCTCGCCGTGGCCGGGGATCGTGACCCAGAGGTCGCGCGGCAGGCTGAGGATATTGACCGTCTTGGCGTAGAGGTCGAGCTGGGCGACCAGCATCACGTCGCTGCGCGGCGGGCCGCTGTCGTCGTCGCGCGAGTCGAAGCCGAGGACGAGGACATTGAGGTAGCGCTTGCCTTGCCAGATCGGGTCGCGCCCGGGGTCGCCGCCGTCCGTCGCCGCGCCGGCGACCGCGCCGATCAGGCCGAGCCGGCTGCCGGCCGTCGCGGTCGGCGCCGCGGCCGGGCTCGCCGCCGCGACCGAGGTCGCCGGCGCGGCCGGCGTACCGGCGGCGACCGGCGACCCGCGCGGCTCCGACGGCAGCGGCACCACGATCGCCTGCTCGGCGTCGCGCAGCGCCGCCGTTACCTGCCAGGCGTAGATGCCCGCGCCCGCACAGACGAGCAGCACCAGCGTCAGCAGCGTGACGCCGATGCGCCGCCCCCTGTGCGGCCCTCGCCGCGCCGCTGCCGCCGCGCGCCCGCGCGGCGCGCCCAGCAGCGCCGGGCCGAGCAGCCCGACCGAGAGGGCCGGGCGCGCCGTCGAGCCTGACCGCCCGTCGCCCCCCCGCCCGGCCCGTTGTGCCTGCCGTTGCCGTCTGATGGTCACCCCCGCCCGGCGCCGGCGGCCGCGCCGCTACCCGGCCCGCCGCGCGCCCATCGCCGATAGAACGCACGACGCAACGCACCGTACTGTACGTACAATACGGGGCGGCGGGGCCGGTGTCAATCGTCGTCGGCCGGCGGCCCTCACCCCCCCGGCCCCCTCTCCCAATCCTGGGCGAGGGGGAGATCTCCAATGAGGCGCTGACTGCTCCCTTCCGTGCAGGAGACACGGGAAAGTCCTCCTCCGGTGCGAGATCTGGAAGAGCACCGCGATGTCTCATAGAAGTCACCCCCTCTCCCAGCATTGGGAGAGGGGGGACGGGGGGTGAGGGCGATAGCCGCCGGCCTACTCCTCCGCCCGCGGCCGCCGCCGCAGGGAGAAGACCGAGCGCAGGAGGGCGCCCCGGACGGTCAGCCAGGCGCGCTGCACCAGGCGGACCTCCTGCGGCGTCGGCGACCGGCCGCCGTAGCGCTCGCGGACGTAGGTCTCGGCGATGCGGTCGAGCGAGCGCCGGGTGCCGGGCACGGCCTCGCCGACCGCGCGGGCGTACTCGTAGGGCGTCGCGCCAGGCTGTCGCCGCACGCCGGCGAGGCCGCCGGCGCGGGTGACGCGCGCGTAGAACTGGCCGCTCGGCGTCAGGCCGCGCAGGCCGCGCAGCCAGAGCAGCGCCAGGATGCCGGCGATGAGGGCCACCAGCGGCACCGCCACGCGCAGGACTTCCAGCACCCGGTTCGGCTGCTGCGGCAGCGGCACCGCGCCGCCCGGCTGCAGCCGCGGGTCCTCCGGCAGTTGGGCGTCGCCGCCGAGGCCGTCGCCGGCACCGCCGGCCGTCGCGCCGCCGTTGGTGTTGCCCGCGGCGTTGTTGGCCGGCGGGGCGGGGTCGCGGTTGAAGGGCGTGCGCGGCGCGGTCGGCTCGAAGGGGATCCAGCCGTAGCCGGGGAAGTACGCCTCGACCCAGGCGTGCGCGTTGGACTCGCGGTAGAGGTAGCCGGCGTAGTTGTTGTCGTAGGCGCCGCTGAAGAGGCCGGTGACCTCGCGCGCCGGGATGCCGAGCGTGCGGAGCATCACGGCCATCGCGGTGGAGTAGTACTCGCAGTACCCCTGCTTCGAGGTGAAGAGCAGGTAGTCCACGGTGTCGCGGTCGGCCGGCGGGGCGGGGACGTTCTCGTTGTACTTGATGTTGGCGCGCAGCCAGTTCTGGATCGAGATCGCCGCGTCGTAGGGATCCTGGCCGTTGGCGAGCTGCTTGGCGAGGTCGCGAGTCCGCTGCGTGGTCGAGTTGGGCAACTCCAGGTAGCGCTGCGTCACCCAGTCGGGGTAGCTCGTGCCGGCGTCGCGGAGCTGCGGGGCGAGCGCGTCGGAGGTCAGGATCTCGGTCTTGTACTGCTCGCCCTGCTGCAGCCCTTCGCGCGGCAGCACCGCCTCGACGTCGCCGTAGTTGGCGATCTGGCCGTTGACGATCAGGCCGACGGCGTGGCCGTTCTGGACGACCGGGCGGACGTCGATCAGCCGGGTGCTGAGCGACGACAACTCGGCCTCGACCGCCTGCTGCTGCGGCGTCTGCGTCGGGGTCGGCGCGGGGCGGGTGGGGAACGGCGGCGCGGTCGCCTGGACGAAGCGCCCGTCAATCCAGCCATAGTCCTGGCGGTCGCGCACGCGGTACCAGGGGTCGCCGTTGCCGCCGGTGACCGGGCCGGCGACGATCTGCACCTTGGCGCCGGGCGGCAGCGTCCGCAGCAGCTCCTCGCCCGGCGCCGGCCCGACGCGCAGGCTCAGGCCGTCCGCGGGCCCGCTGCCGATGACCTCGACCCAGGTGTCCGGGGCGAAGGCTGCAGGCGTCGCGCCGGGCGACGCGACGGCGGGGGCGGGGCGGGTGGGGACGGGTGTCGGCGTCGGCGGCGGGAGCGGGTAGCCCTGGGCGTCGGTGTCGGGCAGGGTGGCGTTCTGGAGCAGGTCGTAGAGGTGGCGCAGGTCCGGCGGCAGGTCGTCGCGCTTCACCTTCGTCAGGTCGAAGAGCTGGTCGTGGTACTGCGTCCAGGAGACCTGCACGTAGCTATCCTGGCTCGTCTCGACGAACTGGTCGGCGAAGAAGAGGGCATTGCCGCGCGGCTCGAGGACGCGGACCGTCAGGGCGTGCTGCGACGACGCCTGGGGCGCCTGCACGGCGAGCGACTGTCCACCCTTGAGGTCGATCTGCGGGACGTAGGAGCGGCCGTCGTTGTTGGCGGTGAAGGTGGAGGCGACATCGCTGGACCACCCGTGGCCGTCGAAATAGTCGAAGGTGCGCACCTTGAGGTAGTAGGGGCGGTCGGCCTGGAGGACCAGCAGCGGCGTCTGGTCGAGTTTGAGCGGCCCGCCGAGGCTGAAACGGTCGCCGAAGGAGGCGAAGTTGCCGATGCCGCGCTGGCCGGGGCCGCGCAGCGAACCGAAGATGCGGTTGAAGCGGGCCTCCACCGTCTGCCAGGGGCCGTTGATGCGATCCCAGGCGGCCTGCAGCGGCGCGCCGCGCGCGGTGAAGGGGGCGACCCAGGCGAAGCCGACGATCAGCACGGTCACGAGGACGCCGACCCAGAGGGCGCGCCAGCCCAGGCTCTCGGGGTAGGCGACGCCGCCGCGGCTCCAGACGGTCTCGCGCTCGGCGACGTGGAAGCGGACGACGAGGACCAGCGCGAAGGCGAGGAAGACGACGAGATAGGACGACAGGCTGGTCGGCGCGTAGCCGAGATTGAGCAGGATGACCACGGCGGGCAGGAGCAACGCCGGCCAGATCCAGTGCGCGCGGAAGATCATCCAGGCGCCGGAGTAGGCCATCAGCCAGACGATCGCGGCCAGGCCGAGGAGGAAGAGGTAGTAGTCGTCGGCGTACTGACTGGTGCCGGTCGCGGCGATCCAGGTCTGCCAGCGGTGAGTCAGGAAGTGGAACGCCGGCAGCCAGCCGTGGCCGTTGGCCGCCAGCGGCAGGAGCGGGTCGAGCACCTTGACGATCAGCCAGCCGCCGACGAGGAAGGCGAGGGCGTGGGCGGCGAGCGCGGGCAGGCGGCGGAACTTGGCCAGCCCGAGGCCGAGCGCCAGGCCGAGCAGCGCGACCGGCGTCAGGATGCTGAGGTCGTCGGCCCAGTTGGCCCCCTGGATCGACCAGACGACGCTGAAGATCGTCCCGGCCAGGAGGAAGAGGGTCGTCCAGCCCTCGCGCAGTTGCAGTCGTGACATGTGACGTTCCTATGCTCTCAGTCGTCGGCCGTCGGTCGGCGGTCGGCAGTGGGTTGATGGTTGATAGTTGCTAGCGGTACATCTCCCATCAACTATCGATCTTATCGACGGCTGGCGACTCCCCCGCTACTTTTCCCAACGCGCGAGCGAGCGGCGGCGCTCCGCGCGAGACGGACGACGGAAGACGGACGAAGGCCACATCCCCGGTCTTTCCACCCTCCGGCTCCCCTCATCGCTCGTCACTCGTCACTCGCGCAGCGCCGGTTCTCGCTCGGGCTCCGGCACCGACGTCTCACCGTCCCCGATGGGCGACGCGGCGGGCGGCGGGGACGGCGGGGGCGCGACAGCGCGCTGCTCCGCCAGCGCCTCGCGGCCGAGCGCCCGGCGCAGCGCCAGCAGCACGCCCAGGCTGCCGAGCGCCAGCACGGCGAGCACCGCCACCAGCGCGATCGCCAGCAGCCCGGCCGTCGTCGGCGCGGCGGCGGACGCGAGGCTGGCGACGGAGAGCAGCCCCGCGGCGAGGTTCCAGGCGCCGTGCAACGCCAGCGCGCCGAGCGCGCCCCAGAGGAGCGCCCAGCGGTGCGGCGCGCGCGCCTGCCTGGCCCAGCCGTAGGCGAAGAGCGCGCTGGCCGTGCCGTGCATCAGCGGGGTGGCCGCGCGCAGCAGCGCCAGCGGGCCCCAGCCGGCCGGCCCCGCCTCGGAGAGATAGCCGATGTTCTCCACCGTGGCGAACCCGAGCCCGGCCGCCAGCCCCAGCAGCGTCGTCGTCAGCACCGTGTCGCGGCCGGCGTCTCGCCGCCAGGCGCGGCTGAAGAGGACGACGCCGAGGAACTTGCCGACCTCCTCGACGGCCGGGCCGGCGAAGACGAGCACGAATCCGATGGCGAGGAGCAGCAGCGGTTCGCGCAGCAGGAGTTGCATGAACGCCTGCTGCTGCGCGTCGTCCAGCGTCCGCCCTTCGAGGCGCAGGACCGCGCGGCGCAGCGTGTCGAGCGTGGTCGGGTCGCCGAGGACGATCCCCGCGAAGACCGACACGAACGCGGCGACCGCCGCCAGCCCTTCGAGGACGACCGCCAGCGCCGGCGTGACCAGCGCGCCCCAGGCGAACGCCGGCAGGAGGCGTCGCCAGGAGGGGCGCAGCGCGCGGCGCGGGAAGGCGACGCCGGCGATGACGGCCGGCGGCGCGAAGGCGACCAGCGCGGCGAAGGGGAGGAAGGGCCACCACTGGTCGGCGCGCAAGAGCGCCCAGCCCGCGCCGAGCGCCGCGACGAAGATGGCGAGCGCCGCCCACCACGGCACGAGCGGCGCCGGGCGCGCCGGCCGCCCCTGCCCGGCCGCGACGGCGAGCGCGAGCGCCGCGCCGCCGAGCGCCAGCAGCAAGACCCCGAGCGGGACCAGCCCGGCGCCGACCACGAAGCGCTCGGCGACGCCGTTCGCCCCGACCGGCGCGCGCGCCGTCGCGGCCACGCCCCCGCCGAGCATGGCAAGGCCCGCCGCCGCGCCCAGCGCGCCGAGCAGCCCCCCCGCGATCGTGCCCGCCCGTGTCGCCATCATCTCCTCGGGGGCCGTGGGGCGTGGGCCGTTGGCCGTGAAACCATGGGCCGTTGGCCGTGGGGCGTGGGGCGTAA
>DASSSV010000123.1:0-2883 GCA_035708265.1 Thermomicrobiales bacterium | reverse complement strand
CACTGGGGCTGACCGTTCTTCCCGTTGACACCATCGAAGTCGTTGACCCGACGCATCCCCTCTACGGCCTGACCCTGCCGCTCGTCGGCGTCACCACCAAGCGCGGCCACCAGCGGGTCTGCGTCGTCTGGCTGCATCCCGGCGTGGAACGCGCCATCCCCGTGGCCGCCACCAGCCTGGCCGGCGTCATCCCCGCGCCGCCGCGCTGCCGGCTATCTGTCTCCGCTGCGCGCGAGCTGTTGGCGGTGGTAGCGTCCCTGGTGCAGTTGCACCAGGAGGACGACGATGCCACACCCACCGCCCCCCAACCGCCAGCTCCCGCTGCCGCTCTCGCCGGCGCCCGGACCGCACCCGGCGCTCCCGTCCGACCTGGTCACCCTCCGGGCCGACCAGGTGTGGCGCACGGCGCCGGGAGCGGTCCGGGCGCAGATCCGGACGGCCATCCTGCAGATCCTTCAGGAGGTCCTCGATGAGTACGCCACCCCGCGCTGAGAAGATCGCCACCCGCCACCGCGAGCGCCGCGCCTACGTCTACGTCCGCCAGTCCTCGCCGAAGCAGGTGCGTGAGAACGCCGCCGGGCGCGAGAACCAGTATGCCCTCGTCGAGCGCGCGCGCGCCCTTGGCTGGCCCCCGGAGCGCATCCAGCTGGTCGACGACGACCTGGGGCAGTCGGGGCAGGATGGTCAGCGCCCCGGCTTCCAGGAGTTGGTGGGCGCCGTCTCGCTTGGCCGGGTCGGGCTCATCCTGGCCTATGAGGCCAGCCGCCTGGCGCGCAGCAACGCCGACTGGTACACCCTCCTCGACCTCGCGACCATCCATGATGCCCTCATCGCCGACACTGAGGGGGTCTACGACCCGCGCGACTACAACGACCGGCTCCTGCTGGGCCTGCGCGGGATGCTCAGCGAGGCCGAACTGCACCTGCTGCGGCTACGGATGGACGCCGGCCGGCTGCGCCAGGTCGAGGCCGGCACCTACCGGCAGCATCTCCCCACTGGCCTCGCCCGCCTCGAGGACGGGCGGGTCGTCAAGGACCCCGACGAGCAGGTCCAGCGCGCCATCGCCTTGGTCTTCGAGCGCTTCGCCGCGCTGGGTACCTGCCAGCGCGTGCTGCGCGCCCTGCGCGACGCGGCCGTCCTCCTGCCCCGGCGGCAGCGCGCCGGGCTGCACGCCGGCCAACTCCTCTGGCGCCGCCCCAGTGCGCACGCGATCTACGAGATTCTGCACAACCCGGCCTACGCCGGAGCCTTCGTCTACGGCCGCCACGCGCCCGCCCCCGACCGCCGGCCTGGGCAACGCGGTCGCCTGGTAAACCGGCCCTTCGAGGAGTGGACGGTCATTCGCCAGGACGTGTACCCTTCCTATATTAGTTGGGAGCAGTACATGGCCAACCGGGCGCGCCTGGCCGACAACCGCAGCAGTTTCGCGCAGCGGGCGCGCGGGGCGCCGCGCTGGGGGACGGCGCTGCTGACCGGGCTGGCGGTCTGCGGGCGCTGCGGGCGGCAGATGCGCACCGTCTACAAGCCGCGCGTGCGCTACACCTGCCAGGCCCTCACCCACACCTACGCCGCGCGGCAGTGCCTGCACCTCGACGGGGCCGGCATCGAGGCCGCCGTCGTCGCGGCGTTCTTCGCGGCGCTGGCGCCGGCCGAACTGGACGTGCTCGACGACGTGCTGGCCGCGCAAGCGGCCGAGCGGGCACGGCTGGCGCAGCAGCACGCCGACCAGGTGGCGCGTGCCGAGTACGAGGCGCGGCTGGCGCAGAAGCAATACCACGCCGTCGACCCGGAGAACCGGCTCGTCGCGGCAGAGTTGGAGCGGCGCTGGGAACTGGCGCTGCGGGCGGTCGCCGAGGCGCGCGAGGCGGCCGCGACCTTCGCGGCCACGCCCCCTGCGCCGGCCCTGGACCCCATCCTCCGGGAGCAACTGCGCGACGTGGGGCGCCACCTGCCGGCGTGGTGGGCGAGCGGCCGGTTGCGGCCCGAGCAGCAGAAGGCGCTGCTGCGCACCCTCATCCGGCGGGTGGTGCTGACCCGCCCGGCCCCGGACCTGGTCGAGGTCAAGGTCGTCTGGGTCAGCGGCGCGGTCACGCCCTTGACGGTCCGCCCGCCAATCCACCGCGAGCAGGATGTCACCGGCTACGCCCAGCTGGTCGAGCGCGCCCTGGCCTTGAGCGCCGCCGGGCACACCGACGGTGCGGTGGCGCGGCAGCTGGCCGCCGCGGGCTTCCACTCGGCACGCTGCGCGGGCGTGTCGGAGAAGCAGGTGCTGAAGATTCGCCGGGCGGCCGCGCAGCGCACGGTGCTGGCGCAGTTCCGTGGGGTGGAGCGATTTGACGGGCGACTGACCGTCCTCGGCCTGGCGCGGCGGCTCGGGGTCGAGCGCACCTGGGTCTACCGGCGGATCGCCGACGGCACCATCCCGGCCGAGCGCCACCCGGTGACCGCCAACTACCTCATCGCCGACGACCCCGCCCTGGTGGAACGACTCGCCACCACCTTGCGGCGCACTCGCAACGTCCCGTCTTAGGAGGGCATTCTCATGACCAGGCAAAAACCCACCTGGCAATCGCGCTGGGCATGCTGGCCATCAGCCAGCATATCAGCGTCTATTTCCTCACCGTGGCTGACTTGCTCGAGACGGTGCAGCGCGACGCCAAGGAGGACCGCCTGGGCCATCGGCTCCAGGCTTTCTGCCGGCCCAGACTCTTCATCCTCGACGAGATGGGCTACTTCCCGCTCGACCGCCTCGCCGCGCGGTTCCTCTTCCAGCTGGTCAGCCGCCGTTACCAGAAGGCAAGTCTGATCATCACCAGCAACAAGAGTTACGGGGACTGGGGCGAGATCTTCGCCGACCAGGTGCTCGCCTCGGCGATCCTCGAC
>DASSSV010000122.1:0-3803 GCA_035708265.1 Thermomicrobiales bacterium | reverse complement strand
CCAGATGAACCCGCAGAAGTCGCCTTTCTTCCTCGACAAGCGCGTGCGGCAGGCGCTGGCCTACGCCATCGACCGCGAGGCGATGATCAAGGCGATCTACTTCAACCTCGGGACGGTGGCGATCGGCACCGAGCCGGTGCTCTCCTGGGCCTACGCCCCCGACCAGATCACGGCCAAGTACCCCTACGACATTACCAAGGCCAACCAACTGCTCGACCAGGCCGGCTGGGCGAAGGGGCCCGACGGCATCCGCGCCAAGGGCGGCAAGAAGCTCTCCTTCACGCTCTGGACCGGCAACGCGAGCAAGGCGTTCGTGCAGGACGTCACCGCGATGCAGCAGATGTGGAAGGCCATCGGCGTCGACGCCACGCCGAAGACCGAGGAGTGGAACGCCTTCCTGACGCGCTTGACCGACACCCACGACTTCGACATCTTCCTGGTCGGCTTCTCCTGGGGGACCGACCCCGACCAGTCGACGATGTGGACGACCGACGCCCAGACGGGCGGCTTCAACATGAACAAGTACTCCAACAAGCAGGTCGACCAACTGCTGGCGCAAGGCCTCACCACGCTCGACCAGGCCAAGCGCAAGCAGCTCTACATCCAGATGCAGAACATCATCGCCGACGAGCTGCCGAACTTCATCCTCTTCTTCACGCAGGCCACGGCGGCGGTCGACAAGCGCGTCCACAACCTGCTGCCGAACGCCATCAACATCCGCTGGAACGCCCACACCTGGTGGGTCGCGGACGGGAAGTAGCGGGGGGCGGCGCGCGGGGTGACGGACGCACCGGGGACGGGACGGGGGAGGCGACGCCTCCCCCGTGCCGGCCGCGCGGGCAGCGCGACGCGCGCGGCGCCCTAGCCCGGCGCCCGCGGCGACCGGCAGTCGGCCGGACGCCCGGCCTCGCCGCGATGCGCCCAACCTCCCGCCGCCGGCCTCCGGGGCCCCTGGCGCCTCCGGCGCAGGTCGAGACGCACTCGCGCCGCGGCCTCCGCGCCCGAGCAGCACCGGCGGCGGCGCCACGGCGTCCTTGAAACGCAGTCCCCTCGCAGGTTGGACCGCTCCCTCCTCCACGGCCGACCTCCGCCGGCCGCTGTCCTGACCGGAAAGCCGATCCGCCACGGCGGCCATGGCGCTCGTCCGATCGCTCCCGCCACCCCGGCGCGGCGGACCGCCACCGCGCGGTCCCCGGACGGGCACCCGTACCTACGATGTGGCTAGCGTGCTCGACGAGGGGACGGTCCGCGCGCTGGCCGACGCCGTCGCCGGCCTCGCTGCCGATCGAGGCGCTGGGGAAGCGCTCAGGAGCAGTTGACCTCGAAATTAGCGAGTTGTAGGTTCGAGCCCTTCGCGGCTCACCCGCGAATTCCCAGTCGTGGCAGGAAAAGCGGCATGACCGGGACGACCGTCCCGGCCATCGCCGTAGCCAAATGTAGCCAGAGTGACCGACTTGCCCGCTCGCGAGACCTCTCTGTGGTGGTCATGCCCGCGTTGTCTTGGCCGTCGGCGCCATCTGGGCCGGCTGGTTGGCGCGTCCGGCGCAATTGTCCGGCGCCCAGGCCGGGTGGGTGCCGGGGTCTGGCCATCGTGGTACACGGCCGGCATACCCTCCCCGGTGGTACCATGCGGCGCGGCGGGCGCGGCGGCGCTCTTCGGGCGGGAGTGTGACGCGGGCGAGAGGGGGACGGGTATGCGCCTGATCGTGATCGGCTGCGAGTATGCGGGCAAGACGACCCTGATCGACGGCCTCGCCGCCTGGGGGCAGGCGCGCGGGATCGCCTTCCACCTCGACGACCACTTCTCGCTCCCCGACCAGTTCTTCCTCGGCCCCGAGGAGCAGCGGGCGATGGTGGCGCTGCCGCCGACGATCAAGGAGCGCTTCCAGCGCTTCCAGATCTACTACCACGTCGGCAACGTCCTCCACGAGTACGAGGACGTCCTCTTCGGCGGCTTCCACATCGAGGAGGCGATCTACGGGCCGCGCTACTACTACCCCGGCCGGGCCTGGCCCGCCTACCACCGGCGGGTCGAGGCGGCGATGCCGCCCGATACGATCCTGCTGCTGGCGGCGCGGCCGGAGGTGCTGCGCCGGCGGATGGCGGCGGCCCCCCACGCGTACCCGCTCGTCGCGCCGGACGAGGTGGAGGCGATCGGTGCGGCCTTCGAGGCGGAATATCGCGCCTCCTGGCTGGCGCGGCGCCTGACGATCGACACCTCCGACCTGACCCCCGCGGGTCTGCTGCGCACCTTCCTCGACCGGGTGGTGCCGCAGTTGGGCGAGCGCGACCTGCTCCGCTTCCGGGCGTTGCGCGGGCGCGAGGGGTAACGCGGCGGTGCTGCCAACCGTCGCCAGCCCGCGCGGTCTACCCGCACGCGCGAGTTGAGAGCGCCGAAGTCAATGCGCGGATGGCGACGGTCGCCGGCACCGGGCGACTGGCATCGGACGCCGCGGCGGCAGTGGTTCGTCATCCTGGCGGGGAGCTGGGAGGTGACCGTGAGCGATGGCGCGGTGCGCCGCTTCGTGCCGGAGGTGGCGATCCTGGTGGAAGACACGACGGGCCAGGGGCACATCAGGCGGATCGTGGGGGACCAGGAGACACACGCGGCCATCGTTCAGCTACCCGACTGAGACGCGCGATGGCGCGCCGCGGCGTTCTGGCCAGGCCGACTGCACACCGGCGTGGGGTATGTGTTGGCTCCAACGCCGCGGGAGCCGCACCCACAGGGCAAGCGGTGCGTGTGCGCGAGCGGTGCGCGCGGGCTCCGCGCTGCTCGGCGTCCTCGGGGGATCGCCCTATCCGCACCCCGCGGGACACCGACATCCCGGTACCGCTGCCAGGCTCGTGCGAGGCCCCGTCGTCGCTACCGCTGCGGCGTGATCGCGACGACCGTCTCACCCCGGTTGATGCTCTCCCGTCTCGCCCCCATGCTCTTCAGCACCTGCGTGAACGCGTCCACCTGCGGTTGGAACGCTGCCGCGCTCGCCTGGTCCTGCCAGACCGTGATCGCCGTGGTGATCCCCTGCTCCTCGTCCGCCACCAGATAGAAGCCGACGAAGCCGGGGGCTCGCTGCAACTGCGGGAAGAAGTCCCGCTGCGCCCGCTCGCGCGTCTCCTGCTGGCGCGCGGGATCGATCCTGCGCCGCTGGACGATGGTGTACATGGCCCGCCCCTTTCGCGTTGGATCGGCTGCCGAGTGCGGATAGGTTCCGGGCGATTAGAGCGCGGCGCGGGCGCGCGCGCAAGCGGGGCGGGACGAGCATCCCGCGCCGCATCCCGCACAGGAGCAGAACGCCTTCTCGTGTCTTGGCAAAGGGATCCACCTTACACCGCGGATTCCCGAGCAGCCGGTGCGAGTCGGTTGGGTGTACCCCGGATCGGGTTTTCAGCCAGCACAGGCGTAGCCAATACAACCGGGGCGTGCGGGTGAGCACTTTCCACGCACTCGGCTGCGCATGGTCGCCGAGGACGAGGCTGCCCGCCGGCGCTTCGTCGACGGGCGTGTGCGCGAGCTCCTGCCGCGCCCGGAGACCCGCCCGCTCGTGGTCGCCTGCTCGGCCCTGCTCGACGAGGAGCCGCCCGGCGAGGCCGCGTCGGCCTACCGCCGCACGGCCTGCGGACGGGAGGCCGAGCCGTGCCCGCGCTGCCGCGCGCCGCTCGGGGAGCGCACAGGGCGCTACGGGCCGTTCCTCGGACGCTCGCGCCGGGACGGCGGCGCCGGCTACACCGACACGCGGAGCATAAAGCGGCGACGGCGACCACGACCGCGTCGGCTGCAAGCGATGGCGGCCCAGTCCGTC
>DASSSV010000121.1:0-9656 GCA_035708265.1 Thermomicrobiales bacterium | reverse complement strand
GCACTCGGCCGCGAGGTCGTCGTCGCCGAGGTGGCGAGCCATCTCCTCCATCGCCCGGAGCGCGCCGAGGTACCAGCCCCCCATCTGCGGGTTCGGCCCGTAGTACTCGACGTCCATCGTGTTGTGCTGGCAGCCCTCCAGCACGCCGTCGCGGTCGGCGTCCCAGCCGCCCGGCAGCCAGCAGAACTCCAGCGCCCGGCGCGCCCGTGGCCAGAGCGCGCGCAGCCAGGCGTCATCGCCCGACAGCCGCCACTCCCGATAGAGCTTCATCAGGCAGCCGAGCTGGCCGTCGGCGGCGGCGAGGTCCCAGTCCTGCGCGCGGGAGAGGGGCAGATCGACGCGGAAACTCATCAGCCCGTCGTCGCGCGTGGCGTGGAGGAACTCGACCTCGCGCATCCCGCGGGCCAGGTCGGCGAAGAGGAACGGGGTCGCCTGCTCGTAGTTCCAGACATGCGTGCAGCTGCCGTGGCAGCAGCCGTTCCGGTCGTCGCAGCCCTCCCAGCCGTAGAGGCGGCCGTCGGCGGTGCGGAAGCAGGTCTGCGTGCGCAGCGTGCTGAGGTTGCAGAGCGCCGCCTCCTTCACCACGTCCGGCAGGTCGCTCGCGCAGAAGGCGCGGACGAAGGCGAGGGTGTCGGCTTCCAGCGCGGGCAGGTCCGCGGCCATGCGCGCGGCGACGTCCCAGGCGTCGGCGTAGCGCGTCGCGTACTCGTTGCCGACCCGGTCCTCGGGCGCGGGCGGGTCGGCGGGCGCCCAGGTCAGGCGGTTGGGGAAGTGCCAGGCCAGGAGGAAGGTCACGGCGCGGCGCTCGCCGGGCGGCACGACGACGCGCGCGGCGAGCGAGGCGATCGGCGAGTCGTCGCCCGGGTTGGGCCGGTCGTCGAGCGCGCCGTCGGCGCTGAAATCGTCCCAGAAGTCGAGCAGATCGCCGCCCCAGTTGCGCGACGGCCAGGCGGTGCGGTGGGTCGTCGGGAGGTCGCCGGCGACGGCGAGCGCGATGGTGCCCCACTGCTCGGCGTCCGGCGCGACGCCGTCCGACGTGAGGAAGAGGCCGCGCAGCCTCGGCGCGGCGCGGAAGGTGTTGCGGTTGGCGCGCGGCGCGCCGCGCGTGCCGTCGGTGCCGACGAAGTTCTGCAGGCTGCCGCAGACGGCGGCCTCGACCGGGCGGTCGCCGCGGTTCGCCAGGACGTAGCGCAGCACCGCGACCGGGATGCCGCTCCGCGCGGCGTCGCCGGGGATCAGCGGGTTGAACGCCTGGAGGGTGACGTCGAGCGGCACGTCGGGGTCGCCCAGGGCGACCTGGCCGAACGGGTAGGCGGCCGTGAAGCGGCACTCGCGGAAGCGCGGCAGGCTGTGGTTCGGCGTCTCGGAGCCCCGCGCGCCCTCGTAGAGCGCGGTGTCGAGCGGCCCCTCCAGCGCCCGCGTCACCGCCTCGCCGCCGGCCGGGCGGGCCCAGAGGGCGAAGAAGGCGTGGTGCGGCGCGCAGCCCTTGGCCGGCCGGTTGACGACCTCCCAATCGCGCAGGTCGCCCCGCCCGCCGAGCGAGACCGTGCCGGTCCCGATCCCGCCGATCGGCTGCGCCACCCGGCGCAGCCGCGCCCCCTCGTAGCGCGTCAGGACCGGCCAGTCGGCGTCCGCCGTCGCGCCCATCGCCCTCTCGCTCCTCGCTCCGCTCGCGATTCTCGCCGCGTCGCGCGTCCGTACCGCCGGGCGGCCCGCCCGCGCATCATACCAGCCCGGCGGCCGGCGCTCTCGCCGACGTGCGCGGCGTGCTGCCGCCAAGGCGCCGCGCGCCCCGCCATCCGAGGCGCCGCCGTCGGTGTAGTGATCGGTGGGCGGGCGACGAGACCCGGCGACTGTCACGGCCCCGCGGTCGCCGCGGCCGGGCCCGCCCGCGATGCAACGATTGCGTGAGGAGGTTCGATGAACGCGCTGGTTTCGCTCTCGCGCGCCGCTGGTGGCGCCACTCTGGAAGTCCCGCCGATCGGCCGCCCTCGGCGGCGCCTGCCTGAGCGGCGCCTACTTCCTCACCGCGACCTGGCAAGTCCGGCCCTACTTCTTCGGGGCCGACATCGTCTTCGTCGTCTGCTGGCTCACCCTGCTGCTCGCCGGCAGCGGCCCCCTGTCCCTCGACGCGGCGCTGGCGCGGCGGCGCGCGGCGCGCCGGGCGCGCCGCTCCTGAGCGGTCTGCGGTGCCGGCTCGGCGCTACGCCGCGCGCTGGAGCACTCGGCCGAAGGCGTCGGCCAGCACCCCCTCCGCGTCGCGGCTCGCGCCCCGGCTGCGCCAGGCCACGTAGCCATCCGGCCGGACCAGTACCGCGCCGTCGGGCTCGACGCCGTAGGCCGCCGCCCACGACGCATCGGGGTCGCCCAAGTCGCTGCCCTCGCCCACCGTGTAGGCGTGGAGGGGCACGCCGAGGTCGCCCGCGACGGCGCGGGCGGCCTCGCACCAGCCGCGGCCGGCCTGACCGGCCAGCAGCACGAAGGCGGTGTCGAAGAGGTCCAGCGTGGAGATCCGCTCGCCGGCGCGGTCGAGCCAGACGTGGGGCGCCCGGCGGCCCGGGCGTGCTGTCGGGACGTAGTCGGCGACCGGGGCGGCGACGTCCGGCGGCACCGTGCCGTCGGGCACGATTGCCGGCGATGCGTAGGTCGCGCCAAAGACCCGGCCGTGTTGCGCGAAGAGATCCGGCGCCGGGCCCGTCGGAGCTGTACGGCTCGCAGCGCGAGCGGCGGTGACGACGTTGCGCGCCATCTGTTCGGTGATCTCGCGCACGATCGGCGCGCGTTCCGCGTCGTAGGTGGCGAGCAGCGTCGGCGCCGCCCACCCCCCGAGCACCGCCGCGAGCTTCCAGACCAGGTTGTGCGCGTCCTGGATCCCCACGTTCATGCCGAAGCCGCCGGCTGGCGTCATCTGGTGCTCGGCGTCGCCCACGAGGAAGGCGCGACGGTCGCCGAAGCGCTCGGCGACGAGGGCGGCGTCGCTCCAGTCGACGATGCCGTCCAATTCCAGGGCCAGGTCCGGCACGCCCACCGCCGTCCGCACGAGCTCTTGACAGCGCTCGGGAGTGTAGTCCTCCGGCCGCTCTCCCCGGTCGGGATAGTAGTAGACCTGGAATCGCCAGCGGTCCCCCCCGTTGTAGATCAACAGGCCGGGGGCGTGCGGATCGATCTGCGGGTTGACGATGAAGCAGGCGCTGATCTCGCGGTCGCCGACCCAGCGAGCCAGATCCGCGCGAAACAGGATGTTGATGCGGTGGGCCAGGACGGGCTCGCCGAGCATGCGGATGCCCAGGGCCTCGCGGACGCGGCTGTGGGCCCCGTCGGCGCCGACCAGATACCGCGCGCGCACCTCCCATACCCGCCCGCTCGGGCGGTCGAGGAGCCGGGCGACGACGCGGTCGTCGCGCTGCTCGAAGCTCAGGAGCTCCGTGTTGAAGCGGATCTGCGCCGGCTCCCGGAGCCGGGCTTGCGCCAGGAGGATCGGCTCGAAGGTTTCCTGGGTGGAGGTGCAGCCCCAGGTGGGGCTCCAGTCCCGGACACCCTCGGGGAGCACCGCCTCGCCCGGCCAGCGCGCGAGCTCCTCGCCGGCCAGGCTGCGCGCCACGACCCCGTTGCGCGCGTGGGGGATCTCCGCCGCGCGCACGGCGCGCTCGATCCCGAGCTGCCGAAAGATCTCCATCGTGCGCGCGTTGATGATGCGCGCCTTGGAATAGATGGACGTGCCGGGGTGCTGCTCGACCAGGAGCGAGCGAATGCCGTAGTGCGAGCACAGGAGCGAGGTGGCCAGCCCGACCGGCCCCCCGCCGACGATCAGCACCGGAACCTCGTCGCTTGCCATCGTCGCCTCCTTCCGCTGCGATGATTCCACACTGATGGCGGAGGCTGTCTCGGCGGCACTCCTGCCCGCGTCCGCCGCCGCCTGCATCGCGTCGTTACTCGCTCTACGAGGAATCGGCGAGGTCGTTTCGCCTCGGCGGGAGGCGGGTGGGCGCCGGGGGCGCCCTGCGAGCGGCGAGGGGATGGATTCGCCCCGCGCGGGCGTTATCGGTAGCGACGACGGATCCTGTCCTCGCCCCGGCACCGGGATTGCTGGCTGGAACCTCGACGAAACGACGTGCTTTACCGAAGGAGACCACGATGAGCGAACCAGCCATCCACCCCGAGACGACGATCGGCCACGTCCACCTGAAGGTGTCGGACCTCGACCGCGCCGTCCGCTTCTACCGCGACGTGCTCGGCTTCGAGGTGATGCAGTACTACGGCGGGCAGGCGGCGTTCCTCTCCGCCGGCGGCTACCACCACCACATCGGCCTGAACACCTGGGAGAGCCGCGGCGGCACGCCGCCCGCGCCCGGCACGACCGGCCTCTACCACGCCGCGATCCTCTACCCCAACCGGCGCGAGCTGGCGCGCGCCCTGAAGCGCCTGATCGAGCACGGCTGGCCGCTCGGCGGCGCGTCGGACCACGGCGTCAGCGAGGCGCTCTACCTGGACGACCCGGATGGCAACGGGCTCGAACTCTACGTCGACCGCCCGCGCGACCAGTGGCCGATGCGCGACGGCACGCTGCAGATGGTGACCCGCCCGCTCGACCTGGCCGGCCTCCTGGCCGAACTCGAAGTCGAGGAGCCGGCCGGCAGCAGGCGTTAGGGGGTAGGCGTTAGGCGTTAGGGGCTTTGCGCGGGCAGCGGACAACCGGATGTCGATCACCCGCCTGCGAGCCCCTAACGCCTAACCTCTAACGCCTACCACCTACTTCCCGGCGCCCGCCGCGGCGAGCGCGTCGTAGAGGCCCTTGTCGATCGCGGCCGCGCGGTCGGGCAGGTGGCCCAAGAGGGCGGTGCGCGCGATCTCGACGGTGCGCTCCGCCGCGCGCACCTGGCCCTGCTCGGAGTAGACCGCCGAGTGCGGGCTGAAGATGACGTTCGGCATCCCCAGCAGCGGGTTGTCCGCCTCGATCGGCTCGGTCTCCACCACGTCCAGCCCCGCGCCGCCGAGGTGGCCCGAGCGCAGCGCCTCGATCAGCGCCGGCTCGTCGACGATCGGGCCGCGCGCGGTGTTGATCAGCCAAGCCCCCGGCTTCATCTGCGCCAGCCGCTCGGCGTTGATGAGGTGGTGGGACCCCTCCCACAGCAGCGCGTGGATCGTCACGTAGTCCGACTCGCGCAGCAGCTCTTCGAGCGGCACCAGCGGGATGCCGAGGTCGGCCACGTCTTCCTGCTTGACATAAGGATCGGTGGCGATGACGCGGAAGCCGAGCGCCTTGGCCCGCGTCCCCGAGATCCGCCCGATCCGCCCGAAGCCGACCACGCCGACCGTCTGCGTGCGCGAGTTGTGCAGGACGAGCGGCGGCTGGCCCGACATCGTGCGCCAGCGCCCGGCGCGCACCTCGCGGTCGAAGGGGATGAGCTGGCGATTGGCCGCCATCAGGAAGGCGATCGCCTGCATCGCCACCTCCTCGGAGTAGGCGTCCGGGACGTTGCAGACGACGATGCCGCGCGCCGAGGCGGCGGGGACGTCGATGTCGTTGTACCCGACGTAGGGCCGCAGCAGCACCCGGCAGGCGAGCTGGTCGAAGATCGGCCCGGTCAGCGGGATGCCGCCCGAGACCAGCACGTCGGCCGCCGCCAGCGGCGGCGCGACCCGGCCGTCGGCGTCGAGGAGCGGCATCGCGACCGTCTCGGCGCCGATCTCCGCCAGGCCCTGGGCCACGCGGCTCGTGTTACTCCACGCCGCCGACCCGATGCCGAGCGTCCCCAGCCGGCCGCCGACGCCCTCCCAGCGCGCCAGCGCCCGGCTCAGCGCCTGTTCGTCGGGTCTCTGCTGGAACATGCCGTCCTCCATCCGCTCACACCCGCGCGGGCGCGCCACCGCGCCCGCGGCCCACCGTGGGGACGGCGGCAATCATAGCCGAACTGGGCGCGGTGACAAGACGGCGGACGACGCGGCCGTCAGCCGACGTGGACGGCCGGGCGGCGCGCGGGGTCGGGCTCGGCCTTGCGCAGGATCTCGTGCGTCAGCGGGGCGATGTCGCCCTCGCCGAAGAGGATGAAGCGCGCCAGGTATTTCAGCGGGTTGCCCTCGGTCCAGCCGAAGTAAGCGTGCGGGCGCTGGCCGGTCTCGTCGCGCAGCCAGAGGAGGACCTTGGCGATGGCGTTCGGCACCGACGAGCCTTCCGCCCGCAGCACCCGGTAACGCCCGATCTGCTCGCCTTTGAGGATGAGGACCGGGGCGAACTCGGAGGCGTCGCGGACGGTGACCTCGAGGAAGAGGACCGGCGTGCCCGGCGTGATGTTGTTGTCCTCGCGCTGCTCGCGCTCCTTGAGCAGATACTCGCGCGCCGTCCGCTCGTCGGGGTGGTTGGCGATCAGGTGGAGCTCGCCGCCCGCCGCGGCCTCGGCGATCAGGCGCCGCGCCGCCTCGTCGGGCACGACCTCGGTGGCGCGCAACTCGGTCGAGCGCCAGACGCGCGAGATCAGCGAGGTGATGATGATCGTGCCAATGAAGAACGCCGCGATCTTCACGCCGTCCGGCCGCTCGAAGACGTTGGTGATCGTGGTGTAGACGAAGACCACGGCGATCGCGGCGAAGGCGGCGGCCACCCGCCGCACGCCCTGCCGCTTCGTCGAGAGCGCCACGGCGACCGCGGCCGAGGTCATCAGGACCAACACGCCGGTGGCGTAGGCGCCGCCCTGCGCGTCGACGTCGGCGCGGAAGATCAGCGTCACCGCGAAGGCGATCACGGTGAAGACGAGCACCATCGGCCGCACGGCGCGGGCCCAGGCCGGGGCCATGCCGTAGCGCGGCAGGTAGCGCGGCACCAGGTTGAGGAGCCCGGCCATCGCCGAGGCGCCGGCGAACCAGAGGATGCAGATCGTGCTGATGTCGTAGACCGTCCCGAAGCCGGCGCCGAGGTACTGGTGCGCCAGGTAGGCCAGCGCGCGGCCGTTGGCCGGCCCGCCCGGCTGGAAGGCCGCGGCCGGGATCAGCACGATCGTCACGAAACTGCTCGCGATCAGGAAGACGCTCATGATCAGCGCGGCGGTGGTGAGGAGTTTGCGGGTGTTGCGGATGCGCCCGACCGGCTCGCGCGGGTCGTCGCCCGGCGCCCCGCGCACCAGTGGCATCACCGCCACGCCGGTCTCGAAGCCGGAGAGGCCGAGGGCGAGCTTGGGGAAGAGGAGGAGGGCGAGCGCCGCCATCGCCAGCGGGTTGCTGTGCGCGGTGAGCAGCGCCGACCACCAGTCGCCGATCGCCACCGGCCGCCGGGTCAACTCGATCAGACCGACCGCCACCACGACGACGTTGAGCGCCAGGTAGGCGCCGACCAGGACGACGGCGATGCTGATCGCCTCCTTGAAGCCTTTGAGGAAGACCGCGCCCAACAGCGCCACCAGGAAGAGCGTCACCGCGACCTGCTGCCCATGGAGGAAATGGGGGGTGAAGGGGTTCTCGATGACGTGAGCGGTCGCGTCCGCGGCCGACAGCGTGATGGTGATGATGAAGTCGGTCGCGGCGAAGCCGAGCAGGCCGAGGACGAAGAGCTTGCCGGTCCACCAGCTCAGCAGGTGCTCCAGCATGGCGATCGAACCCTCGCCGTGGGGGCTCTCGTGGGCGACGCGCCGGTAGATCGGCAGCGCGCCGGCCAGCGTGACCAGCACCAGGACGAGGGTCGCCAGCGGCGCCAGGGCGCCGGCGGCCAGCGCCGCGATGCCCGGCTGATACCCCAAGGTCGAGAAATAGTCGAGGCCGGTCAGGCACATGACCTGCCACCAGGGATGGGTGGCGTGGGGGTGCTCCTGCTCGTAGGGCCCCTCCGCCTCCTGGACGTCCCCCTGGAGGAGCCACTGGCCGAGCCCCTGCACCGGCCGGGGACGCTGGCCCTTGCGGATGGGCGGGCGCGCGGGCGCCGGCAGCGCCTCCGGCGCGCGGTGGCTCACGCGGACGTAGCGGTCGCCGGGGTGGCGCCCGCGCACCGCGGCCCGGCCGTCGCGCGCGTCGGGCGGCGCCTCGTGCGGGGGCGTGGCCGGCGTGTCCGGTTCGCCGCGGGCCCGATAGCCGACCGGCTGGGCCGGGGGTCCGGGCGGCACCACGCGGCGCGGTGGTTTGGGACTCTCCCGTCGGGGCTCCGGCGCCTCGGGATCCATGCTGCCGCTCCATCAGGCGCGTAACGGCGACCCGCCGACTCTCACCGGGCCACACGCGATGGCACAGGAGAGCCTAGCACGCCGCGGCGCGGCCGCGCAAGGATCTCGTGCCGCGGCCAGACGGCGCGGTGCTCTGCGGGGAGCGGGGGCGACCCGTCACCGAGACCCGGCCCAGGCCCCGGAGGCAGTCTGCGTGCGCCGCGGGGCACCCCGGCGGCGGCCCCGGTCGCCCGGATCTTGTAGGCCATCGGAGCCGCCGCGTATACTTGATGGCCGGAGCCGGGGTGACGCAGGAGGGGGGCATGGGCGCGATCTTCGATTGGAGCCGCATCACCAGTGTGCCGTACCAGGACGAGATCTTGGGGCCGGGCGCGACGACCTATCTCGTCGTCTTCGTCGTCGTCTTCCTGGCCGCGGCGCTGCTCTACTGGCGCCAGCCGGCGCGACTGCTCGACGACGGGCTCCTGCGGCGCGTCGTGCAGCGGATCACGCTGCTCTTCCTCTGGGTGACCGGCGTCGGGCTGGTCTTCTTCGCCTTCCGCATCCTCGGCCTGCCCTTCCTCGGCATCCGGCTCTGGCTCTGGGTGATGACGATCGCGTTCATCGCCGCCATCGCCTACGTCGTCTACTACTTCGTGGCGCGCTACCCGGCCGAGCGGGCGGACTACGACGCGGCGCTGGCCAAGCGGCGCTACCAGCAGGGCGGCCGTCGCCGGCCCGCCGGTGACGGCGCACCCGGGACGCCGGTGGTGCGCTCGGCGCGCGCCGAGAAGCGCCGGCAGCGCAGCACCGCGCGCAACCGCTGAGGGCAACGACAAAGCGGGCGGGCCGGTTGGCCCGCCCGCTTCTACTGTCTAGAGTGGCCGTGCACCCTCCCTCGATCGCAACCCTCCGGCTTGGTCCGGGCGATCAGCTCAGGCCAGGCTGCCCCACGTCACCCAGGGAGGTCGACTTACCGCTGCTTCCTTCCGGACCTGACGGGGTTCGTCGTTCCCTGCCGCGCGGGACCCGACCGTCAGCACATCACGCGCCAGCCCAGTCCCACAGGGTCGGACCTCAGGAGGGAATTCGACCCCGGTAGAGCGAGTTCACGGGTACAGGGAATCGCTAACTCCCCGTCTAGCACGACCGAGTTAAGTGTAGCGTTTCCCGCGCGCCCCGTCAAATCAAGTCGGGCGGTCGGGCGGAGGGACGAGACGGGAGGCGAAAGGCGGCTGTGACGCCCTTGCCATCGTTGGCCGCCTCGCCACACGGAAGCCGATACTGCCCGGCAATCCGACCGCCCGACCGCCCAACCGCCCAACTCCGTCACCGGCCGGGGATGATCAGTTCCTGCCCCACGACGATCAGGTCGGGGTTGGTGATGTTGTTGGCCTTGATGATCGCCTCGACCGGGACGCCGAACTTCTGCGCGATCGAGTTGAGCGTGTCGCCCTCCTGGACGACGTAGTGCTGGCCGGGCACGGTCCCGCTCGCGCCGGTCGGCGTCGGCGGCGCGGCCGCGTGCGTCGG
>DASSSV010000120.1:0-6096 GCA_035708265.1 Thermomicrobiales bacterium | reverse complement strand
CGCAGGAGGGGAGGGGCGATGGAGCAGCGCAAGAGCGTCCTGACCGACATGGACGGCGTGCTCGTCCGCGGGCGGACGATCATCCCCGGGGCACGCGAGTTCCTCGAGCGGCTCGCGGCCGAGGGCCGGCCCTACCTCGTGCTCACCAACAACTCGCTCTACCCGCCGGCGATCCTCGCGCACCGGCTCGCGCGCATCGGCCTGGACGTCCCGCCCGACCGCATCCACACCTCGGCCCTGGCCACGGCCCAGTTCCTCCACTCCCAGCGCCCGCGCGGCACCGCCTACGTGATCGGCGAGGACGGCCTCTTCGAGGCGCTGGAGGACATCGGCTACACTTTCACCGACCGGGAGCCGGACTACGTCGTCGTCGGCGAGACGCAGGACTACAGCTTCGACCGCCTCACCCGCGCCATCCGCCTGATCGCCGCGGGCGCGCGCTTCATCGCCACCAATCCCGACGTTTCCGGGCCGAGCGAGGACGGCCTGGTGCCGGCGACCGGCGCCGTCACCGCCCTGATCGAGCGCACGATCGGCGTGGCGCCGTACTTCATCGGCAAGCCCAACCCGCTGATGATCCGCACCGCGCTGCGCCGCCTTGGCGAGCACTCCGAGCACACCATCATGGTCGGCGACCGCATGGACACCGACATCCTGATCGGGATCGAGAGCGGCCTGGAGACGGTGCTGGTGCTCACCGGGGTGACCAGCCGCGAGATGGCGGCGCGCTTCCCCTACCGGCCGAGCCGCATCGTCGACTCCGTGGCCGACCTGCCGTAGCGCCCGCCACCATGCGCCGGCGCCAGCCCCGGCCCGCCGGCGAGTTTTACCCCCCATTAACACCGGCTTAAGCCCCGGCTAACCCTGGCCTGCTAGCGTTCCCCTGGCGCCGCCGCGGCGCCCCGTGCGGAAGGGACAACGAGAGGAGCGCAGCATGGGCACTGGCACGACGGGAGACGTCGAGGAGGTCTTCTTGCTCCGGCGGCAGGACCCGACGCACCAGGAATGGGCCGAATACGCGCGCGACGCCGCGCCAGACACGCCGGCCGGACCGCCGGCCGCGGGCCGCCGGGGCCGCCTCCTGGCCGCCCTGGCGCGCTAGTTCGCCCTGGCGGCCGAGCCCCCGATCGCGCCCTGGTCCGACTACTGGGGGACCTGGTGGGACTGGTGAGGGCCGACGAGCGTCGCGGAGCCCGGGAGGAGGGGAACGTGTCTACCGCACCAGCGACGTCATGCGACCTCGACGTGCCCGACCTCGGCACGGCCGCCGCGCACGTCCTCGCCGCGCTGCGGGACGATCGCGCGGCGCGTGCGCCGGAGGCGGGTGCGGGCCACCCGCTGCGCGTCTTCGCCTGCGGCCACGAGGGCATGGAGGAGACCGCCCAGGCGGGCGATGCCCTGGTGCTCCTCTGCCCCCGGTGCCAAGCCGACTGGCGCGCGGGGCGCGGCTTCGTCGAGGTGGTGCGCCTCTTCACGCCGCGCGCCTGAGCGCGGCCGGCCCGGGCGGGATGCCACTCGGGCGCGGAGGAAGCATGAAGGGCGCCCCGCGACCTGATCGCGGGGCGCCCTCGTGCGCCGTCGCCAGCCGGGTCAGTCGCCGCGGTCGGCCCGCCCCACCGCGAAGAGCGGGGCCAGCGGCCGGACGGCGGCCCGGTCGCAGGTGGCGGCCAGGCAGCCGAGCCGGAAGGCGTCCTCGACGGTCTGCAGGAGCGCGTAGTGGTTGTACGGGGTGGCGTCCCGCACCCCGCGCGGCCCGTGGTTGGCGATCACGATCGTCGCGACGTGGCCGCCGCCCGGGTTGGCGTCGCAGCAGCCGGTCACGCCGGTCGTGCTGAAGTCGTTCTCGTCCCAGGTGACCACGATCGCGGTGTTGCCCCGCCGCCACACCGGCGCGGCCATGATCCGGGCGACCGTGGCGGCCACGTAGGCGTCGCCCTGCCGGATCAGCGTCGTGTCGTCGCCGCACGACGCCAGCCCGTGCATGTCGTGGCACTGGTCGGGCGCGATGTAGGCGAAGTTCGGCACGTCGCCGCCGGCCAGGTCGGCGGCGAGCTGGGTGTCGGGCACCATCCGCTGCAGCTCGGCCGGGTCGCCCTGCACGCGGGCGAAGAAGGCGAAGGGGTTGTGCTTGACGGCGTAGAGCGCGTTGCCCGGCGGGGAGGAGGCGCCGGTGAAGCCCGCGTAGGGCAGCGCCTGCTGGTAGGTCTTCCAGGTCAGGCCGCGTGCCTCGAGCTGGTCTACGATCGACGGCGCGTCGTGGGTGTGGCCGGGCGCCGTCGGCGGCGCGTCGTCCTGGATGCCGAAGTAGGTCCCCGCGACGCTGGCGAGGTAGTTGGGCTCGCTGGGGTGGGTCACCGCGTAGTAGTCGGTCGCCAGGCCGTAGGTTTGGGCCAGGGCGTTGATCTCGGGCGCGTCCGAGTTGCCGATGATCTCATCGTAGCTGTGGTTCTCCATCATGATGACGAAGATATGCTGGTAGGCCGGGACGTCCGCGCCCGCGAATGGCGGCGGGGCCTGGGCGGCGGCCAGCGTCGGCGAGAGCAGGCCGGCGACGAGGGTGAGCGCCAGGGACAGGCCGAGGGCCCAGGATCGACGGGGCGACATGGAGCCTCCTTCTTCCGGGGGCGCCGGGACGGCGCCCGCCGCGACACGACGCGCGGCCGCCGGCGCGGCCCGCGCCGGGCGTATTTCATGAAGCGTGCTGTCTGGGTGGGGCACACCGCGGCGGCCCGCGAGGGAGGGGCCGCCTCATGCCGCCCCGCACCCCCACCGCGCGCCCCGGCACGGACCGGTCACGCGGCCCGCCCCGCCAGGGCGCAGAGCCGCCCGACGGCGACGCGGGCCGGGTCGTAGCGGATCAGGAGGGTGCCGGTGAGCGCCGAGGCGCGGGCCGCCAGGACGCCCGGCTCGGCGCCGACGGCGGCCAGCGCCGCGGCGGCGCGCGCCGGGTCGCCGCGCAGGCCCGGCACCGCCAGGCGCACGCGCCCGGGCAGGTCCGAGAGGATCGCGACGACTCCGGCCGGCGCGGCGAGGGCCACGACGCGCGGGCGCGCGGGCGGGCGCGGTGGTTGGGGGGCAATTGGCACGCCCGAGCGCAGGGCATGGCGCAGCGCGTAGCCGGCGGCTTCCGTCACCAGGGCGGGCAGCAGGTGCTCGGCGGCGAGTTCGAGCAGGAGCGCCCCGGCCTCGATGGTCATAGCTCGCCTCGCGAGGTCGCGCGGCGCACGGGGGCCGCGCCGGGGGACCGACGACCCGGCCGGTCCGGCCCGGCCGCACCGGCCGACGTGGCCGCGTGCCGGTGGCCGGCGCGGATGCAGTGGTTGCAGAACAGCTCCCGACAGGCCGGGCAGACGTAGCCGGGCTCGGGGTCGCCGCAGCCGGCGCACCGGACGCCCGGCAGGCCCAGGACGGCGCCGAGGATCCTGCCCCTGGCGCGGATGGCGCTCAACACCGTGGCCTCCTCACCGATACTCCGCTCCTACACCCCCAGTCTAGGGTACGGGTGTTAACCGGACGGTAAGGCCGTGCAAACGGATCGTTAAATCGGGAGAGGGCAAGGTGGCGGCCGTATGGCGGCGGGATCGCGACCGGCAGGCAGGCTCCGAAGGACCGGGCGGCGCCCGACCGACGGGGCGCGGCCGGCCCGCAAGGATGGGGCCGGCCGCGCGGGTCACCTCGGCGGAGCTGGGGCCGTCACATATGCAGCGCCCAGCGCGTCACCAGGACCGCCAGCGCGGCAGCCAGCGCGACGCCGACGACGAGCAAAATGATCCCCAACCAGAGCGGCATCGCCGCACCCCTCCGCTGCGCACCGACCGGCCGACTTTGTGAGGAGTGTAACACAGCGGCGGCAATCGCCCTCACCCCCCGGCCCCCTCGCCCAATGCTGGGCGAGGGGGAGAGCGCCGCCCGGGCGCTCCCTCCGTCCCCTGACCGGTGCTCTGGAAGAGCAGGGACGGGGGGAGTGAGGGCCATCGCCTACAGCTTCTCCCGCACCGACGCGACCTTCTCCGCGAAGTCCATCTGCTTGTCGGTGCGCTCGTCGAGCTTGACGATCGTGTAGCAGCGCGGCGCGCCGCTCGCCAGGACCGCGGCGTGCATCGCGCCGCAGGCGGCCAGCACAGCGTCGCGCTGGCCGGCCAGCGCGGTGCCCATCGCGGTCAACTCGTAGCGCACGTCCGGGTGCTGCTCCAGCGCGCGGAGCGCCGCCGCGACGTGCGCGCTGACGCTGGCCTGCCCCGTCCCCATCGGGATGCAACTGATCTCCGCCGTCACGGCCATGCTGCCCTCCCTGCTTCGCTCGCGGCGCCGCCGCCCCACCGGGCCGGCGCGGCGTCGTTGTCCGGCGCCCCGACCCCGGCTACAATTGTAGGCGCGTACGCGCGCGGCCGGATAGCCGGTTCGTCCCCGCCACGGAGCCACCTCGCGTGAGTTTCAGCCCGCTCGAAGGACGCTACAACGACACGGTCTACGTCGACCTCACCGAGGTGCTCGACCCCGACGACAACCCCTGGACGGTCGCGGTGATCGACATGATGCGCGTCGGCGAGGTCTCCGACGGCCTCTTCATGACCGCCGTCATCGCGCCCGGCCGGCTGATCCACCGCGCCGCGCTCTACTGGACGCTCGACGAGGCGCGCGCCTACGCGCGCCAACTCTTCGACGAGATCGTCGCTGGCGCCTTCATCCCGATCGCCTACGAGGTCAAGCCGCTCGTCCCGAAGGTCGAACCGGAGGACGAGGACGAAGCGACGAGTGACGAGTGACGAGTGACGAGTGACGAGGGGACGGGCGGGCTGCCGGCGCGCTCGTCGGGATTGTTGCGTAGATCTGTCCGGCGCGCCTGCGGCGCGCCGGTCGTGCTATGGGGATGATGCGGCCGGCGGCGCGTCGGGGCCGGACGGAGGGGGGGACATGGCGGACGGCGAACTGCTGGACGAGCAGGCGGACGGGCCGCCGGCGATCGCGCGACCGCGCCTGCGCTTCCAGATCGCGGGGGTCGGCCGGCGCGCGGGCGGGCTGACGCCGCTGGCGCTCCTCGTGACCGCCGCGCTGGCCTACCTCCTCTTCAAGATCCAGTACGTGATCGTCCTGCTGCTCGCCGGCATCCTCCTGGCGACGGCCATCGCCGGGCCGGTCGAGTATCTGCACCGGCGCGCCCGCCTCCCGCGCGGCGTGGCGATCCTGCTGGTCTATATCCTGATCCTCGCCGGCTGGGCGGCGCTCGGCGCGCTGCTGCTGCCGCCGGTCGTGCGCGAAGCGACGCGCTTCGTCAGGGACGTGCCCGACCTGCTCGACACGCTGCGCGCCCAGATCGCGGCCAGCGACAACCCGGCGCTCCGCGCCGTCGCCGACTGGCTCGCCGGGCTGGCGAGTACGGCCGGCGCCGACCTTTCCATGCCGACCGGGCTGGCGCTCGGCGTGGCCCAGGGGGTCGGCGGCACCTTCGTGGCGATCTTCACCGTCTTCATGATCGCCTTCTATTGGGTCATGGAGAAGGCGCGGATCAAGCAGGCGATGGCCGGGCTCTTCCGCCCGCGGCAGCGCCGGCGCGTCCTGCGCCTGTGGGGCAAGGTCGAGGACAAACTCGGCGCGTGGCTCCGCGGGCAACTCGCCCTGATGGCGGTCATCGGCACGGCGGCGACGATCGCCTACGGCGCGATGGGCCTGCCCTTCTGGCTCATCCTCGGCGTGATCGCCGGGCTGACCGAGGCCATCCCCAACCTCGGGCCGGCGCTCGGCGCGGTGCCCGCCGTCCTCGTCGCGCTGACCGTGGACTGGCGGCTCGCCCTCGGCGTCGTCGTGTTCGTCGTGGTGCTGCAACTGACCGAGAACGCGGTACTGGTGCCGCGCATCATGCGCAACGCCGTCGGCCTATCCCCGCTGACCACGATCCTGGCGATCCTCGCCGGGGGCGAGTTCCGCGGCGTCGCCGGCGCGCTGCTGGCCGTCCCCGTCGCGGGCGCACTCCAGGTCATCCTCGCCGATCTGCTGCGCGAGAAGCGGGAGCGTGAGGATGCGGAGCGTGGGAGCGTGGGAGCGTGGGAGCGTGCGGGGGGTGAGGTCGCGTAAGGCCAGACTCCATGCAATCGCGGC
>DASSSV010000119.1:0-21973 GCA_035708265.1 Thermomicrobiales bacterium | reverse complement strand
GCGGCGCTGGAGGCCCTGGCGCCCGCCGACCGGGCGCGACTGCGCGCGCGGCAGGCGCGCCACGCGCTCGACGAGGAGGACCCCCGCGGGACGCTGGCGCTCTGGCTGGCGGCGGACGGCCGCCTGGCGGCGGCCCGCCCGCCGGCCGAGGCCGCGCTGGCCCGCCCGCCCGCCGGGCCGGCGGGCGGCCGGCTGGGCGGGTCCGGCTACGCCGACGCGCACTACGCCCTGGGCATCATGCACACGCTGGAGGGGCGGCCCGCCGCGGCGCGCGCCGCTTACGCGCGGGCGCGCGAGGTGCATCGCGCCAACGGCGAGCACGGCCAGGTCGGCTGGAACCTGGTGTGGGACTTGGAGTACACCGTGCTGCCCTACCAGGCCGACCGGGTGGCCGAGCGGCGGTGCCTGGCCGCGGCGATCGAGGCGGCGCTCGCGCGGGCGGCCGGGACGCGCGAGCGGCCACCCGCGCTCGACTACCTGGCGCTGCTGCTCGTCGAGGGGCGCTGGGTCGAGGCGCGCCGCCTGTGGCCGGCCGCGTGGGCGAGCGGCACGGCCCTGCCGATCCCCGGGCCCGGCCTGGCGACGCTGGCGCGGCTGCAGGGCGAGCCCGCCGCGGCCTGGGAGGTCGTGCATGCCCAACTGCCCGTGGGGGCGGCGGCCGACCCGGAGGCCAGCGGCTACGTCTGCGACTTCTACCGCGCGCCACCCTTGCAGCGCGTCGCCGCCGCGCTGGCGCTCGACGCGGGCGACCTGGCCGGGGCACGGGGTTGGCTCGAAGCCCACGACCGCTGGCTGGCCTGGAGCGGGGCGGTGCTGGGCCGGGCGGAGGGCGCGCTCGGCTGGGCCGAATACCACCGCGCGGCGGGCGACCGCGCCCGAGCCGAGGAGCAGGCCCGACAGGCTATGGCGCACGCGAGCGACCCCCGCCAGCCGCTGGCCCTGCTCGCCGCGCATCGTTTACTTGGGGAACTGGCGACCGTGGGGGACCAATATGCCGAGGCGCGCGACCACCTCGACGCTGCCCTCGCGCTGGCGGACGCCTGCGCCGCGCCCTACGAGCGCGCGCTGACCCTGCTGTCCCTCGCCGAGTTGCGCGCCGCGACCGGCGGGCGCGCGGCCGCCGGGACGGCGCTCGACGAGGCCCGCGCGATCTGCGAGCCGCTGGAGGCCAAACCCGCGCTCGCCCGCGCCGCCGCACTGGCCGCCCGCCTCGCGCCCGGCAAGCCGACCCCGGCCGCCGACCCGTCCGGGCTGCCGGCGCGCGAGTGAGCGCGAGACGCCGCGCGGGCAGCCCCGGGGGAGGGCCGCCCGCGCGGCGGAGGAGAGAAGTTGGCACCCGTCTCGACACGAGCCGCGCCGGGGGTCATGGGACGATGCACGCGCCGCCGTTGCAGGCCGGCATTGCGCCGCCGCTCGGGATGGCCGCGGGCGTCGGGTCGGCGCGACGGTCCTCGCGGTAGTCCATGCGGGTCGGGATGTAGCCACTGCCCGCCTGCACGACCGGGTCCGCCCGGTGATCCTCGCGGAAATCCATCCGGCTCGGGACGTAGGCCGGGACGGCGAGGCCGTGGTCCTCACGATAGTCCATCCGAGTCGGCGTGTAGCCGTCGTCGGCCGGTGCCGCCGCGGCGTCCGTCCGGTGGTCCTCGCGGTAGTTCGCGCTATCCGTGCCGTAGGCCGGGGCGCTGACCCGATGGTCTTCGCGGTAGACCAGGCGCGTGGGCGCGTAGCCGTCGTGGGCCAGGGCGGGCGCGGCCGGGGCGCGCGACGCCGGGCGGGTGGCGGTCGCCTGCCGCAACGCCGCGGCCGTCGCCAGCGCCAGCAGCAGCGCGACGATCGCCGCCAGCGCGACGAGTTGTCGCAGCCCCGCGCGCCGCGTCCGGGTGCTCTGCATCGTGTTCATCGCGGAATCCTCCGCGGCGTCCAACACCGTCGTCGGCTCGGGGTTGTGGAGCTTCGCCATCGCGGGTCTCCTTGTCGATGTGGGCGGAGACGTTGTCCTCGGAGTGCCCGGCTCCCCCGGGCCGGGACGGGTGTGGCGTTGGGGGTGATCGTCGGTGCCGGTGCGTGTGTCTCTGCGCCACAGTCTGCGCCGCGGAGGGCTCTTGCGCCATGACGCGCGCCCACCGTTCACTCACCGTTCACCCACCGTTCCGGGCGGGGGACGGAACCGCGGAGGCACGGAGGCACAGAGACACGAGGAGAGAGGGCGAAGAATCAATCAATCTTCGTCCTCTCCTCGTTCTCCGTGTCTCCGTGCCTCTGCGGTTTGGTCCCCGTCCCCCGGCGTTAGAGGTGCTGCCGGAAGTAGTCGGCGATGCGCTCTTCCATGTAGACGCGGTCGGCGAGGCGGCGCGGGGAGTGGCGCTCGTCGGGGAAGAGGAGCAGGTCGTAGGGGCGGCGCGCGGCGATCAGCGCGTTGACCAGCCGCGCGGTGTGGCGGAAGTGGACGTTCTCGTCAGTCAGGCCGTGGACGATCATGAGGCGGCCGGCGAGGTTGCCGGCGTGGTGGAGGACGCTGCTCTCCTCGTAGCCCTGCGGGTTCTCCTGGGGCGTGCCCATGTAGCGCTCGGTGTAGTGCGTGTCGTAGCCGTCCCACTGCGTCACCGGCGCGCCGGCCACCGCCACCGTGAAGGTCTCCGGCGCTTGCAGCAGGCACATCGCCGTCATGTAGCCGCCGTAACTCCACCCGTAGATGCCGACGCGCGCCGGGTCGGCCAGGCCCCGCGCCACCAGCCAGCGCACGCCGTCCACCTGGTCGCGGACCTCGATCCCGCCCATGTGGTGCTTGAGCGGCGCCTCGAACGCCAGGCCGCGCCGCGCGCTGCCGCGGTTGTCGAGCGTGAAGACGAGGAAGCCGAGCCGGCTGAGGTACTGCGCGCGCATGTTCGCCGTCAGCCGCCAACTCCGCGATACCTGCTGCGCGTGCGGCCCGCCGTAGACGCCGACGATCGTCGGGTAGGGGCCGGGGCCGAAGCGCGCCGGCGGGCGGTAGATCGCGCCATAGAGCGTCGCGCCGTCGCGGCTCTGGAGCGAGACGATCTCCGGCGGCCGGAGGTCCAGCGCCGCGACGCGCGGGTCCGGCTCGTCGGCGATCGTCCCGAGCGGCGCGCCGTCGACGAGCGCGCGCAGCCTCGCCGCGGGCGGCGTCTCGGGCGACTGGTAGAGGTCCACGAAGCGCTCGCGCGCGTGGTCGAGCGTGACCGCGTGCAGGCCGGGCTCGCGCGTGATCCGGCGCGGCTCGCCGCCGGCCAGCGGCACGACGTATAGATGGCTCTCCAGCGGGCTCTCGCGCGTCCCGGTGAAGTAGACCAGCCCGCGCGCCTCGTCCACGCCCGCGACCGCCTCGACCAGCCACTCGCCGGAGGTGAGCGGGCGGACGAGTGCGCCGTCGGCATCGTAGAGGTAGAGGTGGCGGTAGCCGGTGCGCTCCGACGCCCAGATGAAGCCCCCGGTCGTCCTGAGCGGCGTGAAGCAGTCGTGCAGGTTGATCCAGATGTCGCTCGCCTCGCGCAGCAGCGGCGTCGCGCGGCCGGTGCGCGGGTTGCAGCGCAGCAGGTCGAGGACGGTCTGCGCGCGGTTCTCCACCTGGACCGCCAGGTCGCCGTCGGGCAGCCAGTCGACGCGCGCCAGGTAGCCGTCGCCGGGGTCGAGGTCGAGCCAGACCGGCTCGCCGCCCTCGACCGAGACGACGCCGAGCCGCACGCGCGCGTTCGGCCCGCCCGCGAAGGGGTAGCGGTGGTCCTCGTGCGGCACCTCGCCCGCCGCCGCGTCCTTGCCCTGGTGCGTGATGCGGTAGACCGGGATCTGCGTCTCGTCCACCTCCGCGAAGGCCAGGGAGGCGCCATCAGGCGACCACCAGTAGCCGTGGCTGCGCCCCATCTCCTCCTGCGCCGCGTACTCGGCCAGCCCGTGTGTCCGGCCGGTCCCGCGCGCCCCGCGCGTCACCTGCCGCGGCTCGCCGCCCGCGGCCGGCACGATGTACAGCTCGGCGTCCTGCACATAGGCGACCCACTGGCCGTCGGGCGAGAGTTGCGGGTCGAGCAGCGGCGCGCCCTTCGCCGCGACCACCCGGCGCAGCGGCGCGTCGGCGCCGTCCTGCACGAAGATCCCCTCGGCCAGCGGCACCAGGAAGCGGTTCGCGCGCTCGGCCCAGGCGTAGGTGGTTACGCCGACCGCGTGCTGGCGCTGCCGCTCGCGCCGTAGCGCCTCCTCCAGTGAGACGTTCTCCTCGGTCGTGCCACCGCCCGGTGGCGCGACGAGCAGGCGCTGCGTCTGCGTGGCGGGGTCGTAGGCGTAGAGCTGGCGGGTCAGCGTGCGGTCGGGGCTCCAGAGGAAGGTCACCAGCCGGTCGTCGGGGCTGAAGGCGAAGCGGTCGGGCGCGGTCATCCCCGGCAGCGGCTGGCGGGCGACGTCCTCGGGCGGGATCGGCGGCAGGTCGGCGCTCATCGCTCGTGCTCCTTCGTGGCTGACGGCGGTTCGCCCCCCTGTCCCCCCAATCCTGGGGGGAACCCGCCGTGAACGCCGAGCCCAACTGCGGCGCGGTCAATACGGTCGGGCCGGTGCGACCGCTTCCCCCATTACTGCGGCGCTGACAATTGGTTCCCCCAGGATTGGGGGACAGGGGGGCCGACCCCCTGCCCGCCGCGGCGAACGACAGTATACTGTTACTGGCCGCCGGCCGATCGGCCGGCGACGACGCGGTATCCACGGAGGCTCACCGGCTCATGCGCGCCCTGTTCCGCCGCCCGCTCGCGCTCGCGCTCGCCGGCGCGGCGCTGGCGCTGGTGGTCGTCCTGGCGTTGGTCGTGGTCCCCTCGCTGCCGTTCGTCGCGCGGGCGAAGGCGCTCAACGGGACCGACCTCGGCGGCACGCCCGCGCCCGGCTTCCAGCTCACCGACCAGTCGGGCCAGCCGGTCTCGCTGGCGAGTCTGCACGGCAAGGTTGTCGTCCTGACCTTCCTCTACACGAATTGCCCGGACGTCTGCCCGCTGATCGCCGGCAAGTTCGGCATCGCGCACGACCAGCTCGGCGCGCAGGCCGGCGACGTCGCCTTCGTCGCGGTCACGGTGGACCCGAAGCGCGACACGATCCCGCAGATCCGCCAGTTCCTCGACCGGCGCGGCCTGACCGACAAGATGCTCTACCTGACCGGCTACCCGAACGACTTGCAGCAGGTCTGGCAGAACTACGGCGTCGCCGCGATCCAGCAGGGCACGCCGGCCGCCACCGCCGATTACCTGGTGGACCACAGCACGGGGATCTACGTGATCGACAAGACGGGGCGGGAGCGCACCTTCCTCGGCTCGGACTTCGCGCCGGCCGATCTCGTGCAGGACGTGAAGACGCTCCTGAGCGAGTGACGAGTGACGAGTGACGAGGGGCTGTCAGCCGTCAGCCGTCAGCAATCAGGAATACGGCTGACGGCTGATCGCTGGCGGCTGACGGCCACCTACCCGAGTGACGAGTGACGGGGGGCGGTTACGGCGTTTCGCCGGTTGGGATGCCCGGCTCGTCGCTTCCTTCCTCGCTGTTCGCTGACGGCGTCTCGGCGAGGACATTGCCCGCGCGGTCGACCGTGAGGTAGAGCGCGTCGGCGTCCTCATCGAGGCGGTCGAGCCAGTCGGCGGGGACGGCGAGTTCGGCGTCGTCGCCCGCGCGGTCGTCGCGCACGACGACCCCCGTGAGGCGAGTCTCGTCCACTTCCACGGCGGTCAGGCGCCCCAGGTCCTCGCCGTCCGCAGTGAGGACGCGGAGGTCTTCGCCCAGCGCGACCTCGTCCGCCGTGACCGCCCCGCGCTCGACTTCGAGCGGCGTGGTGTAGCCGGGCAGGAGGTCGAAGCCGGGGATCGTCGTCGCGCGCGGACGCTCGGCGGGGTCGGGGCGCAGCGAGGTGTCGCCCGCCGCCTCGGCGACTTCCTCGTCGAGGTCCTGGTCGGTCAGGACGTAGAGGTGCTGCCAGGCGTCGGGCAGGTGCGCGAGGTCGCCGCCCGGCAGGGTCAACGCCAGCCGCAGCTCCTCCACCTCGGCGACCTCGCCCGGCCGCACGAAGACCTCGCGCGGCAGACTACCGCCGGCGCGCACGATGAACCCGGCGACGCGCCGCGACTCCCGCTCGAAGACGAGCCCGGTCAGCCGCCCGGCCTGCTGCCCGCCGACGTCCACCACCTCGGCGCCCATCGCGATGCGCATGTCCCCTCCGGGGAGGCGGGAGGCGGTAGGCGGTAGGCGTTAGGAGTCATGGGGTAGGGCGCGCGCCCATCCGTTGCCGCTGCCCATGCATGGCCCCCTAATGCCCGGCGCCTCCCCCCTAACGCCTTACTCCTCGTCAAAGAGGAGCCGGCCGATCTCCTCGTTCAAGTCGTACTCGTCGCCGTTGGCCTCGGCGGGCGCGTCGGCCGCCTCGACCTGGCGGATGCGCAGCTCGGCGCTGTCGAGCAGGTCGCCGCAGTAGGCCGCGAGCGCCATGCCGCGCTCGTAGTGCTCCACCGCGTCGGCGAGCGGCAGCCGGCCTTCCTCCAGGCGCGCGACCAACTCTTCCAGTTGGGCCAGCGCCTCCTCGAAACTCAGGTCCTGGCCGGGTAGCAGGTCGGCCATGGGGCTCTCCTGTGGGTTGATAGTCGATAGTTGGTAGTTGATAGTGGCGCTGCCGTCTGTGCGCCTCGCGACTACTATCAACCATCCTCTATCAACTATCAACTGTCAACTCTCACCCCCGTCCGTCACGCGCGCGGCGAAGACGCCGTCGGCGACGGCGACGCGCAGGGCGCGGCCGGGCGTGGCGCCGGCGACGCCGGCGACGACCGCGCCGCTGTCCCGGTCGGTGACGACGGCGTAGCCGCGGCCGAGGACGGCCTGGGGGTCGAGCGCGGCGAGCTGGCGTGCGAGGGCCTGCACGGCGCGGCGCTGGAGCTGGTGTTCGTGGCGGAGCGCCCGGTCGGCCGCGGCGACGCGGTCGTCGAGGCGCTGGCGGTGCTGGGCGATCGTCCGCGCGGGCGAGGCGCGCGCGAGGGTGCGCTCCGCCCGGCCCAGCGCGTCGCGGCCCTCGTCCACGCGCCCCGCAGCCAGTTCGCGCAGGCGCTCGCGCGCGGCCTCGATGCGCCCGGCCAGCTCGCGGCGGTCGGGCACGCAGAGTTCGGCCGCGGCCGAGGGCGTCGGCGCGCGGAGGTCGGCGACGAAGTCGGCGATCGTGACGTCGACCTCGTGGCCGACGCCGCTGATGACCGGCACCCGCGCGGCGAAGATCGCGCGCGCCACGCGCTCGTCGTTGAAGGCCCAGAGGTCCTCGAGCGAGCCGCCGCCGCGCGCGACGATCAGCACCTCGATCCGCTCGTCGGCGCAGAGCGCGCGGATCGCCGCGGCGATGCTCTCCGGCGCGCCGTCCCCCTGGACCTGCGCGGGCGCCAGCACCAGCTCGGTCAGCGGGAAGCGGCGGACGACGACCGTCTGGATGTCGTGCCAGACCGCGCCGGTCGGCGAGGTGACGACGCCGATGCAGCGCGGCATCGCCGGGAGGGGGCGCTTGCGCGCCTCGTCGAAGAGCCCTTCCTGCTCCAGTCGGTGCCGCAGCTCCTCGAAGGCGAGTTGCAGCGGCCCGACGCCGTCCGGCTGCACCAGGTCCACCATGAGCTGGTACTCGCCGCGCGCCTCGTAGATCGTGATCTGCCCGTGCGCCAGGATACCGTCGCCGTTGTGGGGCAGGAAGGGGAGGCCGCGCGCGTTGCCGCGGAAGAGGACGCAGCGGACCTGGCTGGCGCTGTCTTTCAGGGTGAAGTAGCAATGCCCCGCGGCGGAGCGCGTGAAGTTGGAGACCTCGCCGCGCAGCCAGAGGTCTTGCAGGACCGGGTCCTCGTCGAGGAGTTCGCGCAGGTAGCCGGTCAGTTCGCCGACCGCGAGGACGTTCATCGCGCACCCCGCCGCATAGCGCCCCCGCCGGCCGTCACGCGCGGTCCGCGTCGGGCTCGTCCTGCTCCGCGCCCTCGACCAGGCGCAGCAAGGGCTGGCCGTACTCGACCGGCTGGCCGTTGGCGACGAGCAGCTCGGCGACGACGCCGGCGCGCTCCGCCGTCACCTCGTTCATGATCTTCATCGCTTCGATGATCCCGACCGTCTGCCCCGCCTCGACCGCGTCGCCGACCTGCACGAAGGGCGGCTCGCCGGGGCCGGCCGCGTGGTAGAAGGTGCCGATCATCGGCGCGGCGACGACGAAGCCCTCCGGCTGGCCTTCGAGCAGCAGTTCGACCCGCGGCGCCTGCGCGTGCCCCGCCGCCGGGGCGGGCGTCGCGGGCATGGCCCCGTGCGCGCGCAGGCGCAGCTTCACCGCCGCCGTCTCCAGCTTCAACTCGGCGATGCCGCCGCGCGCCATCATCTCGATCAGCGCGCGCACCTCCGAGGTCAGCCCCGCCGGCAGCCCCTCGGCCGCCATCTCCTTCTCCACCACCGCCCTCGCTCAGCTCGCGCGAGGACTAAGGACTAAGTGGGACGTAGCCATACCAGGTGGCTACTCGTTATCCGCGACGCAAATCACTTAGTCCTTAGTCCTTAGTCCTTAGTCCTTTGAAGCGTCCTCAACTGACCCGTTCCAGATACTGGCCCGTGCGCGTGTCGACCTTGACGACGTCGCCCTCGTTTAGGAAGAGCGGGACGTTGACGACGAGGCCGGTCTCCAGGGTTGCGGGCTTGGTGCCGCCGGTCGCGGTATCGCCGCGCAGGCCGGGGTCGGTCTGCTCGATGCGCAGCGTCGCGGTGACCGGGATCTCGACGTCGATCGGCTTGCCCTGGTAGGTCAGCAGGTCGATCGATTCGTTCTCCTTCAGGTAGTTGACCGCGTTGCCGAGCGCGTCGGCGGGCAGCGAGAACTGCTCGAAGGTCTCGGTGTCCATGAAGTGGAAGTCGTCACCGTCGCGGTAGAGGTACTGGATCGTCTGGCGCTCCAGCCGCGCGACGGTGAACTTGCTGCCGGCCTGGAAGGTGCGCTCGGTCGTCGAGCCGGTGCGCAGGTTGCGCATCGTCAGGCGCACGAAGGCGCTGCCCCGGCCCTGCTTGACGTGCTGGTACTCGATCACGCGCACCAGCTCGTTGTCCACTTCGAGCGTGAGCCCCTTGCGGAGCCCACCGGTATCGACGACTGCCACGGAACCTCCTTGCGGAGTCGGCAGTCGGGAGTCGGAAGACGGCAGTACCGGCTTTGCCATCGCAGACCGGGTTGGCCTGCGGATACCGTTACTGCCGACTCCCGACTGCCGACTCCCGACTCGTCAAAAGCGCTGCTTCGGCGCGTGGCTGAGCGGGCGCACGCCGTCTTCCTCGATCACCACCAGATCCTCGATCCGCACGCCGCCCCAGCCGGGGAGGTAGAGGCCCGGTTCGAGCGTCAGCGTCGCGCCGGCCGGCAGCGGCGTCTCGACGTCCCGGTTGGCGCTCGGCGCCTCGTGGACGCGCACCCCGACGCCGTGCCCGAGGCCGTGGACGACGTACTCCTCGAAGCCGGCCCCGATCAGCACGTCGCGGGCGAGGCGGTCGGCGTCGTGGCCGGTCATGCCGGCGCGGATGCCGCCGAGCGCCGCCTCCTCCGCGCGGAGGACCGCCATGTAGACCTCGCGCGCTTTGGCGGTCGGCTCGCCGAGGATCACCGTGCGGGTGAGGTCGGCGGCGTAGCCGTCGACCTGCGCGCCCATGTCGATCGTGATCGGCAGGCCCGCGCCGACCGGCTCGTCGCCCGGCTCGTGGTGCGGCTGCGCGCCGTTGGCGCCCGCCGCGACGATCACCGGGAAGGCCAGCGCCTCGGCGCCACCCTCGCGCATCGCCCGCTCCAGCGCCCAGGCGACCTCGCGCTCGGTCTGCTCCGGGCGCATCGCGCGGGAGACGGCGGTGAAGGCGGCGTCGGTCACGGCGGCGGCGCGCGCGATCTTCGCCAGCTCGTCCGCCGACTTGACCACCCGCAGGTCGCTGACGAGGTCGCCGACCGGCACGAACTCAACCCCGCCCTCGGTCGCCTCCGCCAGCGCGCGCTCGGTCCCGACCAGCAGCGCCTCCTCCTCGATTCCGAGGCGCCGCGCGCCCGCCTTCTTGATGATCTCGGCGAGGGTCGCCGCCAGCGACTTGCCGCGCGGCACGACCTCGTAGCCGGGCGCCTGCGCCCGCGCCTGCTCGACGTTGACCGGGCCGGTGACGAGGTAGGAGGCGTCGGCGGCGATCAGCAGGCAGCCGGCCGACTCGTTCGGCGGGATGTCGCCGCCGGTGAAGCCGCTGAGGTAGAAGCGGTTCGACGGGTGGGTGACCAGCAGCGCATCGAGGCCGCGCTCGCGCATCTGCGCGCGCAGATCGGGTACCCGCTGCGCCATCGTCGCCCCCTCCCCACGATTCCCCCGCGGCGGCGCACCCGCACGCCGGGGCTAATTATGGCCGAACGGCGGGGGACTGGCAAGAACGAGACGGCAGGCGGCAGGCGGCAGGCGGCAGTGGCGGCTTCCGTGCAGCAACATCGTGGACGAGGGCACGGCCGGTACTGCCGTCTGCCGCCTGCCGCCTTCGCCCCGTGGAACTTTCGCGGTGCGCGTGCATTATTCTTAGCGAACCCGCGGGCGGCGGTCGGGGTGCGGGGCGTGGGGGACGGTGCGGCATGGCACGGCCGGGCGGGGGGCCCAGGAGGGAGTCGACTCCCGATGCCCGTTGATGCGCTGACCATCGCGGCCGGCCGCAAGGGCGACGCGGCTGCGTTCGACGCGATCGTGCGCGAGTTCCAGCCCCGCCTGTACCGCTTCTTGTACGGGCTGGTCGGCGACGCCGAACTGGCGCGGGATCTGACGCAGGACACCTTCCTGGCCGCCTACCGCGCGCTGCCCGACACGTCGGAAGACCTCAACCTGACGGGCTGGCTCTTCCAGATCGCGCGCAACTGCGCGCGCCAGCACTGGCGCCGCCGGCGCTGGCTCGCCTGGGTGCCGTTCGTCGGGAACGGCGGCGACGGGGACGAGGGGGGGCTGGCGGAGATGGGACCGGAAGAGCGCGCGATCGAACGCCAGTCGTTGCAGGCCGCGCTCCGCCGCCTGCACCACGCCGACCGCGAGTGCCTGCTGCTCTGCACCGACGGGTTCAGTTACGGGGAGATCGCGAGCATCACCGGCCTGACCCTCCCCGCCGTCAAAGGCCGCATCTTCCGGGCGCGCCGCGACCTGCGCGCGCTCCTGGAAGCGGAGGAAGACCCAGATGGCCCCCACCAGCGCTGAGTGCGCCCACGTCGAGGAGCTGCTCTCGGCGGTCCAGGACGGCGCGGCGAGCCCGGCCGACCAGGAACTCGTCCGCCGCCACCTGGCGACCTGCGACGCCTGCCGGGCGACCGCCGCGGCGTTCGAGCGCAACGACGAGCGCCTGCGCGACTACCTGCGCGCGACGCCGGTGCCGCCGATCGGCGCGCCCTGGCGCGAGGCCCGGCCGCGCCGGGCGCGCGGCGCGGGCACCTGGCGGGTGGCGCTGGTCAGCCTCGCCACCGTGCTCGTCCTGGTCGTCGGAGCGACCTGGCTGGTGCAGCGGCAGGCGGGCGTCGGCCAGCAGCGGGAACTCTCCCAATCGGCGGGCCGGAGCGCCCAGATCCCGGCGGCCGCGCCACAGGCCACGCACGCGCAGGGACCGGCCGCCGACCAGGCCACCGCGCCCGCGCCGGCGGCCGCCTTCGGCGCCGCGCCGCGCCCCACGCCGGCGGCAGCGGCCGCACAGGCGGCCGGAGGCGCCGCCGCGACCGCCGCTCCGACCCCCGTGGCCAACGCCGCCGCCGGCGCCGCCCCGCACCCGGCCGCGGCGGCCTCGCCCGCCGCGGCGGCTCCCGCGCGCGCGACCTTCAACCCGGTCCAGCGCTACGGGCTGGCGAACGCCACCGCGCTCACCCTCTGCTGGCCCGCCTGCGAGGCTCGGACGCGCCCGCCCGCGCTGCTCGCCGCGGTCGTGCAGGCGCTCGACCGCGACGTCGCCGTCGAACACCCCGCGCCGCCCGCGGGGCCGACGCCGACGGACGAAGTGCTGCCCCCCGGCTCCGTGACGCTCGTCTTTGCCCTCCCCGACGGTGGGCAGGTTCGCCTCGTCTACGACCGGCAGGGCAATCGCCTCCGGCTGCCCGACGGCGCCTGGGCGCAGGCCCCGCCCGAACTGGCGGCCGCGCTCGCCGGCGTCGCCCCGCAGCCGTGAGGGGTCACGGCTGCCGCTGGATGTTGTAGGACTCCCAGCGCCCGTTGGTGTAGACCAGGTAGACGGCGCCCGGGCGGAAGTACTGCGGGCTGCCCTGCTCGTCGACCAGCGCCAGGCCCGCCACGAAGGGCTGCACCGGCATGGTGATGCCCCGCTCGTCGGCGGTCAGGGCGTAGCCGAGGAGTTGCTGGACGTCGCCGTTGTCGCGCCAGACCTTGCCGAAGCCGCGCTGGGGCAGGAAGAACGGCGTCCCCGGCACCGGGCCGCCGCCGGCCGGCTGGCCCTACTGCTGGCCGAGCTGGCCGGCGAGGATCGGCGGGGTCGTCGGCTGGAGGCTGCCGGCGGGGCCCGGCTCGATGGTGACGGCGACGACCTGGTACTGGGCCAGGTTGCCGGGGACGGCGGCCTCGCCGCTCGGCGCGGTGAGGATGCCCGCGCCCCGCGGTTTGCCGCCCTGGATCAGCCAGACCTGGTAGACCTGCCCCGGCTGGAGCGGCGGCAGCCCGCTCACGATCAGGATCGCCTGCTGATGCTGCGGCAGGTAGAGCAACTGCCCGCTGCCGGTGTGGCCGGTCGTCGCGGAGAGGGTGTAGGTCGCCAGCGCGGCGCGGGCCTGGTCGCGCGCGGCGACGGCCTGGTCCCGCTCGGTGCGCAGTTGGCGCACCTGGCCCTGGAGCATCAGGTTCCAGCCGAGCAGGCCCAGCCCCAGCGCCAGCAGCACGACCGCGGCGACGGCGTAGGCGCGCGCCGCGGGCCAGGCCGCGAGGCGCGCCGGTTCCCGCGGCGCGGCGGGGGCGGGCCGCGCCGCGGGAGCCCGGCCGTCCGCACGGGGCGCATCGTCCTCGCGGAGCGCCGCCAGGAGGCGCGCGCGCAGGTCGGGCGACGGCGCGGCGGGCTCGGCCGCCAGCGCCAGTTGCACCACCGTCGCGCGGTCGCGGGCGAGTTCGGCCCGGCAGATCGGGCAGGTGGCCAGGTGCACCTCGAAGGCGCGCAAGTCCTCACCGTCGAGCGCGCCGAGCGCGTAGGCGTCGACGTAGCCCTCGGCCTCGAAGGGGCACGCGGCGCCGTTCGTCCCCGGCGCCGGGTCGCGCGCCGTCATCCCCGCTTCACCTCGGCGCCGGCCAGCAGGCCGCGCAGTTTGTGCAAGCCGAGCCGCATGCGTCCCTTCACCGTGCCGATCGGGACCCCCATGGCCCCGGCGATCTCCGTCTGCGTGTAGCCCGCGAAGTAGGCGAGCTCGATCGTGCGGCGCTGGTCCTCCGGGAGCGCGGCGAGCCCGCGCTGTAGCGCCTCGCGCTGCAAGGTCGTCTCGACGTCGCGCCACGGGTCGTCATCCGCCATCGCGCTCGCCAGCTCGTCGAGGGAACCGTCGCGGCGGGCGCGGCCCGCCGTGCCGCGCAGGCGATCGATCGCGCGGTGATGCACGATCGACAGGAGCCAGGTCCGCGCGCTGCCGCGCCCGGCCTCGAAACTGGCGGCGCGCCGCCAGACGTTGAGGAAGGCGTCCTGCACCGCGTCCTCGGCGGCGCCGCGTTCGCCGAGGATCCGGTAGGCGAGGGCGTAGGCGAAGCCACCGTAGCGGTCGTAGAGCGCCGCGAGGGCGCGCTCGTCCCGGCGACCGATCGCCGCGAGGAGCGCCGCGTCGTCCCGCTCGCTCCAGTCGGTGCCCTCGTCGCTCACCCGGCCTCGTCCTTAACTACGCGCGCGCGCGTCGCCGCGATCACCGGGCGCCAGCCGGCCTCCGCGCGCCCCGTAGTATAGCAGTCGGCAGATGGCAGATGGCAGTCGGCAGTAAGTTGGCCGTTCATCATTGTTGATTGATAGCGAGACGCCTCTCGCGCCACCAGCGACTACGAGCGTTCGACGCGCACCCCTACTGCCGTCTGCCGTCTGCCGTCTCATTGATCCGCCGCCCGCCCGCCTGCGTAGTAGGGGCCACAGGGCGGTCGCGCCCGCCAGTGACCGCCGCCTCACCCGTCAGCACGGCCGTCTCGTCCGCGCGAAGGCTCGACGCGGATCGTGGATGGTGCTGGCGACGGTGAAGGGGATTTGCACGGCTCTTGTACCGAACGTGTACAGCGAAAGGAGGAGTGGGGTAGCGGGAGGACGCCGGCGGCGCGGGGCAGGGCGGGCCGCGCCGGGCGTGTCGGGTTGTTGCGGTCTCGGAGAAAGGAGCACGCGAGCATGACACTCTTGCAGCAGGCGGGGGGCGGACTGGCCCTCGGAGTCGCGCCGTCGCGGACGGCCGCGTTGCAGGCCGCGGCGGCGACCTGCGAGACGGTGCAGGACATCATCAACATCGCCGCGACCGCGGAGGCGCTGGCGGTCACGGCGCTGGGGGGCGCGCTCGACAGCGCGGCGAAGGGCCAGCTCGCGCTGAACGCCGAGCAGGTCCAGTTCGTCACCGCCGCGCGCGCCGAGGAGCAGGCCCACTACGCCTACCTGACCGGCGCCGGCGCCAAGCCGCACACCACCACCTTCACCCTGCCGGACACCAAGATCGTCACCGATCCCGGCACCTTCCTCAAGACGGTCATCGGGCTGGAAGAAGCCTTCATCGCCGCCTACCTCGCCGCCGCGCAGGAGTTCGCCATCCTCGGCCAGCCGAGTCTGGTCCAGGTCGCCCTCCAGATCGGCGGCGTCGAGGCCGAGCACCGCGCCCACGCCCGCTTCTATGCCATCGGCGCGAACGTGATCGCGGACAAGGTGCCCAACAACATCGCCTTCGAGAAGGCCATGTTCACCAGCGTCGGCGCGGCAGCCCAGGCGCTCCAGCAGCTCGGGTGGATCGGCGGCAGCGGCACCCAGATCACCTACCCCGGCCCCGGCGCCATCAACAACGCCGGCGTCACCAACCTCCAGCCGTGACGGCGCGCCGCGCGCTCGCCGGCCAGCCGCCGGACCGCGAATGGAAAGGGGAAGACGAACGATGACTGCACTCGAGACGGTGACGAGCGCGCGCTTCTCACGGCGCACGCTCCTCAAGGGCGCCGGCGCGGCCGGGATCGGCCTCACCCTGGCCCAGGTCGGGCTCCTGCAAACGGTCGCCGCCCAGTCGGAGTCGGTAACCGACATCATCAACATCGCCGCCACCGCCGAGGCGATGGCCGTGACCCTGCTCGGCGGGGCGATCGACAGCGCGTCGAAGGGCGGCTACGGCGCCAACGCCATCTCGGCGCCGGTCCTGGCGATCCTCCAGGCGGCGCGCGCCGAGGAGCAGGACCACTACGCCTTCTTGACGGGGGCGGGCGCCAAGCCGCTCACCACCACCTTCACCGTGCCCGACCCGAAGATCCTGACCGACGCCAAGACCCTCTTCACCACCATCGTCACGCTGGAAGGCGCGTTCATCGCCGCCTACATGGCCGCGGCGACGGAGTTCACCGGGCTCAAGCAGCCGGGGCTCGTCAAGGTGGCCTTCCAGATCGGCGCGGAGGAGGGTGAGCACCGGGTCCTCGCCAACTACGCGCTCGGCGTTCGCCCGGCCAACAACGTCGCCTTCGAGAAGGCGATGTTCTCCACCCTCGGCGACGCGGCCAACGCGCTCAAGCAACTCGGCTTCATCGGCGGCAGCGGCACGCCGGTCACCTACCCCGGGCCGGGCTCAATCGACACCAGCGGCGTCACCGAGACGATGCCGGGCGGCCCGGCGGTCGACTGCATGCCCGCCGCGGCGCCGGCCCCGTCGCCGTCGCCGGCCCCGATGCCGGGGCTGCCGAACACCGGCGCGGGCGGCACGGCCGGTCCCGGCGTCGGCGGCCTGCTCGAGATGCTCGGCCTCTTCGGCGTCGGCGCCGCGACGATCGGCGTCCTCGCCCGCCGCTTCGCCGCCCGCGCGGAGGAGCAGGCGGCGCGCCAGGACGGCGAGTAGTCCGTCGGTCGGCAGCCCTCACCCCCCGCCCCCCTCTCCCAGGATTGGGAGAGGGGGGAGATCTCCGCCCGCACTCGTTCTCCAATCCCTGACCCGTGTTCTCGAAGAGCACCACGGTATTGACGGCGAGTCCCCCCTCTCCCAGAATTGGGAGAGGGGGATAGGGGGTGAGGGCCTACAGATGCTGACCGGGATCGATCACGTCGTCGTGGCGGTGCGCGACCTGGGGGTCGCGGCGGAGGACTTCGCGCGGCTGGGGCTGCGCGTCGCGCCGGGCGGCGCGGCGAGCGGGCCGACGATCAACGCGCTCGCCGGCCTCGGCGGGGCCTACCTCGAACTGCTCGCGCTCGACTCCGCCCACGCCGACCGCGTCGAGCCCGGCTCGCTGGCCGACGCCCTCCGCGCCTTCCTCGCCGCGCGCGAGGGCCTCTTCTACTTCGCCCTGCGCAGCGATGACGTGGCCGGCGACGTCGCGCGGCTGCGCGCCGCCGGCGCGGCCTACCGCGACCCGGCCGCTGCCGCCGCGACGCTGCCCGACGGCACGCGCCGGGGCTGGACGGTCGCCGGCCGGCCGCGCCCCGCCGACCTCGCGCGCCCCTTCCTGATCCGGCACGACGAACTGGTCGGCGGGCGCCCGGCCTGGTTCGCGCGGCTCGGGATCGACGCGCCCGGCCCGCTCGGCCTGCGCGGCGTCCGCGAACTGGGCGTCGCGGTCGGCGACGTCGCGGCGGGCGCCGCGACCTACGCGCACGAGTACGACCTGCACGCAGATGACGGCACGATCCGCCTGCCCGACGCGACGATCTGCCTGCTCCCCGGCGACCCGCGCGGCCCGCGCGACCTCGTCCTCGACGTGGCCGACCTCGCCGCCGCCCGCGCCTTCCTGGCCGGACAGGGCATCGCGACGACCGTCCGCCCCGACGGCGCGCTCGCGCTCGACCCCGCCGCGGCGCGCGGCGCGCGGCTGGTGCTCGCCGCCGCCCCGTAGGCGCCAGCCTCCGCACCCGACCGATCCTGTCCCTCCGAACGCTCACCTACGCGGGGCGCTGGCCCTTTCGCGATCGGCGAGGAGACCGGGCCGGCACGGGGGCCAGCCCCTACGAGGGGATGGGGTTGCCCCATTTCCCAACCACGCGGTCACGGCCCACGGCCCACGGCCCACGCCGCCCTACCGCCCCGTCGGCACGAACTGGTTGGTGTAGACCTTGCTGAGATCGACGTCGCCGCCGAGCATCTTCAACTTGGTCAGCACGTCCTTCGTCGTTGTCCAGGCGGCGGGGTCGGAGTAGCCGAGGCCGTGCTGCGCCGTGACCGGGCTCTGCCAGAGCGGGATCGTCGCGTCGAGGATCTGGCGCTCCAGCGCGCGCTTGTCCTTCGCCTCCGGCACGTACTTCGCCAGCGTGGTGTCCACGGCCGTGTCCGGGTGCGCGATCGTGTCGGCGGTGCCGCGCAGCACCGCGCCGACCACCTTGCGAACCAGGTCGGAGTTGTCGCGCAGCGTCTGCTCGTTGGTCACGATGCCGTTGGAGACGAGGTCGACCTGGTCGAAGACGTTGATCGTCGTGGTGTCCACGCCGAGGTTCTTGAGCTGGATCGGCTCGTTGTTGGTGTAGCCGACGATCGCGTCGACCTGGTTCTGGCTGAGCGCCTGGACCTGGTTGAAGCCGACCTCGCGGATCTGGATGTCCGACTGACTCATCCCGGCGTTCTGGAGCAGGGCAAGCAAGCCGGTGTAGGTCGTGCCGAAGCGCCCCGGCACGCCGACCGTGTGCCCCTTGAGGTCGCGGACGCCGTGGATGTTGGCCGAGGCGCGCGCGACGATCGTCACCGGGTACTTCTGGTACCAGGCGGCGACGTAGACCACCGGCACCCCCTGCGAGCGCGCCACCATCACCTCGTCGCCGCTGGCGACGCCGAACTTCAGCGCGCCGGTGCCGACGAGCTTGAGCACATCGGTCTCGACGCTCTGGTTGAAGTCGACGTCGAGCCCGGCGTCGCGGAAGTAGCCCCCCTCCTTCGCCATGTAGAAGGGCGCGAACTGGATGTCGGGGATGTAGCCGAGCGCGATCGTCAGTTTGGTCGTCGCGCCGGGCGAGGCCGCGCCCGCGGGGCTGGCCGGGGCGACCGGGCCGCCCGCCGCGGTGGCCGCGGGCGTGCTCGTGCCGAGCGCGGCGCCGACCGCGCTGGTGGCGTGCGCGGCGGGCGTCGAGACCGCCGGGGGCGCGGGCGCCGACCCGCAGGCGACGAGTGCGAGGCAGAGGACCAGCGTGCAGACCGTCAGCCGTGTAGCGTTCATGGCAGGACTCCTTCGTCCACGATGGGGCCGGGTGCCGACAGGAGACTCACCAGCGGATCAGCAGCCGTTCGAGGAGCGAGACGAAGCCGTAGGCGACGATCGCCATCGCGATGAGGGTCACGAGCGCGACGAAGAGGAGCGGGGTGTCGAAGAGGCCCTTCGAGATGTTCAGCAGCAGGCCGAGGCCGCGGCTCGCGCCGATGAACTCGGCCACCGTCGCGCCGGTGACGGCGAGGGTGAAGCCGATCTTGACGCCGGAGAGGAGTGTCGGCAGCGCCAGCGGCAACTCGACCAGCCGCACCGTCTGCCAGCGCGACGCCCCATAGACGAGCGCGACCTCGCGCAGTGACGGGTCGATGCCGCGCAGGCCGGTGACGGTATTGACCAGGATCGGGAAGAAGACGACCAGCGCGGCGACCAGCACCTTCGGCAGCAGGCCGAAGCCGAGCCAGAGGAGCAGCAGCGGCGCGATGGCGATCACCGGCAGCGCCTGGCTCGCGGCGATGTAGGGCGCGGCGAGGCGCTCCAGGAACGGCCGGTGGGCCAGGACGTAGCCGAGCGGCGTGGCGACGGCGAAGCCGAGCGCGAAGCCGAGCAGGCTCTCGACCAGCGTGACCTGCGTATGCCACCACCAGGTCCCGTCGCGCACGGCGGCGACGAAGCGGGCGGCGACCCGCCCCGGCCCGGGCAGGATGAAGGCGGGGTAGTGCCCGAGCGCGACGACCATCTGCCAGAGCAGCAGGCCCGCCAGCAGGGAGAGGGGCACCCAGAGGAGTTCGAGCCGGGGCCCGGGCCGCCCCGTGCCGTCGTCGCCCTGGCGGGGCCGCCGATCCGGCGGTGTCCCGCGCCGCGCGCGCTGGCCGGCATACCGAGATGTGTCGAGTGCGTTCACCGCGTCGCGTCGCCTCCCGCGTCGAGTCGCGGCGGGCGACAGAAAAAACGCCCGCCGGCCGCCCGGCCGTCGGGGCGATGGCGCACCGCGCGTCGGGTAGCGGCCATGCCGGAGGAGCCCGCACTCCTCCCGCATACTCGTCTACCAGCGCGCAGACCTTCTCCCATCCGGACTGTCACCGTCGGCCCCGGCCTCTCACCGGATCTGCCGCTGCGCGGCTCGCGGGCTCGGCGCGCTGGACGCCATACCGCCGGTCGGGGATTACACCCTGCCCCGAAGGTCGTCAAGCGCTAGCGTAGCCGAGGGGCGGGAGCCTGTCAAGGCCGGCGCGCCGGGCGGCTGAAGCCGCGGCTTGGGGGCAGGCCCGCAAGCGGGCACCCCGCGCCACGAAGCCCGCCTCCGCGGGCTGGGCTCGGACCCACGACTCCGACCAGAGGATGGACGTTGCGCCCCGGTAGATGTCGCGCGAGGCCACGACGCGCATCTCGTATGGCCCGGGCGCGCGTGGTTGTCTCGCCAGGCTGGGACGCCGGGATAGGTCCCAGCCCGCGCAGGCGGGCTTCGCGGCGGGGTGCCCGCTTGCGGGCCTGCCATTCAGGCGCGGTTTCAACCGCCAGCCCCCTCAGGCCGGCACGACGAGGTTGTCGAGGTCGCGGGGGTAGTAGGTCAGGCGCTCGACGCCGCCGGCGGTGACGACGACCGTGTCGGAGTGTCGGAAGCCGGCCAGCCCCGGCACATAGAGGCCGGGCTCGACCGAGAAGACCATCCCTTCCCGGATGACCCGCTCGTCGCCCAGGTCGATGAACGGCGCCTCGTGCCCCTCAAGCCCGAGGCCGTGGCCGGTGTGGTGGCGCTGGAGGTCGGCGACGCCGAGATCCCGGAAGGCGCGCGCCACATCGGCCTCGGCGTCGGCCAGGCGGCGGCCCGGCCGCAGCGCGTCGAAGCCGGCCTGCTGGAGCTGCAGCATCAGCTCGAAGTGCCTGACGAACGCCGGCGTCGGCTCGCCCAGCAGCATCGTCCGCTCCAGCTCGGTGTGGTAGCCGCCGACGTCGGCGTCGCCGAACGTCACCAGCACGTCGCCGCGGCGCAGCCCGCCGCCGCGCGAGAGGGGGTGCGGCAGGGCGGTGTTCGCGCCCGCCTGGACGACCGCGGTGGCGGGCTGCGCCACGAAGCCGGTCGCCCGGTAAGTGGGGCCGAGCGCGGCGAGCAGCATCCGCGACGCCTCCAGCGACGCCTCCAGCGAGACCTCGATCTCCGACCGGCCGGGCGCGAGGCGGTCGTGCATCAGGCGGTGCGCCAGGTTGCCCCAGGTCGCGCTCGCCCGCATCAGCCGCAGCTCGGCCTCGCTCTTGACCGTGCGCAGGTCGTCGACGATGTCCCGCGCGGGTGCGGTCGGGCCGTCGTGGATCGCGCTCAGCGCGGGGCCATCGTAGCTGTTGATGTCGTGGTAGCCGTCGTTGTCGTAGCCGAGGCGCTTGCCGCCCAGCCCCAGGTCGGTCAGCAGGTCGCGCAGGTGCGCCATCGGGTGCTTCGTGCCGCCGGTCGGGTACTCGGGGTAGTCCCTGACGCGGGCGATGGCGGGGTAGGCGGCGACGTGCTCGCGCTCCAGGCGCGGCACCAGCGCGCCGAGCGGGCCGTCGAGCGGCACGACCAGCGCCATCGGCCGCTCGGTGCGCTGGTGGAAGAAGCCGGTGAGGTAGGTCAGGCGGACGGAGTGGAAGAGGACCAGTCCGTCCAGTTCCCGCTCGCGCAGGATCTGCCGCACGCGCCCGACGCGCGCCTCGTACTCGTCCCGCCCGATCTCCCACGCGACGACCGGCGTCTCGCCCACGGCTCCCTCCTCGCGCGGGTTCACGATTCGCCGCGGAGCACATAGAGCGCGATGAGATGACAGGCCGGGGAGCGAGGGCCGCCCGGCCGTCGCCTTGCCTATCGCATGTGGATTCTCAGTGCGCTCCGCGTGCTCGGCGGCGAATTCGCCCTATCCGGCGATGTACCACTTCTCCAGTTCCTCGAAGAGGCCGCTGCTGCTGTCGACGTAGCCGGCGAACTTCGTCTTGGCGACGTGGAGGAAGGGGCGGTACCAGGCGAAGTCGGCCGGCTGGTCCTCCATGATGATCGCCTGGATCTGCTTGTAGAGGTCCTTCTGCTTGGTGATGTCGAGCTCCTGCTTGGCCTGCTTCAGCAGGGTATCGAGCTGCGGGTTGCTGTAGCTGCTGTAGTTCTCCGACTGCCCCGTGCCGAACTGGAGGTAGAGTTCGCCCGGGTCGATCGTCACGCCGCTGAAGTTGACGCCGCTGACGTCGAAGTCCTTCTTCGTCACCTTGTCCACGAGCGTGGCGTACTCGATCGCCTGGGCGTCGATCTTCCAGCCGATCTTCTGGAGCTGGGCTTGGGTGTAGGTCAGGAAATCCTCGCGGAGCACGTTGCCCTTGTTGACCATGAAGACGATGTTGCTCGGCGGCGTCCCGGCCTGCTGCACGAGGCTCTTGGCCTTGTCGAGATCGTAGGGGATCGGCTTCAGCGTCGGGTCGAAGGCGTAGTTGCCCGGCGCGATCGGGCCGACGCCGGGCTTGCCCAGCCCGTAGAGGGAGTCCTTGGAGAACTGCGTCATGTCGAGCGCGTAGGCGACCGCCTGCCGCGCCTCCTTCTTCGCCAGGTAGGGGTTCTTGAAGTTGAACTGCCAGCCGTCCGGCGAGTTGAAGGGCGGCACCATCACCGCGAGGTCCTTGTT
>DASSSV010000118.1:0-7515 GCA_035708265.1 Thermomicrobiales bacterium | reverse complement strand
CGTACCTTCACCTGGGGATGGACGTCTTCTACGAGCAGGTCTGCCCGCCGAAGTACCTCTTCCGCGTCCTCGAACCGGGCGAGGCTCCCCGGCGCGACGCGCCGGAAGCGGTGCTCTTCCTGCCGGCCGAGGGTGACGGCGCGGCCGGCACGGGGATCGTCGTGCCGGAGTTCGGCCGCCGGCTGATCTCCGGGATGCACCGCGCCGTGGCGACGCTCGCGGCGGCCGGCAACGACGTGATAGTCGACCACGTCCTCTGGGTGCCCGAGTGGCTGCGCGAGTGCGTCGCGCTCTGGGCGCCGTACCGCGTCCTCTTCGTCGGCGTCCACTGCCCGCTACCCGAACTGGAGCGGCGCGAGTGGGCGCGGCCGGAGCGGTCGGCCAAGGGCGTCGTGCGCTGGCAGGTCTCGCGCGTCCACGCGCACGGCCGCTACGACCTTGAAGTCGACACCGCCACCGCCACCCCGTGCGAGTGCGCCCTGCGGATCGTCGAGCGCCTCCAGTCCGGCCTGCCACCCGCGGCATTCGCCGAGCTCGCCCGGAAAGAGATGTTCACCGCGGAGACGCAGAGGACGGGGGAGAGAGCGCAGAGCGAATGAAGTACGAATAGGATCTGCCCCGACGCTTAATTCGTCCTTCGTCCTTCGTACCTCGTACTTCTCCTCGTCCTCTCTCTCCGTCCTCTGTGCCTCCGTGCCTCTGTGTTTTGGCGGCGTCCCCCCGAATGCGCTACTATTAGCACGCTGTCCGCGGCTCGACGAGGAGTGTGACCCGGTTGGCTGGCAAATCGGCCGTCGGCGATGTGGCCGACGAGACGCTCGGTCCCCCCGAACCGCTCTCCCCGTTCGTCGCGCTGCGCCACTACGACTTTCGCCTGATCCTCGGCGGCCGCTTCGTCTCGACGATCGGCCGCCAGATGCAGATCGTCGCCATCTCCTTCCAGGTCTACGAGATCCACCACTCGGCGCTCGAGCTGGGGCTCCTCGGGCTCTTCCGGGTGCTGCCGGTGATCCTCTTCTCGCTGGCCGGCGGCGTGCTGGCCGACCAGGTGGATCGGCGGAACCTGATGCTGATGACCCAGCCGGTGATGCTCTGCTCGTCGGCGGCGCTGGCGGCGCTCACCTTCGCCGGGCTGGCGCACCTCGCGGCGATCTACGGCATCACCGTGATCTCGGCGGCGGCCGGCTCGCTCAACCAGCCGGCGCAGCAGGCGATCATCCCGGGGCTGGTGCCGCGGGAGCACCTGCCCAACGCGCTCTCGTGGAACATCACCCTCTCGCAGGTAGCGATGATCGCCGGGCCGGCACTCGGCGGCGTGGCGCTCGCCTCGATCGGCATCGGCGGCACCTACTTCTGCGACGCGGCCGGCTTCCTGGCGGTAATCATCTCGCTGTTGCTGATGCGCTCGCGGCTCGGTCCGGCCGCGACCCACGGCCCGCGCGGCTGGCGCGCGGCGGTCGAGGGCTTGCAGTTCATCCGCCACAACCCGATCGTGCTGGCGGTGATGTCGCTCGACTTCGGCGCGACCTTCTGGGGCAGCGCGACCGTCCTGCTGCCGATCTTCGCCGTGCAGATCCTGCACGTCGGCGCGGAAGGGCTCGGCATCCTCTACTCGGCGCCGGCCGCCGGCTCGGTCGTCGGCGCGGCGGCGATGACGGCGTTCGCCAACCGCGTGCGCTTCCCCGGCTGGCCGCTGCTGATCGCGGTGGTCGGCTACGGCGTCGCCACGGCCGGGTTCGGCCTCTCGCGCGTGCTCTGGATCTCGCTGCTCTGCCTGGCCGGCACCGGCCTCTTCGACACGATCAGCATGACCCTGCGGCACCAGATCCTGCAACTGTTGACGCCGGACGAGGTGCGCGGGCGGGTGACGGCGGCGAACCAGATGTTCGTGCAGGGCGGGCCGCAGCTCGGCCAGCTCGAGGCGGGCGCGGTCGCGGACGCGATCAGCACGCCCTTCTCGGTTTTCTCGGGCGGCGTCGCCTGCATCCTGACCGTCATCCTGATCGCCTGGCTGGTCCCCGCGATCCGCCGCTACAAGATGTTCTGAGCCCGACGCCTATCCCCGCCGCCGCTCGATGAACTCCTCAAGATACGCCGGCAGCGGGAGGCCCGGCGGGACCAGCTCGTCGGCCAGCGGGTCGCCGACGGCCTGGTGGAGCGGCAGGACGCCGGCCCAGACCGGCAGCGCGACGTCGTCCGGGTCGTCCTTCGGCGGGCCGACGCGCACCTTCGCGGAGGCGCTCTCCAGCGGGATCGCTACGGCGGCGGTCGCCTTGAGTTCCTGACGGTTGGGCGGGCGGACGTCGTCCCAGCGCCCCGGCAGCAGCCGGTCGGTGAAGCGGGCCAGGGCGGCCAGCTTCTCGTCGTCTCCGGTCAGCACGCGGCCGGTCCCGAAGAGGACCGCCGAGCGGTAGTTGATCGAGTGGTGGAAGACGGAGCGCGCCAGGACGATCCCGTCCAACAGCGTGACCGTCACGCAGACCGGGTTGCCGGCGCCGATGTGCCGGATCATGCGGCTGGCCGACGAGCCGTGCAGCAGCAGCGTGTCGCCGTCGCGCGCGTGCAGCGTCGGGATGACGAACGGCTGCCCGTCCTGGACGAAGCCGACGTGGCAGAGGAGCGCCTCGTCGACGATGCGATAGATCTCCTCGCGCTCGTAGCGCCCCCGCTCCGGCTCGCGGATGACCTTGTTACGCCGGGTCCGTGCAAACGCCGTCATGGATTCTGCGCCCCTCGCTCCACTCGACCGCTATCCGGCCCGCCTGCCGGGCCGCCACCCCACCATTGTGGCGCGAAAGTGGCTCTGCGAACAGAGCCATTTCTGAACAGAAGAGTGGGACCACTTGTTCGCGGCATGGCACTCCGGGGGCACGCGGGCGCGTCGACTCGTAGGGGCCGGCCCCCATGCCGGCCCGCGATCCCGGCCGACCGCGACACGGGATGGCGCCCAGCGTGGGCCGGGTTGCGAGGGGCGGGTGTCGGTGGGGAGCGCTGGCGGTTGGAACCGCGCCTGCATGGCAGGCCCGCGCGCGGGCACCCCGCCACGAAACCCGCCTGCCCGGGTTGGGTCGCCGACCACGCAAGCGGCGAAATGGATGCCGGGCGGCGCGGCAACAGGGCCGGCACGGGGGCCGGCCTCTACGAGTGGATGGCGTTTGCCATATCCCGCACCGCGTCCTCACGGCCCACGGCCCACGGCCCACGCCCTACGCATCCCCGGCGGCCTCGGCTACCTCGAGGCGCGGCGACGGCGCGGGCGGTTCTTCCTCCTTCGGCAGCCGGATCGACTTCCAGGCCCAGAGGAGCACCAGGGCGTAGAGGACGGCGTCGAGGCCGAAGATCGTCCGCAGGCTGTGCGAGGCGTCGGTCACGGCACCCGAGACGAAGGGGGCGGCCGCGCCGCCGATCATCGCCAGTCCACCGAGCGCGCCGAACGCCGTCAGTTTCCACTCGGCGGGGAGGGTGCGCGCGGCGATGGCGTAGGTGAGCGTCGTGTTGCCGCCGATGAAGATGTCGAGCATCGGGCGCAGCAGCAGGAGTTGCCACCACTCCTGCACCCCGGTGATCGGGATCAACACGATGCAGCCGCCGGTGAGCGTGATCAGGAGGAGGTTACGGGGGTTGCGCTCGCGGCTGAGCCGCCCCATCGTGCTCGCCGCGACCGCCGCCGCCAGCGAGCCGAGTGTGATGACCGCGCCGGAGATCGTGCCGAGCAACCGCTCCGGCGCGTGGAGCTGCTGCACGTAGAGGGGGATCAGCGGGCCGAAGGTGCGCTCGATGAAGCTGACCGAGCAGAGCGTGACCATCACGGCGAGCAGGCCCGGCAGGCGCGCCAGGCGCGTGACCGACGCGCGCTCCTTGCGCTGCGGCGCGGCGCGGCGGTCGTGCGCCGCGTCGAAGAGCCACATGAACACGGCGCTGGCGACGACGTTGACGAACGCGGAGACGAAGAAGGTCGTGCGCAGCCCGACGCTGTCGGCCAGCGCCCCGCCGAAGATCGGCCCGCAGGCGGCGGAGACGAACTGGACCGCCTGCAGAGTGCCGACCGCCTGGGAGACGCGCTCCTTCGGCACGGTGACGCTGATGACGGCGAGCGCGAAGGAGCTGAAGCCCGAGAAGATGCCGAGCAGGATCCGCAGCGCCAGCAGTTGCCAGACGTTCGTGCAGACGCCCATCAGCCCGATCAGGACGATGTAGCTGAGCAGCGAGCGGAGGATCATCGGCTTGTTGCCGGTGCGCTCCGCCACCGCCACCCAGAAGGGCGTCAGCAGGCCGCCGAGGAGCGGGCTGATCCCGAAGAGGAGCCCCGACCAGAGCGCCGCCTTGTCGGGGTCGCGCACGCCGAGCTGCTGCACGTACTGCGGCAGGAAGGGCATGACGAAGGTGAAACTGAGGAAGGAGATGAAGACCGCCGCGTAGATCGCCCACTGGTTGCGCTCCCACCCTTCCCAGGTGTTGGGGTTCCAGCGCGAGTAGCGGGCGGGCGCGGCGGGCGAGGACACGGCGGCGCTCTCCTGGCGGGCGCGGGGCGCAAGCGGCCAATGGCGGGGATGGTACCACAGCGGGCGGGGTTGCGGCCTCCCTGTCCCCCCAATCCTGGGGGGAACCCATCGTCAACATCGCAGCGAGCGGGAGCGTAGTTACACCGGCCCGGTCGATCGCCATCCCCACCGCTACGACGTTCGTGGCGGGTTCCCCCAGGATTGGGGGGATCGGGGGCCGCCTCACTCCGCGCGCACTACGAAGATCGTGGCGGCCGTGCCGCGCACCCTGATCGGCACGCGGCGCGCGAGGCGCAGGTGGGGCTGGGTGGCGAGCGCGGCGGTGAGGGCGTCGACGTCGGCGGTGAGCAGGACGGCGCGCGCCGGGCGGGCGGCCACGCGCGCGATCTCCACGCAGATCTGGCGGTAGAGCCGGGGGTTGGTCGCGGGGCTGCCGAACCGCTTGCCGAACGGCAGGTTCGCCAGCACGAGAGACACCGCACCGGGCGGCAAGCCGGTGTGCGCGGCGTCGGCGCGCCGGAGGTCGAGTCGAGAGAGGCGCGCCAGGTTGTCGAGCGCCGCGGCGAGCGCGTCGCGGTCGAGGTCGAGGCCGATGAGGGCGGCCTCCGGCGCGTAGGCGTGCGCCTCGGCCAGCAGCGTCCCGGTGCCGCAGACCGGGTCGAGGATCGTGTCGTCCGCCTTCGGCTCGCCCAGGAAAGCCAGCGCCGCCGCGATCGTCGGCGGCAGCGCGCCCGGCAGTTCGGCGTGCCGGCGGTCGCGGCCGGGCGCGTCGGCCGCCGTGCCCCGCAGGAGGCAGACGTAGTACGCCTCCTCAACGCAGAAGACCCAGAGCACGATGTCCCAGTCGGGGTCGTCGGTCAGCGGCACGCCGAGGCCGTCGAGCGCGTGCTGCAGCCAGCGCTTCGTCTGCTGCCGCGGGAAGTGCGCGCCGTCGGCGGTGACGACGACGCGGAAGGGCCGGCGCTGCTCGCGGAGGAGCGCCGCCAGCCGGGCGAGTTGCGCCTGGGAGATCTTGTAGCGGCCGAAGAGGACGCAGGCGTGGATCTCCTCGGGGACGCGCAGGGTCGGGCTGGGCGGCCCGGTGGTGCGCGGGACGAAGACGAGGTCGTGGTTGCGCTGGCGCAGGATCGTCGCGCCCGGCTCGCGCCCGACGAGGTGCCGGTAGCGCAACTCGGTCAGGGCGACGCGGGCCAGCCCCGGCGCGCAGCGCAGCACCCACGGGCCGGTGTCCGACAGGTCGCGGAAGGGGCCGTGCTCCGCGCCGGGCACGGGGCGGCGCGGGGCCGGCGCGGCGGCCGGGCGCGCCGGCCGCCGGCTACTCCTCGCCCCGGCCACGGAAGGAGAGCCGGATCGGCGTCCCGATGAAGCCGAACTCCTCGCGGAGCCGGTTCTCCAGGTAGCGCCGGTAGCCGAAGTGGATCATCTTCGGGTCGCTGACGAAGAAGACGAAGGTCGGCGGCGCGACGCGCGGCTGCGTGGCGTAGTAGAACCGGAGCGGCCGGCCCTGCTTGCCCGGCGCCGGGTGGGCGGTGACCGCCTCGCGCACGACCCGGTTGAGCTGGCCGGTCGGCACGCGCTTGTCCCGCTCGGCCAGCACTTCCAGCGCCAGCTCGGGCACCCGCGCCACCCGCTGCCCGTGGAGCGCCGAGATGAAGACGAGCGGCGCGTAGGACATGAAGTCGAGCGCCTGCCCGATCTCCTCGCGGAACTCGTCCATCGTGTCGGTGTCCTTCTCCACCGCGTCCCACTTGTTGACGACGACGACGATCCCCTTCGCCTCGTCGGCGATGTAGCCCGCGATGTGCAGATCCTGCGCGGTGATGCCCTCGACCGCGTCGATCAGCAGGAGCGCGACGTCGCAGCGGCTGATCGCCTTCATCGAGCGGATCACGCTGTATTGCTCGACGCCGCCGTGCTCGACCCGGCCGCGGCGCCGGATCCCGGCCGTGTCGATCAGGGTCAGCGGCTGGCCCTCCCAGATCAGGGGCGTGTCCAGCGGGTCGCGCGTGGTGCCGGGCACGGCGGAGACGATCGCGCGCGGCTGGCCGAGGAGCGCGTTGAGGAGGGCTGACTTCCCGACGTTCGGCCGGCCGACGATCGCGATCTTCGGCGCCTCTTCCTCCTCCTCCTCGACGGCGGGCGGCAGCGCGGCGACGATGCGGTCCAGCAGGTCGCCGGTGCCGGTGCCGTGGTAGGCGGAGAAGGGGGTCGGCTCGCCGAGCCCGAGCGCGTAGAACTCGACCGCGTCCTCGCGGCGCGCAGCGCTCTCGGCCTTGTTGACCCCGACGATCACGGGCTTGTCGCTGCGCCGAAGGAGGTCGGCGACCTCCTCGTCGCTCGGCAGCAGGCCGTCCTGCCCGTCCACCAGGAAGACGATCGCGTCGGCCTCGTCGATCGCCAGCCGGGCCTGCTCGCGCGTGCCGCGCGCGATCTCGGCCAGGCTCGACCGCGCGATCTCGTCCTCGGATTGGAGGCCGCCGGTGTCGACCACGTCGAAGGTGAGGCCGTTCCAGTCGGCCTCGCCGTAGGTGCGGTCGCGCGTCGTGCCGGGCTCGTCGAAGACGATCGCCCGGCGCTCGCCGACCAGCCGGTTGAAGAGCGTGGATTTCCCGACGTTCGGCCGCCCAACCAGCGCGACCAATGGCTTCGCCACGATTCCCCTCCACGGCCCCCGCGGGGGCGCTCGGGGTCAAGTATAGTCGAGCGGGGCGGGGGCTGGCAGCGGCGCGGGAAGTCGGCCCCGCACCGGGCCACCATGCCGCTACGGCCCGCCCGACGGCGACGGCGTCGCGGCCGGCGAGCCGGGCGGGGCGGCCGTGGCGGCGGGCGTGGCCGTCGCCGGCTCCGGAGCGGGGGTGGCGGCGGGGCTCGCGGGGCTCGGGCCCGGCGCGGAGGTCGGCGAGGGCGCGACGCCCGGCGTCGCGGTCGGCGTGGCGGCCGGGCTGGCGCCGACGACGGGCGTACCGCCGCCGTTGTCGCGGTCGTCCTCGGCCCGCCGCTCGTCGAGGCTGGC
>DASSSV010000117.1:0-8926 GCA_035708265.1 Thermomicrobiales bacterium | reverse complement strand
GGCTCGGGCTCTCCTTGAGGCCCTTGATCCCCTGGTCGGTCCAGTTCACCATCGCGATAAACTGCGGCATGTGCGGCCTCCTTCCGCAGCTAGAAGCTCGCCGTGGGGGGAAGGCGTTGCAGCACGCGGGTCCGGGAGCGGGCTCTATACTGCGCCCTGTCGCGAACGAAGTCAACGGGCGTCCTGTCGGCGCGGCATGCGCCCCTCGCGTGCGCTCGCCCACGCGCCGCGGAACCCCCGTCGCCCGCACCGGGCGACCTCGCCCCGCCACGGGTCGTCTGGGCGCGCCTCCGGTCGCGCTGGGGGCGGCGCTGAGGGAGGGGCGGGGGCGGGGAACTGCCCACCCTCGCTCGGGGGATTCCACCCTGGTCCCCGCACCCCACGGCCACGTAGGCTGGCCCCACGCCGCTGATCCGCCGGCGCGGGGGCGCCGTAGCAGGGGGCGACAACGGCGCGCGAGGTGGGGGGCGCGATGTACTACCTGCACACGATCCGCGAGCTGCGCGAGGCATATGGCTGGAGCCGCGAGGATCTGGCCGCCCGGCTGGGGCTGGACGCCCGCCTGGTGGCCGCCTGGGAGGACGGGCGGGCCGCGCCGGACGCCGAGCAGCGGGCCGGACTGGCGCGGCTCTTCCTGGTGCCGGTCGAGCAGCTCACCGCGCCCGACCCCGCCCGCTGGCCGCGCGGCTGACCGCCCCCGTCACGGCGCGGCGTAGGCAGCCGGGCTGCGCGGAGTCGCACCGGCATTCGGGCGGAGCCGTACCCGCCTCGGCCTACTCGCCACCCGTCACATACCCCGAAGCGGCCGCGATGGCGGCGGCGGGGCGTGGCGGGATCAGTCGGCGGGCTCGCGCGCAGCGACGGCGAACTCCTCGTAGAGCCGCCGCGCCGTCGCGCGCAGGGCGCGGTAGCGGGCGCGCGTCGCCGGGTCGCCGCCCCCGGCGGCCAGCTCGCGCTCCACCAGGGCGATCGTCCCGGCGAAGAGGGCCGCCTTCGCGCCGGGCGCGAGCGCGGGGTCGTGCAGGATGGCGCGCAGGGGCGGGGGGACGGGGGCCAGCACGGCGGCCTCGCGGGGCGTCCGGGGCCGGCCGTCGGCCCCCTACCTCCGAGCATAGGCCGCGGCCGGGCGGGCGCCAAGGGGGGATCCGCCCAGCGCCGGCATGGGGAATCCCCCACCGGTGCGGGTACCTACCCCGCCGCGCGCCGCCCCGCGTGGCCGCTGGCGCGCGCCTTGCGGAGCCCGGGAGGCGCGGCGGCTTGTCGGCGTTCATGCGCCGCCCGCGCCCCAGGCGACGGTGAGGAGATCGAGATGGAGGAGAGTAGCATGGACGCGGCCGAGTCCGTGGCGGAACTGACCGACGCGCAGATCCTGGCGACCTTCGGCACGGCCGAGGCGCCCGCCGCGCGCGGCTTCGACGAGACCACCCAGACGCGGGTTTTCGCCTACCAGCTCGTCCGGGCGCGCCACCGCGCCGCCCACTACCGCGCGCTCTACGTCGCCTTCGTCGAGGCGGGCCGGCGCTACCTGGTGGAGAACCTGGCCGAGGCCGAGGCCGAAGCCGCGGGGGCGGGCGCGACGCCGGCCAAGCTCGTCGGCATCGACGACGACGCGGAGGCGCAGGAGCTGGCCGGGCGCGGAGACGTCGCGGTCTGGACGGAGCCGGCGCTGCTGGAGGCGGTGCGCGACGAACGGGCCATCGTCGACTTCTTCACCGGCCTCTTGGACGAGGTGCGGCCCCGCCTGGCCGGCGCGCGACGCTGAGCGGGGCGGGGGCGCGCCGGGCGGCCCGGCGTCGCCCCGGCGTCGCGGGCCGGTCTGCGGCGGGCTCGCTGCGCCCCTCGCCACCCGGCTTGCCGAGCGTACCACGGCGCGCGAGGATGGGGGCGCGGGCCCGGTGCCCGCCACAACCAGCGGCCCGGCGCGCGTGGCGAGATCGCGGCAACGCCGGGCCGCGCCCCTCCTCGCGCGGAGACGGCGCGGCCCCCCGGTGATGTCGTCAGCCCGAGGGGCCAGGCCGGCCAGGCTGGGACGACTCGCACGCCCATCGCGGGGCTGTGCCCGCCCCGCTGTGCCAGTTCGCCACCTGGCCGCGCCAGCCTACCACGTCTGGCAGGCGCCCTGTATACTGCGCCGATGGCGCTCCCGCGGCGGGGCGCGACGGGCGAGGGGGCGCGCGATGCCGATCCTGGTGATCCTCCTGGTGATCCTGCTCATCGCGGCGGTGCCGGCCTGGCCCTACAGCCGGGGGTGGGGCTACTACCCCGGCGGCGGGCTGGGCCTGATCCTCATCATCGTGCTCATCCTCTGGCTGACCGGCGTCCTCAACTTCTAGCGGCGCGCCGGGCGCCGACGGCGCCGACCACGGCGCGCTAGCCGAGGGGCGGGGCCGCGCCGAGCTGGCGCAGCAGGCCCAGCGTGTCGAAGTGCGCCCAGCGCTCGACGATCTGCCCCGCCGCGCAGCGGTAGACGGCCAGCCCCTCGACCCGGATCGCCCGCCCCGTCGGCGCCAGGCCCAGGAACGGCCCGGCGTGTGTCCCGGTGGCGACGACGCGCACCGCCACGCGCGCGGCGCCGTCGCTGAAGCAGTCCTCGACCGCGAAGCGCAGGTCGGGGAAGGCGGCGCGCCACGGGTCCAGGAAGGCGTGCAGCGAGTCCAGCCCGGGCCCGCCCTCGGCGGGCCCGCTATGGTCGCGGTAGCCCGGGTGGATGAGGGTCTGGATGGCGGCGAGGTTCGGGCCGTTGAGCACCTCCGCGACGTGACGCCGCGCCAGCGCCTCCAGCTCCTCCGCGGTCATCGCCCCGCCTCCTGCCCCGCGCGCCGCCGGCGTCCAGTACCCCTCATACGGCGGAGGCGGCGAAACGTCCCGGCGGTTGGCCCGCGCGCCGAGGGCGCCGGCTCCCGGCCCGCTCCGGGGCCGGAGGGGCCGGCGGCGCGGCCGCGCGCCGGGGCGCACGAGAACGGCCCGGGCGCACCACCCGACGAGCCCGTGCGCAGACGGTGGGCCTCCCCGGTCGCGTCGTCGCTCGGGGAGGCCCGCACCATGGCCTGCCTATCGCGCCCCCCGCGCGGTCAGGGGCGGGCGGCCACGAACGCGTTGAACCGGACGACGACCTGCGACGTGGCGAAGCTCTCCCCCGCCAACCCCACCTCGCCGGCGACGAACGTGCTGTCCTGCACCGTGGCCACCCGCTGGCCGTTGACGACCAGCGCCAGCACGCTCCCCACGCACGCGGCCAGCAGGTGGTTGGTGGCGTTCCCCGTGTGGATCGCCGGGCTGGTGCCGCTCGCCAGCGTGGTCCACACGCCGCCCTGGTACTTGCGGATGGCGTAGCCCCCCGCGCCGGTGATGCGCAGGAGGTAGTGGTTGTTGGCGTCGACGCGGCGGCAGACGATCCCCGCCCCGGCCTGGGCCCCGCCGGCGGCGACGGTGGCGTCGACGTCCACCGTCACGTCGGCCAGGCCGGGGGGCTGGTTGGGATACGCCCGGATGACCCAGTCCGTCCGCGTGAGGGTGATCTGATAGCCGCCGCCGGCGTAGGCGGCGCCGCCGCCGGTGGTCGCCCCCGTCGGCCAGCCGCTGGCCGGGTTGCTGAAGTCGTCGCGCAGCACGACGCCCGGGGTGCGCAGCGCCAGGATGCGTCGGCCGAACTGGCCCAGCTCGACGTCGTAGGGCGGCTGGTTCTCGGGGTGGTACTCGAAGCGGGCCCGCTCGAAGTACTGCACCGTGTAGGGCTTGCCGTCCTCCAGGTACTGGGTGAACTCCTCGGTCAGCGGGTAGCCGAACTGGGCGAGCCCGCCGTTGGCCTGCCAGTAGGCCAGGAAGCCGCCGCCCAGGTTGTGGCCGGTCGCGGCGAAGTACGCCTCGCCCGGGCGCGCGGCGGCGGCCGGGTCGGCCGGGTGGAGGGCGCGCCCGAACTGCCCGAGGAGCACCTGGTACTGCGGGTCCGCGTTCTCGGGGTGGTACTCCATGCGCACGCGCTCGAAATACTGCACCGTGTAGGTCTTCCCGTCCTCGAGCTGCTGCTGGATCTCGTCGGTGAGCGGGTAGCCGTTGATCGCCAGCCCGCCGTGCGCGACCCAGTAGTCGAGGAAGCGGCCCTGGACACAGTGCCCGGTCTCCGGGAAGCACTGGCTGTCCGCCGCGGCCGCGCGCGGCGCCGGGGCGAAGGCGGCGCCCCCGCACAGCGCCAGGAGCACGATCGCCGAGAGGAGCACCCGCCCGCGGGACCATGACCGTCGCATCGCGTCACCTCCCCCGTCCGTCCGATGCCGCCCGCCGCGCGCCGCGCGGGCCCGTAGGCGCCGCCCCGTCAGCGCCGCGAGGCGGGACGCGCGCGGGCGCCCGCGGGCGGCGATGGGCTCGGCGTCACGCCCCCTACTACGCCGGCGGGCGCGCGTGTATCACGGTGCGAGGGGGTGACCGGGATCACGCGCGAGACGAGCCGGCGTCACGGCGCACCGGGGCCGCAGCGCCTACAGTGGGGGCGTCACGACGGCCCGGGCGGACCGGGCCGCACCAGTCGGAAGGAGGCCCGCGGGACCCTCGTGCCCCCCGCGCGCCGGCAGCTCGTCGCCCTGGCCCTGCTCGTCGGCCTGGTCCTGGCCCTCGCCTACGCCCTGCTGCACGCCCACGGCCTGGCCCTCGGCCCGCTCGCGCACCTCCTGGCGGAAGGTGACGTCGAACCGTTCGCGGCGGCGATCCGGGCCGAGGCGTGCCAATAGCCCCCCTCGTGCCCGCCGCGTCGAGTCCCGGCCCCGCCCGGCTCACCGCCGCTCGTAGGTCACGCGTCCCCGGCGCACGCGGCGGCGCATGGCGAACGCCCCGCGCGTCCCCGCCGGGTTGGTGCAGCGCCCCAGCGGCGGGTCAGGCCAGCGGCACCAGCCCGAGCCCGGCCGGTGTGGCCAAGCGTAGGCGGCGCAGCGACAGGGGACATAGCGCGCCGGCCGCCGGTCCTGCGGCCACCGCGACGCCAGCGGCCCGCGGTGGCCCCGCCCGGCGTGGATCGCGCAGCGCTGCTCCGGGTCGTCCCAACACGCGAAGGCCCGGCAGGGCCGGCCGGCCTTCGTCGTCGCCGTGCAGCGCCGCAGTTGTCGCGCCCTCTCGCTGTACATCGTCGCCCCCTTGCGCGCCCCCACGCTGCGGCGCAAAAAGCGCACAATTCGGCCCCCCACGCCGCGGCGGAAAACCCCAGAAACCCGGCCCGCGATGCCCCCACGCCGCGTGACAAAACGGACACAAGCCCCGCGGCCCGGCCGCCATCAGCCCCCCTCGGCGGCAGCGCGGTACACTCGCACCAGCTCGTCCGCGCGCTCGTGCCGCCGGCGCTCGGCGTACTTCTCAGGCCGCGCGCCTTTGAGCAGGAAGATTAAGAGCGTGTCGCTGCCGGCCAGCGCACGCCGGCGCGCCTCTTCCTCCAGCCGATCGGCGGCGTGCTCCCGCGCCTCGCGGAAGGCCGCCGCATAGTCCGGGTCGGCGGCGAGCCAGCGGTAGTGCTGGGCGCGGTGGACCCCGGCCAGCGCCGCGGCGCGCGAGGCGTTGCCGTTCTCCGCGAACGCGGCGAGGAAGGCCCGCTTTTTTAGGTGTCGCATTCTGTCGCCTTTCGCCCCGGGACCGCGCCCCGACCTGCAGCCCGAAAAACGCCCGCGATTGCGGGCACATGATAAGCCGAGGGCGGTGGTCCGGTCGGGGCGCCGCGCCGCCAGAGATTCGACCCGCCCCTCCTTCGCCGGCGACTCGATACCTCCTGCCCGTCATCTTCCCGCGCCGCCCGGCGGCCGCCGGCAGATCACGCTCTCCCCGTCGTCGGCGAACCACTCCGCGAACGCGGCCAGGCGCAGCACCACCAGGCTGTCGGCGTGGTGCCTGCCGGCCCGGTGTAGCACCGCGACGGCGAGTTGGTCGGGCGCGGCCGCCGCCTCGGCCTGCGCCAGCGCGTCGAGCAGCCAGACTGGCAGCGCGGCGCGGTCCTTCACCTCGATACTGAGCCAGGGGTGCCGCACGTCGGGCGCGTCGCCGCGGCCCCGCCCCGACACCGGGACGCGCTGCCCGCCGAGGAGCGCCGCCACCTTGCGCTCGGTCGCCTTCCATCGCCGCTCGGTCATAGCGTCTCCTTGATTGCCGGATCCGACCCAACGCGGGCCGGCGCCGGCGCAGCGGTATCGGGGGTCGTTTCCGCCGCTCCCGCCGCTCCTGCGCGACCCCGCGCGGCGATTCGGGGCATCGGCGGGGCTTTGGGGGGCGCGCCCCACACGCCCCGCGCGTCCCGCGCCAGCCCGGCCGCCAGCAGTTCGGCCGGCGTGAGGCAGCGCCGCCCATAGGGCTCGTGCCGGCCCACCCGATGCCGGTCGAAGTGGCGGACGTGGCGGAAGACGAGGCCGCACGCGGGGCATGCGCAGCCGTGCTTGCCGGGGATCTGCGTCATGTCGTCACCGCCCTTTCCGCGGGAAGAGGCCGTCGAGGCTGAAGCGCGGGCGGGTCTCGGGCGGGTTGCAGACGGCGCAGAGCACCCGCCCATCCGGCATCGTGCGCCACACGCGGAAGCCGCACAGCCAGCACTTGCGGCCCTCCTCGCGCGCCCGCCCCGCCGCGAGGAGGGCCAGCAGTTCCGCCTTGTCGGCGCGCACAGCGGCGAGCAGGTCGGCCGTCAGCGCGCCGGCGGGGGCGTCGAGCACGAGGTCCGCGCCGTCCGCGGCGACCGTCATGCCCAACGCCTCCAGCCGGGCCAAGAGCGCCGCCGCGCTCATACCCGCACCCGCTCCCGCGCGCCCGGCGCCCCGGCGATTCCCCCCGCCGCGCGGGTATCCCTTTCCGGCTCGGGGGCAATCGGGCCCTCTTGGTGCTGTGCTCCGGCAGAATCCTCCCCGAGTGGTCCCCGCTGGCTCGCCAGCGCCGCCCGGTACCGGTACGGGTCGGCTTTGGTGCCGGCGCCGAGCCGCCGCAGGTGCCCGGCCCGGTAGAGGGCGGGCAAGTTGTTTTGGACCGTGCGCAGCGGCAGCCCCACCGCCTCCACGACGCCCTCGGCGGTCAGCTCGTCGCCGGTCACTTCGAGGTGGCGGCGGATGCGGTCGGCCGCCGAGAGGTCGTCGTCCGCGGCGAACTCGCCCACCTGCCAGCGCAGCCCCGGCCCCAACCTGGCGGCCAGGCTGCGGCGCGGGCCGTAGCGCCCCTCGACGTGGAGCGTCAGCGTGGTGTCCGGCGTCAGGCCGTCGGCGTCCTTCTCGGTGTCGGCCTCGATCGTGACCACCACGTCCACGCCGCCCGTGATCGCCGAGCTGCCGCGCGTGGCCAGGCTCGGGTCTTGGGCGTGCTTGTTGCGGTGATGCACCATGATGATCGTGGTCCCGCTCTCGTGGGCGAGCTGGCGCACCGGCCGCAGGAGCGCGGCCATCTCGTCGGCGTCGTTCTCCTTGCGGTGGTGGAGCTCGCGCAGCGGGTCGAGCACGACCAGCGACGGCTTGAGCAGCTCCACCGTCGCCGCCAACTGCCGGAAGCTGGTCTCGTCGTCGAGCGCGACGCGCTGATCGATCGAGCCGTCCGCCGGGATCACGTAGACCGGCGCGGCGCGCTCCCGGTCGAGGCGCGTGAACAGGCGCGAGCGCACGAGCACGAGCGCGTCCTCGGCGGGCACCAGCGCGACCGGGCCGGCGCTGGTGGCGCGGCCGAGGAAGGTCTCGCCGAGCGCGACGCTGGCGCCCAGGTCGATCGTCAGGAGCGACTTGCCGGCCTTCGGGCGCCCGACGATCAGGACGAGCGCGCCGGCGGGGATGAGGTCTTCGACCAGCCAGCGGATCGGGGGGAACTCGAAGGCCGCGAGTTCGCTCAGCGAGAAGGCCCGCAGGTAGGGCGCGGTCTTCGCGGCGTCCTCAGTGTCGTGGCCGTTGTGAGTCATCTCCCCACCTCGCGGGCCGGCCGGTACTCGAACGGCCGCCACGCCGCCGCGGAAGGGCGCGGCGCCGAGCGGGTCGGCGCCGCCTCGGGCAGCGGCATACCGCCGAGCGCGGCCAGCTTGGCGACGGCCTCGCGGAAGGGGAGGCCATAGGCGATCTGGATGGCGGCGTAGGCGTCGCCATGCACGCCGCAGCGGTGGCAGTAGAACCATTGGTCGTCCGCGTCGCCGGTGTGGACCGCCAGCGCCGTCGAGCGGTCCGAGGGCTTGCACACCGGGCACCAGCCGCGGCGCACGCCGCGGGCGTTGGCCCGGCCCAGCCGCGCGCCGAACTCGTGGGCCAGGAGGTCGTCGAGGCGCACGCGCGCCTTCAACTCGGTGAGGAAGGCCGGCGGGTAGCCGGGGGCATCGCGCGGCACGCCGAGGGTCGCCGCCCGCCGGCGGCGTGCCTCCTCGGCGGCGCAGGCGTCGGCGTGGAGGTCGTACCAGGCGGCGGCGTCGGCGCGGAGGGCCGGCGGCACCTCCTCGTCGAGCAGCGCGCGCCGTCGGCGGTAGAACGCGCCACAGCGGGCGAGTTCGTCGTCGGTGAGCCAGCGATAGCCGAGATCGACCTCGCCGGTTCGTGCCTTGTCCATCGGGGATCCTCCGCGAGCGCGGAGGCTGGCGCTGAGTTATGGAAAGTGGTACGCTGACGCCAGCCCTCCGCGAGAGCGCGCCGTCGCCGCCACCATGCCCACGCGGGCGGCCGGCGTGCGGTCGGTTGTCAGGCGGCGTCTTGATCGTGGGGGGTGGGATCGAGCAGGCGGAGGACTTCGGCGCGCGGGACGATGGTCCGGCTGCCGAGCTTGACCGTGCGGAGGCGCCCCTCGCGGATCAGCTCGAAGATCTTGGTCCTGCCGCACCCGATGAGCGCGGCGGCCTCCTCGACGCGGAGCCCCTCACGCACCATGCCTGCGGGCAGCGGGTAGTTCGCGGTCACGAGCGTACCTCCCTGCGTGTCGGCAGTCCCCAGCGAACTGCCCTGTACGCAGGGTAGCG
>DASSSV010000116.1:0-17963 GCA_035708265.1 Thermomicrobiales bacterium | reverse complement strand
CCCTCGTGGAAGTCGCCCTCCGAGGTCGCCCCGTCACCGAAGTAGGTGATCGCGACCTGGCCGGTGCGGCGGACTTTCGCCGCGTAGGCGGCGCCGACGGCGTGAGGGATCTGCGTGGCGACGCAACTGGAGGTCGTCAGGATGTCGAGGTCGCGGCGGCTGTAGTGCCCGGGCATCTGGTGGCCGCCGCTGCTCGGGTCGTTCTCCTTGGCGAAGAAGGCGAGCATCAGGTCGGTCGGCGTCATGCCGAAGGCGAGGACGGCGGCGAGGCTGCGGTAGTAGGGGACGACGACCGTCTTGCCGGGCGGCATCGCTAGCGCCGAGGCGACCTGCGCCGCCTCGTGCCCGTCGCACGGCACCGCGAGCGGGACGATGCCGGCGCGCTGCAACTGCAGCAGCCGCTCGCTCAGCCGGCGCCCTAACACCATCGTCTCGTAGATCCGCCGCTGCATCTCGGGCGCGATCTCGCCGCTCGCGGTCGGCGTCGCGGTTATCGTCGCCATGGCTCGCCTCCTTGCTAGTCGGGAGTCGGGAGTCGGCAGTACCGGTTTACGAACGCCAACCGGGTTGCCCTACCGAAGCCGCCTCTGCCGACTGCCGTCTGCCGCCTGCCGACTCGTCAGACCGCCTTGAACGCCTCGAAGGGCTGCCGGCAGTTGTTGCAGTAGTAGATCGAGCGGCACAGCGTCGGGCCGAAGCGGTTCTCGAGGATCGTGCTCTTCGAGCCGCAGTAGGGGCAGGCGACCAGCGCGGGCCGCAGCGCGCCGCGCGGGTCGAGGTTGACGGCGTCGTCGGCGGTGAACGAGGGAGCGCCGGCGGGCGGGGCGAAGCCGGCCGCGCGCAGCGCCGCCATCCCGGCCGGCGTGATACGGTCGCTCGTCCATTGCTCCGTGAAGGTCACGCCGACGCTGACCTCGGGCGCGATGTCTTGCGCCTCCAGCCGCTCGCGGATGACCCGGCGCATCACGTCGAGCGCCGGGCAGCCGACGAAGGTCGGCATGATCTCGACGCGCACCCGCTCGGGCGTCGCCTGGACGCGGTGGACGATCCCCAGGTCCACGACGGAGATCGTCGGGATCTCGGGGTCGTAGACCTCGCGCAGCGCGGCCCAGACCCGGTGTTCGAGCGCCGCGTCGCCCTCGCCCGGCCGGGTCGCGTCCTCTGCCTTCTCCGTCGCCGTCTTCATGCCCATCTCGATGCCATTACGAAGGTGTATCGGCCCGGCGTGCCGCCCTTCTGTCGCGCTACCACGTCGCGCCCGGCTCCTCGCGGTAGACCATCGTCATCTCGTCCCAGAGGCGCCGGAAGGCGGGGGCGTGGTCGCCGGTGCGGCCGCCCGCGACCGGCGCGATCGTCGGCTGGTAGACCCCGCTCTCGTCCGGCCGCGCGGGCAGGGCGAGCCCCAGGTCCGCGAAGATCGGGGCGAGCGCGGCCAGCCACTCGGCGCGCAGCGCGGCGAAGGGGCGCGGCAGGATGCCGGCGCGCAGCAGCGCCTCCTCGCCGGCCGGCGGCGTGAAGAGGTCGAGCGCGGGGGGCCAGAGGGCGTCGAGCGCCGCCGTCAGCCGCGCGCGCCCCGCCGCGTCACCGCTCAGGCGGCGCAGCCAGGTGTCGAAGTGCTGCAGGTGGTAGACCTCCTCGCGGCGAACCTTCGCTAGCAGGTTCGCCAGCGGCCGGTAGGAGGACCGCGCCAGCGCCACCAAGCGAACCGCGTCGGCGGTGTCGTAGAGATAGCGCCGGGCGATCGACTGCGCCCAATCGCCGCGGTCGAGGTCCAGCAGGCGCGCCTGGCGGAAGCCCTCGGGGCCGCGGGCGTAGGCGATCTCGTCGGGGGTGCGGCCGGTCAGGTCGGCGAGGAGGTCGTAGAGCGCGCGCGCGTGGCCGATCTCGTCCTGCGCGATCGAGCTGTAGGCGACGTCCTCCTCCAGCGCGGGCGCGATGCCGGTCCACTCGGAGTCCCAGAAGCCGAGGACGAACTCGTCGTCGGCCAGCACCAGGATGAGGTCGGAGAGCGCCGCGCGCGTCGCGCCGTCCAGGTCGTCCGGCCCAGTAAAGGCGGGCTGCTCCGCCGTCGCCGCCGTCTCGCTCATCCGCCTGTCACCACCTTCGCCGCCGCGTCGTCCTCCGCGGTCCGCTCCTCGCGCGTCCGGTGCGCCTTCGCCACTCCGCCCGCGCGCTCGCGCGCCCGCGCCAACTTCTCGTTGATCTTGTACCCGGCCGGCACCCGATAGGAGCGATCCATCGGCGGGCGCAGCAGATCGGGGTCGCTCAGCTCGGCGATCTCGTCGCGCGGCACCACCCACAGCCGCAGGCTCTCGCCGCGCCGGCTGTAGAACTCGCGCGCGTAGTGCAGCGCCAGCGCCTCGTCGGGCGCGCGCAGGTTGCCGACGTGCTTCATCGGCTCCCCCTCGCGCTCCTGCCGGAAGACCTCGTAGACGCGCATCGCTCCGCTCTCGGAGTTGATAGTTGTTAGTTGTTAGAAGGCCCCGTCCACTATCACCTATCAACTATCAACCATCAACTAATCGGCCGCCAGCGCGGCCGGCGTCTCGCCGAGGATGACGTCGCGCACCCAGGCGGTCGCGTCGTAGTTGAGCTGGCGGAACTGCAGGCGCTCCTGCGACTTCGGGCCGTGGCCGGTGACGACGCGCTTGAGTTCGTCCCAGTCGGGCTCGGTGTAGACCCAGCGCTGTGCGGCCTCGTCGTAGCGCAGCTCGGGGTCGGGGATCGTCAGCCCGATCTCGCGGATGCGCGGGACGTAGATGTCGAGGAATTCCTGCCGCAGTTCCTCGTTCGACTTCGCCTTGATCTGCCAGGCGATGTCCTTGTCCTTCTCGCGCGGCGTGCGGAAGCCGTGCATCTGCATGATCGGCCCCCACCAACGGTTCAGCGCGTCCTGCACCATCGCGCGCTGCTTCGGCGTGCCGTTGACGAGCGTCAGCACGACGTCGCGCCCGTGCATGATGTGGACCGATTCTTCCCAGCAGATCTTGCGCATCGTCCGCGCGTAGGGCGCGTAGGAGGAGTCGCGGAGCGCCTGCTGCGCCACGATCGCCGCCGCGTCGATCAGCCACGCGATGATGCCGACGTCGCCCCAGCTCGCGGTCGGGTAGTGGAAGACGTTGTGGAACTTCGTCTTGCCCGCCAGCAGGTCGGCCAGCATCTCGGCTCGCGACTTGCCGAGGTCTTCGGCGACGCGGTAGAGGAGCTGGGCGTGGCCGACCTCGTCCTGCACCTTCGCGGTGAGCGCCAGCTTGCGCCGGAGGGTGGGGGCGCGCAGGATCCACTCGCGCTCCGGCAGCACGCCCATCAGCTCGGAGTTGGCGTGCATCTCGACGAACTTGAGGACTTCCTGGCGGTAGTCGTCCGGCATCCAGTCGGTCGCCTCGACCTTGCCGCCCGCCGCGATGTGGGCGAAGAACGCCTCGCGCCGCGCGGCCTCGTCCAGCGCCAGGTCGTTGCGCATCTCCGTCGCCATGGCGGACCTCCTCGATAGCACTCAGCAGTCAGCAATCAGCGCGCGACCAGCCCGTGCAGGAGCATGTCGGCGAAGCGGTCGGCGATCTCGCCCGGGCCGAGGCCGCCGCCGGCGCGGTACCAGAGGTGGACGCCGTTGAGCGCCGAGAGGACCAGCATCGCCGCCAGTTTCGGGTCGGCCGGGGCGAACTCGCCGCGCGCGACGCCGTCGGCGATGACCGCACGGTAGAGCCCTTCGTATTCAACGCGCTGCGCGCGGATCGCCTCACGCCGCTCGGGGGACAGGTACTTCCAGTCTTGCAAGAAGACCGTCGCGCGCTCGACCTGTCCCGTCACCACGGCGATGTGCGCATGGATCATGCCGCGGAGGCGCGCGGTGGCGGGCGCGTCGCGCGCGGCCAGGGGGCGCGCGGTGGCGAGGAACTGCTCGGCCGCGCGCGAGACGATCGCCCAGAGGACGTCCTCTTTCGACTCGATGTGCGCGTAGAGGCTGCCGCCCTGGAGGTCCAGCTCGCGCGCGATGTCGCGCACCGACGTCGCCGCGTAGCCGCGGCGGCTGAAGAGCGCGCCGGCCGTGTCGTAGATCTGCTCGCGTCGCGTCTGCGTGTCCATCACCCCGCCGTCAAAACAAACGCTCGTTAGGTTCACTCCCAGTGTAGCACGACGGCGGTGGCGGGACAAGTGGCGCCCAGAGCGGAGCGGTTGCCACCCGGCCGCCGCGGCGTCTGCGGCTGGTTCTCTCCAGCATTGGGGGATCGGGGGGCCATAGGGGCACTGGTGTATCATGGCGCCAGGGAGGAGACGCGATGGGACGCGCGCGAACTGGCGGGGCTCTTCGGCGGGCGGGGGCCGGCGGCGGGGGCGGTCGCGGCGACGCTGGCCGTCGTGGCGATCGGCGTGCCGACGGTGCTGGTGCCCAACCCCTTCTTCGCCCGGATGACGCCGACGCGACCGCGGGACTACGCCGTCCTCGGACTGACCGCGCTCCTCGCCGGGCTGGTCGTCGCGACCTACTTCCCGGCCGCGGGCGTCGCCTGCCCGGCCGCGCCGGCCGAGGGGCGGCTGACGCTCGGCGGCCTGCTCTCCTTCCTCGCCGTCGGCTGCCCGGTCTGCAACAAGGTGGCCGTGCTGGCGCTCGGCGCGAGCGGCGCGCTGCGCTACTTCGCGCCGGTGCAGCCCGTGCTCGGCCTCGCCTCGCTCGCGCTCCTCGGCGCGACGGCCTGGCTGCGCCTGCGCGCGCTCCGCGCCGGGCGCGTCGGGGCGCCGGCAGGGTCCGCGGCATCGACGCTGGCGTAGCTGGCCGCTACTCTCGCGGCTGTTCCGCCTGCTCCGCCGCCTCTGGCGGCTCCGCCCGCGGCACGGCGTCCTCGCGGACGGTGAGCAGTTCGGTCCCGACGCTGACGATCGCGTCGGCGCCGAGCGCCGTGGTGGTGCCGCCGAGGCCGAGGACCCCGCCTTTGTGCGCCGACAGGCCCTCGATGCGCCCGGTCACGGGGTCGAACTCGACGTGGCTGACCGTGCCGAGGAAGGTGCCGTTGCCGTCGACCACCTTGAGGCGCCGCAGTTGGTCGAGGTCCGGTAGCCCGCTGAATGGGCCGCCCTGGGTCGCCGCCTGCGTCACCTGGCTGCTCTCGACCATCACCGCGTCCGTGCCCACGTTCTTGACCCGCTCGTACGGGACGACGAACGCCTGGCCGTCGCCCTTGGCCCTGAACGCGGCGACCCTCAGCCCCTGCGTGTCGAAGAGGAGATCTTCGACGCGCCCCAGCTTCGCGCCCTCCGTGACCGAGACCACCGCGATCCCTTTGAGGCTCGCCGCATCCATCGCCGCCCGTCCTTTCCGTGCGTCCCACCCCGGCCACCCGCGTGCCGACGGTCGGCGTTGCAAGCCGCGTGCCCGCGCGGCGGGACGTGGGAGCGTGGGAGCGTGCGATGGCGCGGGATCGGCGATCGCCCTCCCCTTGGTAGGGGCTGGCCCCCGTGCCGGCCCGCGCTCTTGGGTGACCGCGCTGCGGCTGGCCGCCCGGCGCGGGCGGCGTGCCTGCCCGTATGCCGGGCAGCGCGGAGACTGGGGCGGTCCCTACGAGTGGCCAGCCCGCGCTCTCACGCTCCCACGCTCCCACGCTACACGAAGATGTCGAGCGGCAGCAGCGCGGTGACGATGAAGTTCGGGACGTCGACCACCTGGGAGACGTGCAGGTCGACCGCGACGCTGCAGATCGCGTACGCCTGCTGCGGGGTGTAGCCGCGCGTGCCGAGGTGCTCGATCATGTTGAGCAGGGCGTTCCGCGCCGCCACGGTCAGGTTCTCCGACTCGTTGACGCCGTCCTTGCGCACCGAGAGCCCGGTCGTGGCGAAGAAGCGGCGCGGCGCGGCCAGCTCCGGCGCGGCGAAGTAGTCGTCGCGGAAGAACTGCAAGTCCTGGATGCCGCGGCGCTGGGCCTCGCCCTTGCGCAGCCGGAACTGCACGGTGACCGCCGCGCGCATCTCGATCGCGGTGCCGCACGCCTCGCAGTCGCCCTGCGCGAAGTGGACGTCGCCGGTCGAGAAGAGCGCGCCTTCGGCGTACACCGGCAGCAGGATCGTCGCGCCCGGGGTGATCTGCTTGATGTCGATGTTGCCGGCCGTCTCGCGCGGCGGGACGGTGCGCAGCCCCGCCGCGGCGATACCCTCGCCGGCCGGGATGGCGTCGGCCGGGTCGGGCGGCAGGGCGAAACCGCCGCGCTCCGCCAGCGCCGCCTCGCGGCTGGCGGCCCGCTCGCGCAGCTCGCGCGACGGCGCCAGGCCGAGAATGCCGGGGAAGGGCGCGTAGCGGACGCGCACGCCGGGCAGTTGCGGCGACTCGGCGTACTCGCGGCCGGTGAAGTGCCAGTGCGCGATGTACGGCTCGGGGAAGGCGTCGCGCAGGAAGCCGAAGCCGGGGACCTCGACGGTGTAGCCCCAGCCGCCGAAGGGGTCGGGCGCGATGTCGAGCAGCTTGACCTCCAGCAGATCCCCCGGCTCCGCGCCGCGCACGGAGACCGGCCCGGTCAGGGGGTGGACGGGGTTGAGGTTGAGCCGGGCGACGTCGGCGTCGGTGGAGTCGGGCGTGAGCTGGCCGTCGAAGGCGTCGCGCGTCTCCAGCGTGACGATGTCGCCGGGGTCCACCTCCAGCGCGGGTGGGATCGCCTCGTGCCAGCGGTTGTGCCCGGTCTGCGCCTCCGCCGCGAGCGGCCTGGCGGGGTCGATGGCGATCCGGTGGGTGGGGACGGGCATGGCGCGCCTCCTTCTGCTGCGGGGAAACGCTCGACGCGGAAACACGACTGCCTGCTGCCGATGCCGGTAGACTACGCCCGCGCCGGGCCGCTGTAAAGGGCGCGTTGGCGACCGACGCGAAGCCGCCCGCGCGCCTCTCGGCGCGCGGGCGGCGATCACCTGGCTCTTGGTATTGGGCTACAGGTCGGCGGTCGGCTGCTGCTCGTCGAGCGCGAAGCGCAGCGTCGCGCCGACGCCGCCGACGGCCTTCAGCGCGTCGGCCGTCGGCGGGTGGGCCTCCGCCTCGGCCGCCTCGTCGATCTTGTCCGGCGCCACCTGCTGCACGCGGTCGGAGTTGCGGGTGACGGCCGGGACGATCTCGATGCTGGCGCCGGTCTGGATCGCCAGGAGGATCAGCAGCTCCTCCAGCGGCGCCGGGGTGATGTTGCGGGGGTCGCCGCCGGCCGGGTGCTCGGCCGGGGCCTTGCCCGCGCCGTAGAGCGGGAAGGTGAAGTCGGCCCAGCCGGGGCCGCCGAAGTCGCTCGTCACCGCCAGCGTCATCACCTGGCCGGCCTGCAAGGCGGTCAGCACGTCCTGGGCGCCGCCCACCGCGGGCCCGCCGGCCGCCAGCGTATTGCGCAGGACGCGCACGGTCTCGGCCTCCTGCTCCCGCTCCACGCGCTCCATCAGCGGCGCCGAGGCGCGCACCGCCTCGGCGTCGGAGGCGTCGTCGGCGACGCGGAGGACGCCGGCGACACGGTCGCGGATCGCCTGCGGCAGCTCCGCCAGCAGCGGGATCGTCATCACGTCGTCGCCGGCGAGGAGTACCTGCTTGATGTGCGTCTCGTCGAGCATCCGCCGCGTCTCCTCGGCGATGCGCCGCGCGAAGGCGGCGACGCGCGTCTCAGCGCGGTCCTGGTAGCGCTTCTGCGACCACCCGCCCTGCTGCTGGTGCGGCGGGTAGTCGTCGGCCTCCATTTCGAGGAGGGGGTTCTGCAGGAGGACGTGCCGCTCGGGCGCGGCCTGCCGCACCGTCAGGAGCGTGGCCGCCTTCTGGTCCACGCGCAGGAGGGCGTAGGTGGGGTGGTCGTCGGCCAGGTGCGCCAGGCGGAAGAGCGCCGGGATCGGCCCGGCCATCAGCCGGGTGTCGAGCGGCAGGCCGAGCGCCAGCGGCTCGAAGACGCCGCGCGCGGAGCAGGCGACGACGAAGGCGCCGTGCGCGGCGGCCGGGAGGTCGTCGTCCAGGTAGGCGCGGATGCGCCGGACGTCGGCGGTGACGCTCGCGTGGCCGGTGGTGTGCGCGCGGTACTGCTCGATGAGTTGCTCGGCGGCCTGGTCGAAGACGGTGCGGGCGGGCCGGCGGTTCGGCTTATCGCCCTGGGGGCGCCAATCCAGGCTGAGAGTCAGGTAGGGCGCGTCGGTGGACGGCGGCAGCGCCGCGAGCCGATTCAGGGCCGCGTGCAGGTCCAGTGTGAACCGGGTGGCGAATGTCTGCGTCTGCACGACCTCTACCGGATCCGTAGCCATGGCCAATCTCCTCACGCGTGTGCCAGTGCCGCCGCCCGGCCGGGCGGTCGCGGCCTGGCCGCTTCCCGTCGCGGTGAAGGGCCCGCACATGGCGTGCCACTGGCGGACACAAAACGCCACGGCCGCCCGCGTTCTCGCGGGCGGCCGGGACCGGCTCTGCAGCCCTACCGGATGGGGGTCAACTCACCGGCGACGCCGCCCAGCGGGCGCGGACGACCGGCTTCTCGCGGTCGCCGTCGCGCGGGGTGGGGTTGGTGCGCTGGATGTAATCGGCGACCTTCAGCGCGGTGAGCGCGATGCCGCCGACGAAGCCGTCCACCGCCAGGATGAGGCCGCCACCGTAGAACAGCACGGAAAGGAAGAGCGGGATGCTGGTGAAAATGCCGAAGAGGCCGACGCCGAGCACGAAGACGTTGACATACTTGAAGGTCTGCGGCGGCAGCCCGGCCGCCTCGAGCTGGATCTCCTCGACCAGCGAGCCGCGCTGCTTGCCCGGCAGGCTGCCGACGTAGGCCAGCACGCCGATCGCCAGGAACAAGAACTGCCGCGTCAGCAGGGCGTAACTGAAGGCGGCGACGGTCGCGATCACGTAGATGCCGAGCGTCAGCGACTGCCGCCTGATCCGCGTGCGCGCCTGGCAGCGGTTCGCGAAGTCGTCGGCCTCGCGGGTGAGTTGCGCGTCGATGTAGTCGATCGGGGTCAGGTCACCGCCATCGCCGCGACGATTGAGCCGGTCGTTGAGCGCCATGCCTCACCTCCACACCCGCGTGTCGGCGACGATGCGGGACTACCGGCCCGGGCGCCGGCCCTGTGCCGCGTCCGGGACCACCGTAGGCCGTCCGTACTCCCACACCCATGCTAAAAGTACTACTCGCCGCTGTCAAGTCGCGGACATCTGCTCGAACGGGCATCATTCTTCGGCGCGGGAAGGCCCGTCGGCCGCAGCCGCGACTCGGGGGCGCGCCACGACGCCCGCCTCCGCGGGCTGGGCCCCGGCCCCACGCCCGCGCCCGACTTCAGCCGGCAGCCGCCCCCGCGCCGTCATTCGTCACTCGTCACTCGTCATTCGTACTTCGTCATTTGCCGCGCGGCTATACTGTGGCGGGCGCGCGGCCCGGCGCCGGGAGGCCGGCGGGGGCGGGCGCGAGGGAGGCGAAGATGACCGGGAGCAAGTCGCTGCGCATCGTCGCGGCCGTCAAGGATCTCTTCTTCGCGGTGCGGATCGGCAACACCCTCCGCCCGCGCGGCTATCGGGTCGACGTCGTCAACACGCCCGAGGCGCTCGACGCCGCGTTGACCGCGGAGGGCGACCCGCCCGCGCTGCTGATCGTCGACCTCGGGTTCGCCGCGCTCGACCCGGCCGCGCGGATCGCGGCGGTGAAGGCCGATGAGCGGACGCGCGCGATCCCGGTCCTCGCCTTCGGCTCCCATCTCGACCGCACCGGGCAGCGCGCCGCGCGCGAAGCCGGCGCCGACCGGGTGATCGCCAACTCGCAACTCGCAGGAAGTCTGCCAGCGCTGGTCCAGCGCCTCGTGCGGCAGGGCGGGGCGGGGGGCGGAGAGGGTGACAGGGGGTGAAGGGGGATAGGGGGTGCAGGGGGTCGACGACTGAAGCGGTACCTGCGTGGCACCGTGCGCCACGCAGGCCGCCGGCGCGGACTTGGTTCACGGAGGGCCGATGCCGCGCGCAGGTGAGGTGGTAGGGCAGGCGCTCGCCGGCCCACCATCGGGACGGGCTTTCAACCGCCATCCTCCTCCCTTCCTGCACCCCCTGCACCCCCTCGTTGCCGCGGCGCGCCGCGGCGGCTACAATAGGCAGGCCGCCGCGCCGATCGCGGCGGCGAACGTGGAGAGCGAACAGGGAGGAACCGAGGATGCCGGCCGCCAACGCCGCGACCCGCCGTGTACGCGAGAAGCACCGCCTGAAGCGCCAGAAGGCGAAGGCGAAGAAGCGGGGCATCGACACGAGCAACCCGTTCTGGCGGCTGCTGCTCAACCCCGAGAACGCGGAGGTCTCCCCGCCGACCCGGCCGGGCCGCCAGATCCCGCGCTAGCGCGGCGCCGATGACGTCACCGACGCGGCCGGCTCCCCGAGCCGCCGCGTTGTCCTGTTGCCCGCGACCGGGCGGTGAGAGCGAGCGGAGGCGGCCGTGCCTGACGCGATGGGGTTGAGCCGCGACGAGTTGCGCACCGTGGCCGCGCAACTCCTGCTCGCGCGCGCCCGGCAACTCGCGGCCGACGAGGGGATCAGCCTGGCCGATGCCAGCCAGCAGGAGGCGTTCGGCCTGGCCGAGACGCTCCTCGAATACGTCGTCCTGCTGATCGAGGCGAACAATCGCCGCCTGGCCGAGGATCTGGGGCGGCAGGCGGCAGTCGGCAGTACCCGCTAACCGCCCCCCTCGTCACTCGTCACGCGTTCGTCGTTCGTACTTCGTCCTTCGTACTTCCCGGCGAGGGGTAGCGCGATCGTGAAGACGCTGCCGCCGCCCGGCGCGGCCTCGACCCAGAGCCGGCCCCCGTGCCCCTCGACGATACCGCGGCTGATGTAGAGCCCGAGGCCGAGCCCGTCCGGGCTGCCGGCCGAGGCGTTCACCGCGCGGTAGAAGGGCAGGAAGAGCCGCTCGCGCTCCGACTCCGGCACGCCGATCCCGCTGTCCCGCACGCTGACCCAGGCTTCGCCGTCTCGCCGCTCGGCCACGACCCAGACCTCGCCGCTGGCCGGCGTGTACTTGAGGGCGTTGTCCAGCAGGTTGGTCAGCACCTGCCCCAGCCGCAGGGGGTCGAACGACGCCGGGAGCGGGCCCTCGGCGCGGCAGCGCAGGAGGTGGTTACGCTGCCGCACGGCCGGGTGGCCGACGAAGCGCTCGACCGCCTCCCGCGCCCACGCCGCAAGGTCGGATGGCGCACGGTGGAGCACCAGGCCACCCGCCTCGATGCGCGCGACTTCGAGCAGGTTCTCGGCCAACCGGCGCAGGCGGTCCATCTCGCCGAGCGCGGTGTCGACGTAGCGCGCCACGCGCCCGAGGTCGGGGCCGGCCGGGCGCGCGAACTGCCGCTGCACCATCTCCAGGTAGCCGCCGAGCGTGGTGATCGGCGTCTTCAACTCGTGGCTGGCGGTCGCCAGGAACTCGTCCTTGGCCCGCTCCAGCCGGCGCTCAGTGGTGACGTCGGTGTAGACCTCGATCCGGCCGAGCAGCCCGCCCCCGGCCGGGTCGCGCATCGGCCCCGAGTAGCGCGCGAGGATCCGCGTCGCCGGGCGCGCCACGACGACCTCGTCGACCGCCGTCTCCTCCGGGTGGTCGTAGAGCCAGGTCAGGCGCGACATGAAGCCGAGCGGGTCGCGCATCCGCCACTTGATGACGCCCTCGGCGACCTCCAGTTTCTTGCGCCCCACGACCGCTGGGGCGTCGACGCCGAGGAGTTCGCCGGCCCGCCGATTGACGAAGCGGACCCGGCCGGCGCGGTCGGTCATGACGATGCCCTGCTCGATACTCTCCAGCACCGCGCGCAGGTCGGCGACCGCCTGGACGGTCGCGGCGTGGAGCCGGGCGTTGTCGAGCGCCACCGCGGCGTGCCGCGCCACCGCGCGGACGACGTAGAGGTCGTCGGCGTCGAAGGCCGCACCGCGCTCGCTCTCCAGGTTGATGACGCCGAGCAGGCCGTCGTCCCCGACGATCGGCACCGCCAGTTCGGAGCGGGCGGCGAGCGGGGTGTCGCCTGGCAGCGACACGTAGCGCGCGTCGGCGCGGACGTCGGGGAGCACCGCTGGCTCGCGCCGCTCGCCGACCCAGCCGACGACGCCGGTCCCCACCGGCAGGCGGATGGTGCCGTCGGTGGCCCGACGGTGGTCGGCGTGGGTGGCGAAGCCGCGCAGCGCGAGGGCCTGGCGGGCCTCGTCGAGGAGGAAGACCCCGGCGACGGAGTCGGCGAAATAGCGCTGCAGCGCCGCCGCGAGGCGCTGCGCCACGTCGCCGGGCTCCAGCGTGCCGCCGACCTCGCGCGCCAAGGCGGCGATCGTCCCCTGGAGGAGCGCGCCGCGCCGCCGGTCCTCGTGGAGCCGGGCGTGGTCGATCGCGGCCGCGGCGCGGGCGGCGATCGCCTGGGCCAGATCGAGGTTGCGCTCGTCGAGCGTGCGCGCGGGCGAGAGCAGCCCGACCGACAGCACGCCCAGGAGCTCGTCCTCCGTCGCCAACGGCACGCAGAGCCAGGAGCGCAGCCCTAGGCTCTCGACGTGTCGCCGGACGGCGCGCGTGTCCTCGGCCAGGTCGCGGACCAGCACCGGCGGCCCGCCGTTCACCACCGTGCCGATGTAGCCCTCGCCGCGCCGGGGTGGGTCGGCCAGCAGCAGCGCGCGGCGGCGGTCGCGCTCGTCGGGGTTGGCGTGGTAGTAGGCGGCCAGCTGCAACTCGGGCCGGGTCGGGTCGATAAGGAAGAGGCTGGCCGTGTCGCCGAGCGCGCGGCCGGCCAGTTCGACGACGGCGGCGAGGGTGGTGGGCACGTCGAGGGTCGCGTTGAAGCGCCGCCCCGCCTCGGCCAGCAGCGCGGCGTCGCGCTCGCGCCGCTGCGCCTGCTCGTAGAGGCGGGCGTTCTCGATCGCGGTCGCCGCGCGCTGCGCCAGCGCCTCCGCCAGCCGCAGGTCGCCGCCGTCGAAGCGCCGGCCGGCGCGCGGCCCGGCCCGGTTGGTCGAGATCGTCAGCACGCCGAGCGGGCCGTACTGCCCGAGCAGCGGGACGCCGATCCAGGAGCCGATGCCGAGCGCGGCGACGAACGCGGGGTCGGCGCGCGGGTCCTCGCGGGCGTCCGCCAGCAGGAGCGACTCGCCGGTGGCGACGACCGTGCCGCGCAGGCCGTCGCCGCGCGGCCCGCGCTTGCCGGCGAGGTGCGCGCGCCAGCGCGCGCCGACCTCGGCCGAACTGAAGGAGGAGGCGGCCACGTTCAGACCCTCCCCCCGCTCGTCCGCCAGGAAGATGCAGGCGACGTCGCCGATCTCCTCGACCGCCAACTCCACGACCCAGGGCAGTACTTCGGTCAGCGAGAGCGAGGCGTGGAAGAGACGCCCCGCCTCGGCCAGCAGCGCCGCCTCGCGCTCGCGCCGCCGCGCCTGCTCGAAGAGGCGCGCGTGCTCGACCGCCCCGGCCGCCTTCCGCCCCAACTCCTCGGCGATCGGCACGTCGTCCGCGGTCAGGACGGTCCCCGGCTCCGTCGCCTGGCACATCAGGACGCCGATGATGCGGTCGTGGCCGCGCAGCGCCACGGCGACCCGCGCGTGGACGCCGAGGGCCTCGACCGTCTCGCGGCGCTCGGGCGCGACCCGATCGAGCGGCGACTGCGGGCCGAAGAGCGTCTGCCCGGTCGCCAGGACGCGACCGGTCTCGCCCTGGCCGGGGCGGACGGCGGTGCCGACGAGCGCGTCGAGGATGGCCTGCTTCTCCGGGACGCGATGGTGGGCGCTGATGATTCGGGCGTCGCCGCCCTCCTCAGGGCAGAGGGCGATCCAGCAGCCGTCGCCGAGGACCTGCGTCGTCAACTCGGCGACCGCGCGCACGGCGTCCTCGACGCTGAGCTGCGCGAAGGCGCGCCCGGCGTCGGCCAGCAGGCGCGCCCGCCCGGCCGCGCGCCGCGCCTCCTCCAGCAGCCGCGCGCGGTCGAGCGCCGCGCCGAGTTGCGCGGCGGCGCTCTCCCAGACCGGCTCCGCCGCCCGGCGCCCCTCCACGCCCACCAGCGCCAGGCGCCCCACGAGCGTGGACTCGCCCCGGAGGTCCAGCAGCAGCGCGCGCTCGTCGCACCCGGCAGGGCCGGCCGCGGGCAGCGGGATCGCGGCGGCCGGAGCGGCGGGGTCGCGGGGGTCGGCCTCCAGCAGCGCCGCGTCGAGCGCGGCGAGGACGTCCGGGGTGAGCGCGTCGGCGGCCAGCGCGACCGCGCCAGCGCGCGTGAGGGCGCCGTCGGGGCCGGCGCGGTAGAGCGCGACGCCGGCCGCGCCGAAGACGGCCGGCCAATCGGGCGCGGTCGCCAGCACGTCCGCGACAGTGGTCGCCGCGGCGAGGCGTGGCGCGAGGGCGAGTAGCAGGCGTTGGCGGTCGCGCTGATGGGTTGCACGGGCTGGGCGTGCGGCCATCCTGTCTCCACGGCGGCGGTCGGTCTGGCGTCGCTCCTGCGGGGGGAATACTACCATAGGTGCGCCCCGCGCGCTTGGCAAGTGGGAAAGTAACCGGGCGGCTGAAGCCGCGGCTGGCGGCGCCTGCGGGCGCACGAAGCCCGCCTTCGCAGGCTAGGACGTGGGCCGTGGTCAGGGCGCGCAGGCGGACTACGTGCCGCGCCAGCGCCCCCCGACCGCGGCTTCAACCGCCCGGCCCCTCCGCGAAAATCCCGCCGCCGGCGCGGTGCCGCCGCGCCCCGGCTGTAGTACACTTGCCCCATGAGCACGCACGATTCTGCCGGCCAGGCCGGCGCCCCCGCGCCATTTGAAGGGCGGCTGGCCGCCCTGCCGACCGCGCCCGGCTGCTATCTGATGAAGGACGCGCGCGGGCAGGTGATCTACGTCGGCAAGGCCAAGCAGTTGCGCGACCGTGTGCGCTCCTACTTCGGCTCGCCGCGCAGCCTGACCGGCAAGACGCGCGAACTCGTCTCGCACATCGCCGACTTCGAGGTCGTCCGCACCGACACCGAGGCCGAGGCGCTGATCCTCGAGAACGAGCTGATCAAGCGCCACCAGCCGAAGTACAACATCCTGCTGAAGGACGACAAGACCTACCCCTACCTGAAGATCACCGCCGAGGAGTGGCCGACGATCGTCAGCACGCGCCGCGTCCTCAAGGACGGCGCGCGCTACTTCGGCCCCTTCGCCGACGCCAGCGCCGCCTACACGACGCTGCGGGTGCTCCACCGCACCTTCCCCTACCGCAAGCCGAACGCGCCGTGCAAGAACAAGAAGATCACCGGCGACTGGCTCCGCCCCTGCCAGTACTACCACATGCGCCAGTGCCTCGGGCCCTGCATCGGCGCGACGACCCGCGAGGAGTACGCGGCGGCGCTCGACGGCGCGGCGCGCTTCCTCCAGGGGCGCGACGAGGAACTGCTGGCCGAGCGGCGCGCGCGGATGGAAGCGGCCGCCGAGGCGTACAACTTCGAGGAGGCCGCGCGCCTGCGCGACGAGATCCTCGACCTCGAACACGTCCGCCAGCGCCAGAAGATCGTCTCGCCCGGCGGCGCCGACGCCGACATCCTGGCGGTGGCGCAGGGCGCGGGCGGCGACGCCTGCGTGCAGGTGTCGGAGTTGCGCAACGGCAAACTGCTCGGCGCGCAGCACTACCTGATGGCCGCGCACATCGAGGATCCGCCCGCCGAGATCCTCCAGCGCTTCGTCACCCAGCACTACACCGACGCGCCGCTGATCCCGCCGCAACTGCTGCTGCAATACCCGCTGCCCGACGCCGCGACGGTGGCCGAGGTGCTGCGCGCCCAGCGCGGTGGGCCGGTGAAGCTGATCGTGCCGCAGCGGGGCGACAAGAAGCAGCTCGTGGCGATGGTGGCGAAGAGCGCGGCGGAGAACCTGGAGCAAGAGCGGCTCAAATGGCTCAACAACGAGCAGAAGACGACGATGGCGCTCTCCGAGCTGGCCGCCGCGCTCGATCTGCCCGGCCTGCCGCTGCGGATCGAGTGCTACGACATCTCGAACATCCAGGGCACCAACACCGTCGCCGCGATGGTCGTCTTCGAGGACGGGCGGCCGAAGAAGTCGGAGTACCGCAAGTTCGCCATCCGCACCGTCGAGGGCCCGAACGACTTCGCCAGCCTGCAGGAGACGCTGCGCCGCCGCTTCAAGCGCGCCAGGGAGAGCACGGGGGAGGGCGACTCCTGGGCACGCCTGCCCGACCTGATCATCATCGACGGCGGCAAGGGGCAGCTCAGCGCGTCGCTGGAGGTCCTGCGCGAGCTGGCGGTGGACATCCCGACGGTCGGGCTGGCGAAGGAGAACGAGGAGATCTTCCTGCCGGAGAACCCGGTGCCGGTGATCCTGCCGCGCGACTCGCAGGCGCTCTTCCTGGTGCAGCGCGTCCGCGACGAGACGCACCGCTTCGCGATCACCTTCCACCGGCAGAAGCGGGGCAAGAGCGCGCTGCGCTCGTCGCTGGACGACCTGCCGGGCATCGGCCCGAAGCGCAAGAAGGCGCTATTGAAACACTTCGGCTCGCCCAAGCGCATCCGCGAGGCGAGCGTCGAGGAACTGACCGCCGTCGAGGGCATCTCGACGGCGCTGGCGGAGAAGATCCGGGCGGGATTGTAGGGAGCCGGCGGGGCCGCCCACGGGCGATTGGAGCGCGTTGGCGAAGCCGCGCGCCCGCGATTGAAATCGCCGCTAAGGGCTCGCCGCGGCTCGCCACGAAACCCGCCTGCGCGGGTTGCGACGCAAACCCCGCGTCGCAACCCGCGCAGGCGGACTTCGTGGCCGCAGGCCATCAGCCCCGCTGGTCCCACCGATAGCTACGTATAGGAGGCGATGACGACGACCCCATTGCTCCCAGCCGACGCACCGCAGGCCCTCGACCGCGCGCTGGAGGCGCTGGCGCGCGGTGAACTCGTCGCGCTGCCGACCGACACGGTCTACGGCGTCGCGGCGCGGCTCGACCGACCGGAGGGGGTGCGCCGGCTCTACACGGCCAAGGGGCGGCCGGAGGATCGGCCGATCCCGGTCCTCGTCTCCCGCGCCGAGTTGCTGGCCGACCTCACCGCCGACCCGCCGGCCGGGGCGGCGGCGTTCGCCGCGCGCTTCTGGCCCGGCCCGCTGACCATCGCGCTGCCGCGCAGCCCGCGCGTGCCCGACCTCGTCACCGCCGGACGCGACACCGTCGGGCTGCGCATGCCCGACCACCCGGTCGCCCTGACGCTGATCGCCGCCTGCGGCGGCGCGCTCGCCGTGACCAGCGCCAACCGCTCCGGCGAACCGAGCCTGGACGACCCCGCCGCGGTGGCGGCGGCACTCGACGGCCGGCTCGCGCTCGTTCTCGACGGCGGGCGCGCGCCGGGCGGGCTGGCCTCGACGGTGATCGAACTGACCGCGGCCGGCCCGCGCGTGCTGCGCGAGGGCCCGCTGGACGCGGCGACGCTCGCCGCCGCCTGGGCGGCGGTGCAGGCGGATCTCGCCGGGCGGGGCTGAGCGCCCGCGCCTCAGCCCTGGCGGGTTGCCAAGAGGTCGCGGGTGAGCTGGATCTGCCCCCAGTGCTCCGTCATATGGATGCAGGCGCGCAGGAGGAACCAGGCGCCGGGGTGGCGCTCGCCCCGGAACTCATGCACCCGCTGCAGGTCGATCTCTGTGTAGCAATGCGCGTTCTGCAGGATCGGCTCGAACCCCGCGTCGATGCGGGCCAGGAGCGCGGCGGCGTCGGGCACCGTGACGGCGAACTGCGCCTCGCGTTCGCGCGGGATCGTCTTGCCGAGGCCGTATTGCACCAGGTAGTTGCCCGACTCCAGCAGGTGCGCCACCATCCCGGCAATCGAGTTGGCGCCGGGCAGCGGCTGCCAGTTCAGCGCGCCCGCGCTCTGCCCCTCCAACCCCGCTTTCAGGTCGGCGCGCAACTGCTCCAGCGTGGCGACGGCGGACTCGACGAACGGCTCCATCTTCCCCTCCAGGCGTTAGGCGTTCGGCGTTGGGCGTTAGGCTGGATCACTCACAAGTGACGGCGGGGCGCCTCGCCCGATAAGAGTAAGGATATCCGACCAGATCTTATTCC
>DASSSV010000115.1:0-6543 GCA_035708265.1 Thermomicrobiales bacterium | reverse complement strand
TATCGCTGGCTCGCCGCGCAGCGCGACCAGGGCCCGGTGATGGAGTTCCCCGCCTCCACCAACGACCGGGTCGAGGCGCTGGCGATGTACTGGTCGACGACCTACTGGAAGCCGCTGGTTAACGGCTACTCCGGCTTCGTGCCGCGCTCGCAGGGCGAACTGATCGAGGCGTTCACCGGCGACCTCAAGCGCCCGGACGGCTCGGTGGCGCAGGGGGTCAGCTACGTCGACCGGGCCAACGTCGGCCTGCTGCAAGACCTCGGCGTGCGCTACCTCGTCGTCCACCAGTACGGCTACAAGCACGAGGACTGGCCGGTCGTCATCGCGCAGTTGGAGGGCACCGGGCAGGTCGAGAAGGTCGGCGACTTCGGCGAGGCGGCGATCTACCGGGTGCGGCCGGCGAGCGCGCCGCGTCCGGCCGTGAGCGTTGATCTCTACGCGCCGTCGCTCGCCGTCCACAACGTCTACTGGCAGCCGGTCTTCGTCGTCCAGAACCCGAGCCAGCGCGACGCCTTCATCAGCCCAGACCCCTTCAAGCCGCTGCGGCTGACCGTGACCTGGCGCGACGACCGGGGGCGCGTGGCGCGGCACGACACCCTCGACGTCATGATGCCGTCGGTCGTGCCGCCCGGCACGACGGTCCTCCAGCTCCAGCCCGACCAGCCGGCCGCGCCCGGTCACTACACCGTGCAACTCGACGTCGCCAGCGCGCTCGACATCCACCGGACGCTCGCCGTGAATGTCGCGGACACGCCGCCAGCGGGCGCGGCCGACGGCCCGCCGATCGCCTTCGCCAGCGCCGCGCTCGCCGGCGACAACCTCCATCCGGGCGAGACCGCGAACCTGACGCTCTCCTGGGAGGCGCGGCGGCAGGCGCCGGAGGACTACACGATCTTCGCGCAACTGATCGGGCCGGACGGCAAGGTCTGGGGGCAGTCGGACGCGCCGGCCGGCTGGCCGTCGCACGGTACGGCGGCCTGGCAGCCGGGCGAGCGGGTGGACCTCGCCTGGCCGGTGCCGCTGAAACCGGACGCGCCGCCCGGCCGCTACCGCCTCCTCATCGGCATGTACCGCCACACCGCGAGCGGCATCGAGCGCGTCCCGGTGCGCTGGCCGAACGGCGACGCGACCGAGTACTGGGCGGGGGAGACCGAGGTGCGGTGAGGGGTGGGCCCTCACCCCCCGGCCCCCTCCCCCAATCCTGGGCGAGGGGGAGTGGCCAGGAGCAGCCGTGGCGATTCGTATGGCGGCTCTGGCGGCGCCGCCGATGACCGGGGGCGGTTGAGCGAGCGCGAGGCGACGGCATGACCGACACCGAACCGCGGCGAGCGCCGAAGGGTGGTGACGCGGGCGCCAGGTCCGCGTTCTACGAGCGGGTCTTCGCGATCGTGGCCCGCATCCCGCGCGGGCGCGTGACGACCTACGGGCGGATCGCGGACGCGATCGGCACCCCGCGCGCGGCGCGGATGGTCGGCTGGGCGCTGCACGCCTGCCCGCCCGAGTTGCAGTTGCCCTGCCACCGCGTCATCAACCGCCACGGCGAGCTCTCCGGTGGTTGGAACTGGGGCCACCCCGACGTCATGCGCGGCCTGCTCGAAGCCGAGGGGGTCGAGTTCGACGCCGCGGGGCGCGTGGACCTGCGCCGCTTCGGCTGGCAGCCGGACGAAGTATGAAGTGTGAAAGGCGAAGGGCGAATCGCGAGGCGCGCGGGCAAGACGAGGGTCGGCTCCACCTCGCGTTTCGCACTTCTCACTTCGAACTTCTCAATTCCGCCCGGAGGGCGATGATGGTTGGAGAAACGTTCGCGGGCCGGGTGGCGCTGGTGACCGGGGCGAGCGCGGGCGTGGGGCGGGCGACGGCGCTGGCGCTGGCCGCGGAGGGCGCGGCGGTCGGGCTGGTCGCGCGGGGCGAGGAAGGGCTGCGCGCGGTCGCGGACGAGATCGCGCGCGCCGGCGGCCGGGCGCTGCCGCTGCCGGCCGACGTGACCGACGAGGCCGCGGTCGGCGGCGCGGTGGCGCGCGCCGCGCGCGAATTGGGCGGGGTCGACATCCTGATCGCCAACGCGGGGATGAACCGGCCGGGCGCAGTCGAGGGCTACCCGCTGCGCGACTGGGACCTCGTCCTCGGCACGAACCTGACCGGCGTCTTCCTGGCGGCGCGCGCGGTGCTGCCCGAGATGCGGGCGCGCGGCGGCGGGCAGATCATCGCGGTGGCGTCGGGCGCGGGCAAGCAGGGCTACCCGGGGTTGGCCGCCTACTCGGCGGCGAAGTTCGGCCTGATCGGCTTCATGCAGGCGCTCGGGGCGGAGGTGAAGGCGCAGAACATCCGCTGCGGCACGATCGTCCCCGGCAGCATCCTGACCGACTTCGGTGGGCGGAACGCTGCGGAGAAGCGCGCCGGGCCTGGCCACTACCTGCTCCCGGAGGACGTCGCCGCCTCGATCCTCCACCAGTTGCGGCAGCCGCCGCACGCCTGGGTGCAGGAACTCTCCCTCTGGCCGTTCGCGTAGGCGCGGCGGGCCGCGCCGTGGTAGAGTCGTGCGCGCGAGATCGGTTCGTGAAAGGATGCGAGCGATGGCTTCCGGTGAGTCCCAGCCCGGCGGGCTGCCCCACGGCAAGGTCACCAGCGACGTGGCGCCGCAGTTCGAGCCCGCCTTCTACCAGCTCGACCAGGTGCCGGCCGTGCCGCTGGCGGAGGGCGTGGCCGCGCGCTTCGTCACCGGTGGGCGGATCATGTTCTCCTTCGTGCATCTGGACGCCGGCGGCGAGGTGCCGCTGCACGACCACCCGCACGAGCAGGTCGGCTACGTCCTGGATGGCTCGATCGTCATGACGATCGGCGGCGAGGAGCGCCACCTGCACCCCGGCGACGCCTACACCATCCCCGGCGGCGTCGCGCACCGCGGCGTCGGCGGCCCGGAGGGCTGCCTGGTCCTCGACGCCTTCGCCCCGCCGCGCGAGGACTACCTGGCGCGCGCCCGCGAGTTCGTGGGCCGTGGAGTGTAGGCCGTGGGGCGTGGGGCGTGATTGCTGCGGCAGAGCCGAGGCCCGAGCCGGAGCGATGTACGCCCCACGGCCCACGCCCCACGGCCCACATATTCAGAGCGGGAGGAAGATGATCTGCTCCCGGATGTCGCCGGTTCACCGGCCGCGGCGATGAGCGCAAGATCGGCGACACAGGCGCCGATGGAGACGCGCAGCGGGTGCGCGTAGATCAGGCCGCCGAAAGAATGACCCGCCGCCTGGCGGCGCGCGGCCTCGGCGAGCAGATCGTCGTTGTGCGCGAAGAGCGCCCGTCCGAGGAGCGAGGCGCGATCCAGCAGCGCCGGGTCCGTGAGCGTGTCCGCGCCATCCTCGAAGGCCGTCAATACGTCGACCTCCCGCAACCGCAACCCGGTCGTGATCGCCCGCGGCACGTGCTGATCCATGTAGAGCGCGATGCCCACTCAGCCGCGGCCCGGCGTGCGTAAGCGGTCGCGTAAAGGAGCGGTAGGGAGGTCGCGCCGCCGGCGTTCGACTTCGGCCAGCCGCCGCGCCAGGTCGCTGTCCAGCGCGTCCCGGTGGTCCCAGTAGTACGCCAGCGCGGAGTGGATCTGGCCGAGGGTGAGATACGGGAACTGGAAATGCAGTTCCTCGGGGCTCCAGCCATAGGCCGCCTGCGCGGCGACGAGCTCGACGACTTTCATCGTCGTCCCGGCGATGGCGGCGACGCCACGCTCGTCCACGACGATATGCTCGTACCGCGTGTTCGCAAACGACACCGCACCGCTCCTGTGCGCCGGGTCTGGGGCGCGCGACACCCCGAGAGAGCATAGCACAGTAGGTCGTGGGCCGTAGGGCGTGGGGCGTGATTGCCGCGACAGAGTCGGGGGGACAGCCGGGCACGGCTTACGCCCTACGGCCTACGCCCCACGGCCTACGCCGCCCCGGCGCCGCAGCGCCAGGCCGCCGGCCGCGATGAGGGCGAGGGCGGCGATCGGGATGGCGATGGTGGCGAGCGTGGCCGGGCCGTTGTTCGCCGCGCGGCCGATGCCGTCGCCCGGCGCGCGCGGGCCGTCGAGCGTGGCGCCCGCGCGGTCGCCCTTATAGCCGAGACTCGCCTTCCAGGCGCGGTCGAGGCCGTCGGTGTCGACACCGAGCGCGGCCTGGAGCGCCTCGTCGTAGGAGAGCTCGTCCTTGAACGAGGTCAGGAGCTGGCCGAGCTTCGCGTCGCCGTAGGTCTTGACGATGAACTGCACGACGCTCAGGCTCTCGGCGTAGGAGAGGAGTGCCTGGTCGGGGTCGAGCGGGAAGTTCGAGTTGAGCGCGCGGACGGGGATCAGCGTGCCGTTGCGGATGGCCTGCTGGAGCATCGTGCTGAACTCGCTGTCCGGCGTCTCCTGGTTGTAGACCGCCAGCCCCTCGTCCAGCCAGTGCGGCGGCCCGCCGTAGGGGTTATCCGTCGCCTGGTAGAGCAACTGGTGGCTCATCTCGTGGGGGATCACGCGGCGGATCTCCGCCGCCGCGCCGCTCCCCGGCTGGATGCCGGTGACGATGAGCCCCAGGTCGGGGTGTGCCTGCCCGCCGATCCACTCGGCGCTGTTCGGCGGCAGCGAGGACGCGAAGTCGCGGTTGTTGCCGTAGACGACGATGTGGATCGGGCGGTTGCCAGCCACGCCGAAGGAGTGGCCGAGGCGGTCGGCCGCGCGCAGCGCCGTGTCGAGGATGTCCTGGCCGAAGTCGTCGTTGCCGGAGTAGTAGTAGACCGTCACCTGGCCGCCCTGCTTGGTGCGCCAGGGGAAGCGCTGGTCCTGATAGAGGAACTGCTGCGGCGCGGTGTCGAGGTGGTTGCCCGCGGCGTCGGTCAGCGACCAGTAGTACTGGACGTCGATGCCGGGAGGCAGGTAGTGTTCGGTCATGTCGATCGCCGCGGTCGCGGTGACCTCGCGCCCGGGCGTGAAGTCCGGCGCGGCGAGCTCGGTGATGGCGGCGGCGACCGGCCGGTAGAAGAGTTGCACCTTGACGATGTCGGCCGCCGTACCCCGCGCGGTCAGCGTGAAGGTGATGCTCTTCGGGAACTCCGGCTTCGCCGCGCTGGCGGTGACGGCGATGGCGTCCGCGGCGCCGGGCGCGGCCTGCGGGGCACGGGCGGGCGCCGCGCCGGCGAAGGCCGCCGGCGGGCGCGCCAGCAGCAGGGCGCCGAGGCAGAGGGTCAGGGCCAGCAGCGGGCGCAGCGCAGCGCGTCCCCTCCCCCCGTGCCTCATCTGACGCTCCCGCCTCCCGCTCAGGCGACGTCCTCGCCCGCCTCCGGCGACCCCGCCGTCGCGCCGATCTGGGCTTGCAGATACGCCTCGATGAAAGGGTCGAGGTCGCCGTCGAGCACCGCCTGGATATTGCCGGTGCTGACGTCGGTGCGCAGATCCTTCACCAGCGTGTAAGGGTGCAGGACGTAGGAGCGGATCTGGCTGCCGAACTCGGCCGCGACCCGCTCGCCCTTCAGGCGCGCCTGCTCGGCCTCGCGCTCCTGCACCTTGCGCTCCAGCAGGCGCGCGCGCAGGATCTTCATCGCCGTCTCGCGGTTCTGCAACTGCGAGCGCTCGTTCTGGCAGGTCACGACGATGCCGGTCGGCAGGTGGGTGATCCGCACCGCCGACGAGGTCTTGTTGACGTGCTGCCCGCCCGCGCCGGAGGAACGGTAGGTGTCGACCCGGAGGTCGTCGTCGTCGATCTCGACGTCGAGGTCTTCCTCGACCTCGGGCAGCACCTCGACCTGGGCGAAGGCGGTGTGGCGGCGGTGGGCCTGGTCGAACGGCGAGAGGCGGACGAGGCGGTGGACGCCCTTCTCGGCGCGCATGAAGCCGTAGGCGTAGGCCCCCTTGATCTCGACCGTCGCGCTCTTGATGCCCGCTTCCTCGCCCTCGGAGAGGTCCAGCACCTCGGCCTTGAAGCCGCGGCGCTCGGCCCAGCGCAGATACATCCGCATCAGCATCTCTGCCCAGTCCTGGGCGTCGACGCCGCCCGCGCCCGCGCTGATCGTGACGAGCACGTCGTTGTCGTCGTAGGGGCCGGAGAGCATCAAGCGCGTCTCCAACGCGCCGACCCGCGTGGCGAGCCCCTCGGTCTCAGCCGCGACCTCGCCCGCGACGGCCTCGTCCCCTTCCTCCTCGGCCAGGGCGAGCAATTCCTCTGCGTCGCCAATGGCCCGGCCGAATTCCTGCCACTCGGCGACCTGATCGCGCAGGTTCGTCAGGCGGCGCATCACCGCCTGCGCGGCGCGCGGGTCGTCCCAGAAGCCTGGCGCCGCGCTGGCCGCGTCGAGTTCGGCTATCTGCGCCTCTTTGCCGGGCAAGTCAAAGACGCACCCCGATCCGGTCGACGCGGTCGCGCAGTTCGCCGAGGAGTGCGGTGGTATCGCTCATCAGTCCGTCCCTGAGTCCCTTTGTGGTTGAATATCCGCGGGCACCCGCGCCCGTTGTGGCGTCCGAACTGCCCAATCGGACCAAAGTATAGCACAGGCGGGGATGTGACCTGGCAGTTCCCCTCTCGCGGCGGCCGCGCCACCCTG
>DASSSV010000114.1:0-4186 GCA_035708265.1 Thermomicrobiales bacterium | reverse complement strand
CTTCGTGCCCGTGCTCGGCGCCGTGGTCGTCGTCGCCTGGCGGGGGGCGTCGGCGCGGGGCGCGCACGGCGCCGGCCTGGCGGCGGCGGGGTTGAGCCTGCTCGGCGCGATTGGGATCTGGGCGCGCGGCGCGGGCGCGGGGTTCAGCCAGGTCGAGGAGGTGCGCTGGATCCCCTCGCTCGGCGCGGCCTACCGGGTCGGCGTCGACGGCCTCAGCCTGCCGCTGGTCGTGCTGACGGCGGTCCTCTTCCTCGCCGCGCTCGCCTTCTCGGCCGACGTCGCCGACCGCCCGCGCGCCTACGTCGCCCTCTTCCTGCTGCTGGAGACCTGCTGCCTCGGCGTCTTCCTCGCGCTCGACCTGGTCCTCTTCTACGTCTTCTGGGAGGTCACCCTCGTGGCGATGTACTTCATCATCGCCGGCTGGGGCTACGCGGGGCGGCGGCGGGCGGCGCTGACCTTCTTCCTCTACACCCTCCTCGGCAGCCTGCCGCTGCTGCTGGCGATCCTCGCGCTCTACCTGGGGAGCCGCCCGCGCACCTTCGACCTGCGCGCCCTGATCGCCGCGCCCCCGCTGGCCGGCGGCGCCGAGCTGCTGACCTTCGTCGCGCTTCTCCTGGCCTTCGCGGTCAAGACGCCGCTCTTCCCGCTGCACACCTGGCTCCCGGCCGCGCACGTCGAGGCGCCGACGGCGGGGAGCGTCGTGCTGGCCGGCGTCCTCCTGAAGCTCGGCACCTACGGCTTCGTCCGCCTCGCCCTCGAGCTCACGCCGGGCGCCTTCCGCGCCGCCGCGCCTTGGGTCGCCGCCGCCGCGGTCTTCTCGGCCCTCTACGGCGCGTTCGTCGCGCTGGCGCAGACCGACCTGAAGCGGCTGGTCGCCTACACCAGCGTCAACCACATGGGCTACGTCGTCCTGGCCGTCGCCGCCGCCGCGGCGGCGACCGATCGGGGCGCGCGGGCGCTGGCGCTCGACGGGGCGACGCTGCAGATGGTCAGCCACGGCCTCGTCACCGGCGTCCTCTTCCTGCTGGTCGGGGCGGTGCAGGACCGGGCGGGCACGCGCGAGCTGGGCGCGCTCGGCGGGCTGCTGCGGGCGTTCCCGCTCATCGGCTGGGGCTTCGTCCTGGCCGCCTTCGCCTCGCTCGGCCTGCCGGGCCTGGCCCACTTCCCGGCCGAGTTCCAGATCTTCCTCGGCGCCTTCGCGGTCTGGCGCTGGGCGGCGGTCGTCGTGCTCGGCATCGCCGTCACCGCCGGGCTCTACCTGCGGGCGATCCAGGCCGCCTTCCTGGGCGAGCCGGCCGCGCGCTGGCGGGCGCTGCCCGACCTGCGTCGGCGCGAGGCCTGGGCGATCGTGCCGCTGCTCGCCCTGACCGTGGCGGTCGGGGTCGGCCCCGGCGTGCTGCTCGGCGTGATCCACCGGGCGGCGGAGGCGCTGGGCGGATGAACGAGACCAACGGGATGGCGATAGGCCGCGACCTGGCCCTGCTCCTGCCCCAGCTGCTCGTGCTGCTGACGGCGGTCGCGGCGCTGGCGGCCGAGATGCTGCGCCGCCCGCGCGCCGCGCTGGCCCTCGTGGTGGCCGGGCTCCTCGCCGCCGCGGGGCTGGCCGCGACGCGCCTCGGCCCGCCGACGACGGTCTTCCTGGGCACCTACCGCGTCGACGCGCTGAGCACCTGGGCGGTCGTCATCCTCGCGCCCGCGACGGCGCTGACCGCGCTCCTGGCGCTGCCGGAGGTGGCGGGGACCGACCGCGCGGGGACGGTCTACAGCCTGCTCGCGTTCGCCGCGCTCGGCGCGCTGGTCCTGGCGGGCGCGGGCGACCTGCTCTTCCTCGTCCTCGGCGTTCTCTTGACAAGCCTCGGGTCGTTCGCGCTCGTCGCCTACCCGCGCGACGACCGCGCCACCGAGGCGGCCGTGAAGTACTTCGTCTTCGGCTCCGTCACCGGCGCGGCGATGACCTTCGGGCTGACCTACTGGTTCGGCGCGACCGGCTCGACGCTGCTGGCCGACCTCGGGCGGCTGGCGGGCGTCCCGCTCGCCGGGCTCGCCGGGCTGGCGGCGGTCCTGGTCGGGCTCGGCTACAAGGCGGCGCTGGCCCCCTTCCACTTCTGGGCGCCGGACGCCTACGACGGCGCGCCGGTGGCGGTGGCGGCCTTCCTCTCGGTCGTCCCGAAGGTCGGGGCGCTCTTCGCGCTGGCGCAGGTCGCGCGCGACCTGCCGGACGCGCTGACCGGCTGGCGGGTCGTCGTCGCGCTGCTGGCCGCCGGCTCGATGACCTACGGCTACCTGGCGGCGCTGCCGCAGGACAACGTCGTGCGCCTGCTGGCCTACTCCTCGATCGCGCAGGCCGGCTACTTCCTGCTGGGGATCGTGGCGCTGGGCCGGAGCGCGCTGGCGATCCAGGCGCTGGTCGTCTTCGCCGCCGCCTACGCGGCGATGAACCTCGGCGCGTTCGCGGTCGTCGCCCGCATCGGGCGCGACCTGGCGGCCTATGGCGGGGCCGGGCGGGCGGCGCCGTGGGCCGGGGCGGCGCTGGTCGTCTTCCTCCTCTCGCTGGTCGGCGTGCCGCCGCTGGCGGGCTTCGCGGGCAAGCTGCTCCTCTTCGGCGCGGCGCTCGACGCGGGCTTCGCCTGGCTCGCGGTCGCGGCGATCCTCAACAGCGTCCTCTCGCTGGCGGTCTACCTGCGCCTCATCGTGCCGCTCTACCGGCCCGCGCGCGGGGTGGCGGCGGCGTCGCGCCCGGCGGCCGTCGTCTGGGCGGTGGCACTCGCCCTCACCGTCGGGCTCGGGCTCGCCGTCCAGGTGCTGCTGCGCGGGGTCGCGCCGTGAGGCGGTGCGCGCGACGGCCGGCACCGATCGTGCGGGCACTCGGCACCGTGACCGACCTCGCCCGCGGCCCGCGGGCCGCGTTCGTCGGCCGAATGGGGCCGGCGGGCGGCGGGATGCACTGACACCATCCGGAGGGAGGGATCGCCTTGGCCCGCCGGCGCCGTGCCGGGATCATCCTCGCCATTGCCCTGGCCGGCCTGCTCGCGGGCCTGCTCGTCGCGCGCGACCCGACCGCGGGCCCGGAGCGGGTGTCATTGGCGGCCATCCATCGCCAGACGGAGCGGTACGAGGGGCGGCGCGTCGAGGTGACCGGTGTCGTGCGGGCGTTCGACGACGCGGGGGGCCGCTACGACGTCCTGGAGGACACCGCCGGGCAGAACCGCGTCCTCTTGCGCGCGGCCCCCGCGGCGCTGGCCGGGCGGGTGGGCTGCCGCTGCACCGCCGTCGGCGTCGTCGGGTTCGACGAGCGCCGCGGCATCTACCTGGCCGTCGAAGCGCTGGCGCCCGGTGCGCGCTGACGGGCCGGGGCCGGCCCTCTCCCGACCTGACCCGGGCGAGGTACCGCGGCCCACGCCGCGCGGCGGCGCGGCCGACAACCGGGGATGGCCCCGACTGGCGCCGATCGTGCTGGAACCCAGGAAGGCGGCCGGCCGTGTGCGACCCGGCGGCGGGCGAGTCCCACCGGCCGCGCCGCCGTGCTGGGCTTGACCAGCGAGTACCAGGGGCACACGCATTACTTCTGCTCGGAGTGCTGCCAGCGGCAGCTCGCCCAGAACCCGGATCACCACGTCAGTCAGCAGCCGGACCGGCCCTGACGTCCGGCGCTCCAGGGGCGCCACCCGCGCCCCCGGCGGCCATCACGCCGGCTCGCGCGCGGCCAGCCGCTCGACGAGGCCCCGCCGGCTGCGCTCGCGCCGCTCGACCGTCAGGCCCGCGGCGCCGCGCCAGCCACGCCAGTCGTGCCAGCAGGCGCCGGTCACCGCCCCGGGCTTGACCCACCGCTCCTCGGGCCAGGCAAAGAACTCCTCGTACCGGCTGGTGCTGAGGTCGACCTTGAGCATGCGTGGCCGCGCCTCGACCAGCAGCCCGCCGATGACCTCGGCCACAATGGCCAGTACACGAAGGTAACGGGTTCGGCGTTGCCGGTGGCCAGGGAGATGGTGGCGAAGATCGGGGCCACCGCCAAGAGCCCCAGCGGGAAGACGATCGGCATCGGGTGGATGGCGTGCCCGGCCAGCTTCGCGCGACTCTCCACTGTGCGTGAGCACCTGGCCGTGCGGGGGCGCGACGGCTGGGTGCGGTGCGGCGGCGTCCAGAGCGGCGCCGGCTTGCGGCGCCGCTCTACGCGCTGAGCCCGGAG
>DASSSV010000113.1:0-7179 GCA_035708265.1 Thermomicrobiales bacterium | reverse complement strand
CTAGAGAAGGAGCAGGCCATGAGCGCCATCGGTAGCCGCGACTTGCTGGCCGACGAGCGCACGCTGTACGCCGAGATTGTGCGACGCATCGTGGCGGCGGCCGACCCCGAGCAGATCATCGTGTTCGGCAGCCGCGCCCGTGGAGACCACCGCCCGGACAGCGATTTCGACATCCTGGTCGTCAAAGAGACATCGGAGCCGCGCTACATGCGGTCGAGGGCGCTATACGGCGCGCTGGCGGATCTCCCGGTCGAGGTCGACGTCTCCGTGTACACGCCGCAGGAGATCGCTGCCTGGCGAGGTGTGCGCCAGGCGTTCACGACCACAGCCACCCGCGAGGGGAAAGTGATCTATGAGCGAGCGGCGTGACCTCGTCCATGGCTGGTTGCGCAAGGCCATCAGCGACCTCGCGGCGATCGAACTGGCCCTAGGAGCGGGGACCGCGCTCGATGCCGCCTGCTTTCACGCGCAACAGGCGGCCGAAAAGGCGTTGAAGGCGTACCTCATCGCCTACAACACGATTTTCCCTTTACGCACAACCTTCCGCGGCTACTCGTGCTTTGTCAGGCGCGCGATTCCGCGTTTTCATCGCTTGAACCGCTCGCGTCGGTGCTCACACCGTATGCCGTTGAACTGCGCTATGACTACACATTCTGGCCATCGCCCGAGGTCGCGCGCGAGGCCCGGAACGCCGCCGTGACGATCGCGGAGTTCGTGCAACAGCGCCTGCCACCCGACCCCATCCGGCGCGATGACTCGTGACGGTCAGGCTACGCGCCAGGGGTCGGGGAATTCTCCCGGCGGCCGGGCACTCCGTCCGTCCGCGCGTCCAATGCAGAGCGTGATGATGGCGCGACATGCTACGACGCGGTGGAGGGTCAGGATCAGCGCCACCGTCGATCCGCACTTGCCCAAAGCCGTGGACGACTTCGTGGCGGCGCACGACGAGTTCGACCGAAGCAAGGTGCTCGACGAGGTGCTGCGCCTGTGGTGCGCCCGAGCAGGGGCGGGCGATGGAGGCGCAGTTCGCTGGGCCACTGTCCGCTGCAGAGCAAGAGGAGCGCGCGGCGTGACGGCAGATCCAGGCGGCGGCGGAGCGCAGCTTCGGGCGGTAGTAGGGGCTGCGTTCACCGAGCCAGAGGACCGCCCGGATTGGCGCTGGTGGCCACGTCCCGCATTTCGCGCTGGTTGAGAGAACAGGGCGCGCCGCCGATGGGCTCGCGCGACGCCGGGCTCCGGCGCAACCCCGAGTTCCTGAAGTTGTGGGCCGGGGAGAGCGTGTCGCTCCTCGGCTCGCAGGTCACGGCGCTGGCGCTGCCGCTCGTCGCCGCGGTCGCGCTCCGCGCCACGCCGGTCGAGATGGGCGTCCTCGCCGCGGCGGACACCGCGCCGATCCTGGCGCTCGGGCTCGTGGCGGGCGCCTGGAGCGACCGCCGGCGCCGCCGCCCGCTGCTCCTCGCCGCCAACGCCGGTCGGGCCGCGCTCCTGGCGACGATCCCGCTCGCCGCGCTGCTCGGCCGGCTGGCGCTGCCCCAGCTCTACGCGGTCGCCTTCCTGGTCGGCGCGCTCGGGGTCGTCTTCGATACCACCTACCAGGCGTATTTGCCCGCGCTGGTCGCGCGCGACGCGCTGGTCGCCGGCAACGCCCGGCTGGAGGTCAGCCGCTCGGTCGCGCAGGTCGTCGGGCCGGCCGCCGCGGGCGCGCTGGTGGCGCTCGTCACCGCGCCGCTCGCCATCGCGCTCGACGCCGGTTCCTTCGTGGTCGCCGCCGTCTCCGTCGCGCTGATCCGCCGCCCCGAGCCCGCGCCGGCCGCCGGCGAGAAGCGCCTGGGCCTCGGGCGGGAGATCGTCGCGGGGCTGCGCTACATCGCCATGCACCGGCTCCTGCGCGCGCTCACCGCGGCGACCGGGCTCGCCAACCTCGCCTCCGGCGCGATCTTCGCCCTGCTGATCCTCTACCTCGCGCGCGACCTGGCGCTGCCGCCCGCCGTCATCGGCGCGCTCCTCACCGTCGGCGGGCCGGCCGCGCTCCTCGGCGCGCTGTCCGTGGACCGGATCGCGGGACGGCTCGACGTCGGCCGGACGCTCGTCGTCGGGAGCCTCGTCTTCACGGCGGGCGACTTCGCGCTGGCGCTGGCGGGCGGGCCGCGCGGCGCGACCGTGGCGGTGCTGGCGCTCGCGCAGGCGCTGATCGGCTTCGGCAGCCCGGTCTACAACGTCACGGCGATCAGCCTGCGCCAGTCGCTCACCCCCGACGCCCTGCTCGGGCGGGTCACGGCGAGCGCGCGCGTCGTCACGGTCGGCGCCCTGCCGCTCGGTGCGCTCCTCGGCGGCGCGCTCGGCGCGCGGCTCGGCCTGCGCCCGACGCTGCTCGTCGCGGCGTGCTGGGCGCTGCTCCTGCCGGCCTGGCTCGCGCTCTCCCCAGTCGGGAGTCGGAAGTCGGGAGTCGGAAGAGAGGTGAGCGTTGATAGTTGATCGTGGCGCGGGGTCCGGGGCGTTATCGCCTGCCGACGCCCAACTTATGCTGCCGCCTGCCGCTAGGTGGACGCAACCGCCCAACTCCACCCGGCGTAGGATAGAGTGCGGGGACAGCCGCGCGGGAGCCGCGAGGGCCGCGGCGTGCCGCGTGGCGCCCAACAGGCGACCGAAACGCGCTTCCGCGGCGGCACCGTAGCGCGCCCGCGCCCGGAGAGCACCTGCCTGACCGGGATCCCCGGCTGCGGAGGCGGGCTTCGTGGCCGTGAGGCCGATAGGCGCGACTTCAGTCGCCAGCGCACCATGCACGCGCGGCGCAGGGGTGGCGGCATGCGGGGACGGGACCTGCGCGCCTGGCTCGCGGAACAGTGGCGCCTGATCCTCGCCACCGCGGGCGTCGCCGCGTTCGCCGCTTGGCTCTTCCACCCGGCGCCGCCCGCGAGCCCCGCGCCGACGCCCCCGCTGCCGACCGCCACGCCGCGGCTCCTCACCTCGCCCATCGCGGTCCCTTACCCCACCACCCTCCCGCCGACGCCCACGCCGATCGCCGCGCTGCGCGACCGCGGCCGCCTGCTCGTCCCGGCCCGCCTCGGGGACCGCACGGGCATCGTCGCGCTCGACGCCGACGGCGGTGAACAGCGGGTCGTCGCGGACGGCGACTACCAGGGCGCGGCGTGGTCGCCGGACGGCCGCTGGTTCCTCGCCTACGGCCGTGAGGGCGTCGCGCTCTACGCCGCAGACGGGCAACTCGCCCGGCGCTATCCCCTGGCCGGCGACGCCGCGCTCCGGGCCTACTGGGCGCCGGACAGCCGCCACGTCGCGGTCGCGCCCGGCGGGGCGGCGGGGCCGGCGACGACCTGGCTGCTCGACACGGGCGGCGGCGTGCGCGCCCTCGACCTCGGCGCGCGGACCTTCCCCAGCGCGCCGGCCGGGGGCGACCCCTGGTCGTCCACCGGCGTCCTCGCGCTCGCGGTGGACGGCGCGGGGTCTGGCACGCCATCCCCGCCGCGCGCCATCTGGACGGTCGGCGCGGACGGCGGCGCGCCGCGGCGGCTCGCGGAGGGGGACGACACGTTCGCCGGCTGGTCGCTCGACGGCCGCACCCTCTACCTCCTCGGCGACGCGGCCGGCGGCGCGCCGCGCACGCTCTTCGCCGTGGACGGCGCCGCCGGCGCCCGTCGCGCCCTCGCCCGCGCCGATGATCTGGTCGGGCAACTCGCGAGGCCGGGGACTCCTGCGCCGGCGACCGGGGATGCGCCCTGGTCCTTCGCCGCGGCCGTGCCCGCGCCCGGGGGCGATGGCCTGGCCGTCTGGCTGGCCCAGCCGGCGACTTACGCCACGATCCGGGTGATCGAGGCGCCCTGGCTGGTGGTGCTCGATGGGGCGGGGCGGGCGCGGTGGTGGTGGCACGCGGGCGGCCGCAGCGAACCGCTCTACACCGCGTGGTCGCCGGACGGCCGCATGCTCGCCGCCAGTTACGGCCAGGCGCTCACCGGCGTGCAGGGCGGCGTGGTCCTCCTCGACACGAGCGGGCGGCGCCCGCCGCTTGGCTTCGCCCTGACCGACGTCCGCAACGCCGACCCCGGCAGCCTGCGCTGGTCCCCGGACGGCCGCACCCTGGCGCTCGTCCAGGACCGCACCCTGACGATCCTCGACGTCGCCACCGGCCGGCGCTGGCCGCTGCTCCCCGCCGCCGGCCCGCCAACGTGGCGCCCGGGCGCGTGAGAGCGTAGGAGCGTGGGAGCGTGGAGCACAGCGCGGTATGGGGTTGGATGACCGCGATGACCTCGTAAGGGTTGGCCCTTACGAGTCCCTGACAATTCCCCCCCAATCCCCGCAGCCCCACAACGCTCCCACGCTCTCACGCTCCACGCCGTCACGGCCCGCGCCGCCGTCGCGGCGCCTCCGTCGGGACGGGGCTGAAGTTGGAGACGGCGTCGCGGTAGGCGAGGATGCTGTCGACCGCGCCGGGCGCGAACTGGGCGCGGTCGCGGCCGATGTCGAGGATGGCGAGTCGCAGCTCGTCGTTCTGGTCGGGCGTCAGGACATTGCAAGGTTGCGAGGGCAGTTGCGTCTTGAGGAAGACGTCGGTGTGCGTCGGCTGGCCGGGGCTCGTCGGCTTCCCGCCGGTCGCCGTGCAGACCTGGGCGTCGACCACGTCGGCCGGGCGGGCGAAGTCGATCGGGAGGGCCTGGCCGCTCGGGGAGACGAGGTTGCGCGCGAGGTCCGGCCGCTGGTGGACCGCGACCATGAAGTCGTGCCAGATCGGCGCGGGCCCCTGCGAGCCGAGCACGCCGTCCATCGGCGCGTTGTTGGCGTTGCCGACCCAGACGCCGACCGCCAGGTCCGTCGTGTAGCCCATCGTCCAGGTGTCGCGGTTGTCGTTGGTCGTGCCGGTCTTGGCGGCGGCGGGGCGGTGCAATTCGGGGACGATCAGCGGGTTGACCTCGCCGTACTCGGGCACGCGGGCCTGGTTGTCGGTCAGCACCGACGTAATCTGGTAGGCGATGCCGGGGTCGAGCACCTGCTGGCCGTGGGCGAGCGCGCCCTGGCGGTCGAGCTGCTCCAGCACCTTGCCGGTGCTGCCGTCCTCGATCTTGAGGATCGGCGTGAGCGGGACGTAGCGCCCGCCGTTGGCGAAGGTGGCGTAGGCGTTGGTGTGCTCGACGAGTTGCACCTCGCCGCCGCCGAGTGCGAGCGTGTAGCCGTAGTAGTTGGCGCCGCGCCAGAGGCCGCTGCGGATGCCGAGGCGGTGGGCCATGTCGAGCACGTTGTCGATCCCGGCGTACTGGATCGCCTTGACGGCCGGGATGTTCAGCGAGAGCTGCAGCGCCGTCCGCACCGTCACGGCGCCGCGGAAGGTGAGGTCGAAGTCGAGGGGGACGTAGAAGGACGAACCGTCGTTCATGCGGTCCTCCGGCAGGAGAAGCCCGCGGTCGCGGTAGGACGCCAGCTCGGCGGCGGCCTTGAAAGTCGCCGGGAAGGCGGTGCGCACGTCCATGATGACGGTCGACGGCGACCAGCCCTTCTCGAAGGTCGCGGCGTAGACCATCGGCTTGATCGAGGAGCCGGGCTGCCGCTCGCTCGCGGCCATGTTGACCTGGCCGGCGATGGCGTCGTTGTAGAAGTCGGCGCTGCCGACCATCGCCAGGATCTCGCCGGTGGAGGGGATGATGGCGACGAGCGCGCCGTCGGTGGCCTTGCGGGAATTGAGTTGCTGGACGTGGCTCTTGACGATCTGCTCCGCGGTCTGCTCGGTCGCGAGGTCGAGCGTGGTGTAGACGCGCAGGTTGCCGCGGTAGAGCCGGTCGGCGCCGTACTTCTCCTCGATGTAGTTGCGGACGTAGTTGACGAAGTGGGGCGCGGCGGTGGCGCGCGCCTGCCGGGTCAGCGGGACGAGCGGCTCGGCGAACGCATTGTCGGCCTCGGCGCTGGTGATGTAGCCGTTGCGGACCATCTGGTCGAGCACGTAGCGCTGGCGGGCCTTGGCCAGCTCGAAGTGGTTGCGCGGGTCGTAGGCGCTCGGCGCCTGCGGCAGTCCCGCGAGCAGCGACGCCTCGGCGAGATCGAGGTCCTTGGCGGGCTTGTTGAAGTACGACTCGGCGGCGGCCTCGATGCCGTAGGAGAGGTTGCCGTAGTAGATCTCGTTGAGGTAGAGCTGGAGCACCTGCTGCTTGGAGTAGGCTTTGGCGAAGCGCACCGCCTGGATCGCCTCGCGCGCCTTGCGCATCAGCGTCGGGTCGTCGCCGATCGACTCGGGGTAGAGCGAGCGGACGAGTTGCTGCGTGATCGTTGAGCCGCCCGACGTGCCGGCGCCGTTGAAGTTGATCGAGGCGGCGCGCGCGATCGCGAGCGGGTCGACCCCGGCGTTGGTCGGGAAGGAGGGGTCCTCCGCGGCGATCGTCGCCTCCAGCAGATAGGGCGAGATCTGGTCGATCGGCACGTCGGTGCGCCAGCCGAACTCGGGGTCGCTGATCTCGCTGAGGAGGTTGCCGTTGCGGTCGTAGATGCGCGTCGTGCCGAAGGGGCGCGCCTCGAAGTGGTGGACGTCGGGCAGGCCGTGGGCGGCGTAGGCGTAGACGCCGACCGCGCCGCCGAGCGCCAGGGCCACCGTCAGCACGAGCGTCGCCGCGCCGCTGGTCAGCAGCGACCCGAGCAGCATCGCCGCGCCCCCGGCCGCGACGAGCCCGGTCCGGTCGCGCCGGTCGCGCCCGCCGAGCGCGCGCAGGAAGAGCGGCGGCAGGTGGTTGGCGTCGCGCCCGCTCAGCCGCCTGAGCGCGCGGCGGCGGCGCATCCGTTCGTTGCCGTAGCGGCTGGTGCTGCCCATGGCCGGGTTCCAGTCGGCGGTCGGCAGACGGCAGACGGCGGTAGCATGGCGACCACCGCGCCGGGCCGCCGGGCGGCGGCCGGGGTCATCCTAGCACAAGCGGTGCCGCCGCCTTTCAGTGCTCCGCGCGCACGGTGCGGGCCAGCCGGCGGACGCCGGCGCGCAGGGCTTCCGGGGGCGCACCGGCGAACCCGAACAGCCACCCGTCACGCGCGAGGGAGCGGACGCTGAACTGCGACAGGGTAGGCAGGGCGAGGCCATGTTCCGCGACGCGCCCCGCGACGGCCCGGCCGCACGTCCCGGCCGGGAGCCAGGCGGCCAGATTCAGCCCGGCCTGCGGCACGACGACGTCGAGCAGCTCGCCGAACTCTTCCCGC
>DASSSV010000112.1:0-13820 GCA_035708265.1 Thermomicrobiales bacterium | reverse complement strand
CTGAAGGCGGCGGCGCCGAAGATGGTCCGGGTGCTCTGGTGCCCGGTGCGGCCGAACGGGATGCGCTCGATCATGGCCCGGCTCCTCTCGCTGCGGCGGTCCCGACGCCGATGGTGCCCCCGATCCTACCGCGCGCCCCGCGCGGCCGCAATGCCCGCGCGCACCGTTTACCCGCCGTTTACCTTCCGCAAGGCGCCCGTTTACCCGGCCTGCTAGACTTAACCGTGAGGCCGCGAGAGGCGCGGCCGATAGGGGAGCGTGAGAGCGCAGGCATGACCGATCCACCCGCCAGCCGCCCGCCCGTGGAGGACCGGCCGGAGGCGCCGGCCGCGACGGACGCGGCCGGGCAGGCCGGGCTGCTGCGGCAGGCCGAGGCGGCCGAGGCGAAGTTCCGCGGCCTCCTGGAGTCGGCGCCGGACGCCGTCGTCATCGTCGGCGGCGACGGCCGCATCCAGATTGTCAACCGGCAGGTGGAAGTCCTCTTCGGCTACGCGCGCGCGGAGCTGCTCGGCCGGCCGGTCGAGACGCTGATCCCCGCGCGCTTCCACGGCAGCCACGTCGCCCAGCGCGCGCGCTACCGGGCGCACCCGCAGACGCGGCCGATGGGCAGCGGCCTGGAGCTCTTCGGCCGGCGCAAGGGCGGCGAGGAGTTCCCGGTCGAGGTCAGCCTCAGCCCGATGGTCTCGGGCGGCGAGACCCTGGTCACGGCGATCGTCCGCGACATCACGCCCCGCAAGCGGGCCGAGGCGGCGCTCCGCGAGAGCCGGGAGGGCTTCCGCCTGCTGGTCGAGGGCGTCCGCGACTACGCCCTCATCCGCCTGACCCCCGAGGGGCGCGTCGCGAGCTGGAACACCGGGGCGGCGCGGCTCTTCGGCTACCGCGAGGACGAGATCCTCGGCGCGCCGCTCGCGCGCCTCTACCCGCCCGAGGACGCGGCCGGCGGCCGGCCCGACGACGAACTGGCCGTGGCGACGGCCGAGGGCCGCTACGAGGAGGAGGGCTGGCGCGCCCGCCGCGACGGCTCGCGCTTCTGGGCGCACGTCACCGTCACCGCGCTCCGCGACGAGGGCGGCGCCCTGCGCGGCTACGCCAAGGTCGTGCGCGACGTGACGGCGCGGATGGAGGCCGAGGATCGCCTGCGCCGCGCGGCGGCCGCGCTGGAGCGGCAGCGGGCGGAGCTGGCGCGCTCCAACGCCGAGCTGGAGCAGTTCGCCTACGTCGCCTCGCACGACCTGCAGGAGCCGCTGCGCATGGTCGCCAGCTACACCCAGCTCCTCCAGCGCCGCTACCGCGGCCGGCTCGACGCCGACGCCGACGAGTTCATCGCCTTCGCGGTCGACGGCGCGACCCGGATGCAGCAACTGATCCAGGACCTCCTGGCCTACTCGCGCGTCGGCACGCGCGGGCGCCCCTTCGCGCCGGTCGACACCGCGGCGCTGGTCGACGGCGTGCTCGGCGACCTCGGGGCGCGTCTGGCCGAGACCGGCGGCGCGGTCGCGCGCGGCGACCTGCCGGTCGTCGTGGCCGACCCCATCCAGTTGCGCCAGGTCTTCCAGAACCTGATCGACAATGCGCTCAAGTACCACGGCGCGGACCCGCCGCGCGTGGCGCTCGCGGCGGAGCGAGCGGGCGCCGAGTGGCGCTTCGCGGTCCGCGACCACGGCATCGGCATCGCGCCCGCGTACGCCGAGCGCGTCTTCGGCCTCTTCCAGCGCCTCCACACGCAGGCCGACTACCCGGGCACGGGGATCGGCCTGGCGCTCTGCCGGAAGATCGTCGCGCGCCACGGCGGGCGCATCTGGCTGGACTCGGCGCCGGGGCGGGGCACGACCTGCTTCTTCACGCTGCCGGTGCGGCAGGAAAGCGCGGGGTGACGGCATGCAGGGCGCCGCGGCGCGGCCGATCGAGATCCTCCTGGTCGAGGACAGCCCCGGCGACGTGCGCCTGACGCGCGAGGCGCTGCGCGAGGGGAAGATCCGCAACAACCTGAGCGTCGTCCCCGACGGCGTGGAGGCGCTGGCCTTCCTCCGCCGCGAGGGCCGCTACGCCGCCGCGCCGCGCCCCGACGTGATCCTGCTCGACCTCAACCTGCCGCGCAAGGACGGCCGCGAGGTGCTGGCGGAGGTCAAGGCGGACGAGCGGCTGCGGCGCATCCCGGTCGTCGTGCTGACGACCTCGCGCGACGAGCAGGACATCCTCAGGAGCTACGACCTGCACGCCAACTGCTACATCACCAAGCCGGTCGATCTCGACCAGTTCATCGCCGTCGTCCGCTCGATCGAGACCTTCTGGCTGACGATCGTGACACTGCCGGAGGAGTGAGATGGGCGACGATGCCCCGCTCGCGGTGCTGCTGATCGAAGACCACCCGGGCGACGCCCGCCTGATCCGCGAGCTGCTGGCCGACGTGCCGGGCGTCCGGGTGCGCCTCGACTGGGCCGACCGGCTGGCGGCCGGACTCGCCCGCCTGGCCGAGACGGCGCCGGACGCCGCGCTGCTGGACCTCTCGCTGCCCGACAGCCGCGGGCTCGCCACCTTCGACGCGCTCCGGGCCCGGGCGCCGGGCCTGCCGATCGTGGTCCTCTCCGGCCTGGCCGACGCGGCGGTCGCGCTCGATGCGGTCCAGCGCGGCGCGCAGGACTACCTGGTCAAGGGCCGGGTGGACGGCGACGGCCTCGCCCGCGCGCTGCGCTACGCGATCGAGCGCCAGCGGGCCGCCGCGGAGCGCGCCCGCCTCCTGGCCGCGGCCGAGCGGCTGGCGGCCGAGCGCGCCGCGATCCTCGGGCAGATCGCCGACGGCGTGGTGATCGCCGACCCCGAGGGGCGGGTGACCTTCGCCAACGCGGCCGCCCGGCGCCTCTACGGCGGTGTCGGCGAGCGCGTCCGCGGCGACCGCTTCCTCGGCGCCCACCGGCCGCTGACCCTCGACGGCGAGCCCCACCCGCCCGCGGAACTGCCGCTGGCGCGCGCCGCGCTGCGCGGCGAGACGGTGCTGGACGCCGAGTGGTGCCTGGCGCGGCCGGACGGGACCGTCATCGCGGTCCAGGGCAGCGCGGTGCCGGTGCTGGCCGAGGACGGCGCGCGCCTCGGCGCGGTGCTGACGGTGCGCGACGTGACGGCGCGGCGCGACCTCGAGCGGCAGAAAGAAGAGTTCTTCGCCAACGTCTCCCACGACCTGCGCACGCCGCTGGCGGCGATCAAGGCGTCGATCGGCGTGGTCCTGGCGAACGAGCCGGCCGGGACCCCCGCGCCGCTGCACCGCCTGCTGACGAACATCGACCTCGCCGCGACCGAGATGGCCCGCATGGTCGACGACCTGCTGGAGCTGGCGCGCCTGCAGTCTGGCCGCGTCCCCTTCTCGCCCCGGGTGCAGGATCTGCGCGACGTGGCGGGCCGCGCGGCGCGCGCGGTCGAGCCGCTGGCCGCCGCGCGCGGCCAGCGGCTGGAGGTCGCCCTGCCGGACGAGCCGGTGCCGGCGGCGGCCGACGCGCCGCTGCTGGAGCGCGCCATCCTCAACCTGCTCGGCAACGCGCAGAAGTACGGGCGCGCGGGCGGCACGATCCGGCTCGCGCTGGCGCCGTGCGCCGGCGAGGCGCGCGTCGCGGTCGCCGACGACGGGCCGGGCATCCCGGCCGAGGACCAGGCGCGCATCTTCGAGCGCTTCTACCGCCCGGCGGCCGAGTGCTCCCGGCGGCAGCCGGGCACCGGCCTGGGCCTGCCGATCGTCGCCGGGATCGTCGCGCTGCACGGCGGCCGCGTCTGGGTGGCGAGCGCGCCCGGCGCCGGCGCCACGTTCACCATCGCGCTGCCCGCCGCAGCCGGCCTGCCGGCCGGCGCCGCGGTCGGCGCGGGGGAGGCTAATACCTCATGAAGATCCTGCTCGTGGACGACGACCCCCACATCCTCGACGCGCTGAGCGTCGGCCTGCAACTGCAGTGGCAGGACGCCGAGGTCTTCGTCGCCGCCGACGGCGAGGCCGGGCTGCGCGCGTTCTACGCGCACGCCCCGGACGTCGTGGTCCTCGACGTGAACATGCCGCGCAAGAGCGGCTTCGAGGCGCTCCAGGAGATCCGGCGCGTCTCCGACGTGCCGGTCCTGATGCTGACCGCGCGCGGCGAGGAGACCGACCAGGTGCGCGGGCTGGAGCTCGGCGCGGACGACTACCTGGTCAAGCCCTTCAGCCACCTGGTGCTGCTGGCGCGGATCAAGGCGGTGCTGCGCCGCGCCGAGCTGCCGCCGCCGGTCCGGGCGCTGCCCGACTTCGTCGCGGGCGACCTGGCGATCAACTACCAGAGCCACGAGGTCACGGTGGGCGGCGCGCCGGTGCGGCTGACGCCGGTGGAGTACAAGCTCCTCTACCACCTGGCGCGCAACGCCGGGCGGCTGATGCCCCACCAGGCGCTGCTGGACCGCGTCTGGGGCGCGGACTACGTGGCGACGACCGACTACCTCAAGGTCTTCGTCAGCCGGCTGCGGGCCAAGCTGGAGCGGCCGGGAGGCCCCCGCTACCTCGAGACCGAGCGCGGCCTCGGCTACCGCTTCGTGCGGCCGAAGGAGGGCGCGCCGGCCCGGGACGAGGCGGCCGACGCCGCCCGCCGCTGACCCTCCCCCGGCGACGCGCCCGGCCCGCGGGCGCGCCCGCCGCGATTCCCCGCGGGGCGGCGCCGGCTGCGGCGCCGCCCCGCCCGCGTGCCACCCCGTCCCCACCGCCACCGCTCGCCCGCGCCCCGGCCTACCCGCAGGGGTGGGGGCAAAGCCCGCCCGCGCGGTCGGGGCGACCCGGACCCGGGGGGTGTAGGCTACGGTCAGAGCGACGAGTCCGGGGCCCACCCGGCAACCGCCAGGACCAGAGGGGCGGGGCGCGGCACGACCGATGACAGGCCGGGAACGATCGCTAACGGCTACCCTCCCTGGCGTCACTCCGGGACACCCACGGGCCGCCGCGCGACCTGACGCTCCGCGCGGCGCGCCGCCGCGGTCCTCCTCCGCCGCGGCGGCGCGCCGGGAGGTCGGCGGCCATGCAAGTCGACGTCTACCGCGGCCTCGACCTGACCGCGTCCTTCGTCTACGGCGACACCCCGCAGTACTATGGCCCGGCCGGCCCGGACGTCCGCCGCCGTGTGGCGGCCGCCCGACAGCGCCGCCCGGCCGGCGACGCGCCCGAGCGCTGGCTGGCCGCGCTCCTCGGCGCGGCCCTCCCCGTCGCCGGCTACCAGGTCTACCTCAGCCGCGACGCGCGCGCCCTGCTCCGGCCGGGCGCGCGGCGGTAAAGCCGGCCGCTCCGCCGCGCTCAGGCCGAGGGTTCGAAGGGGCGATCCGCCTCGTCCTCCGGCCGCCGCGGCCGCCCCGCGCCCTCGCGCCAGCCGCGCCGCAGCCAGGTGGTCACCTCGGCCACGCGCTGCCCCAGGTGGCGCGCCTCCTCGACCTCCGCCGCGCTCAGCCCCCAGTGGCCCTCCGGCCCGGTGACCGCCGTCGCGCCGTAGGGGGCGGCGGGCTGCTCCAGGATCGGCCCGCGCTGCCCGGGCGTGACGATGAGCAGCCCGAGGTGCATCAGCAGGGTCAGGATCGAGTGGAGCGCCTGCTCGTTGCCGCCGTGCGGCGTGCCCGAGCTGGTGAAGGCCGCGCCGACCTTGTTGAGGAAGAGGTAGTGGTGCCAGGGGCGGCTGCGGTCGAGCCGCGCGGTGCTGGCGGTGGCGCAGTCCTCGAAGAAGCGTTTCATGGGCGAGGCCATGCCGCCGAAGTAGGCCGGCGCGCCGACGACCAGCGCGTGGGCCGCGGTCAGGTCGTTGAGCAGGGTCGCGCGCCGGCGGCGCGCGTCGTCCGCGCTCTCGCCCGGCCGCGGCTCGTCCAGCGGCCGCTCGTCGACGGGCAGCAGCTGGACCTCGACCGCCGCGACCGCGCGCCCGCGGCGATCTCCCCGGCCAGGTCCTTGATCGTCCCGAACCGGCTGTAGTAGACGACCATGATGCGGACGGTCTCCGCGGGTTCCTCCATCGGCGCATCCTCCACGCTCGTATCGACCGATCGCGCCGCCCAATCAGCCGATCGCGCGGGCGATCAGGAAGGCGGCGCCGGCGGCCACCCCGCCGATCGCCATCGTCTGCAGGGCGCTGCGCACCGGCCGCGCCCCGGTGAAGCGCCCCTTGACGTAGCCGAAGACCAGCAGCGCCGCCAGCGTCACCGCGACCGAGACGGCCAGCGCGGTCCGGGCCTCGGCCAGCGCCAGGTACGGCGCCAGCGGGATCAGCCCGCCGGCGATGTAGGACAGCGCGATCGTCAGGGCGCTGGCGAAGGCCCGCCGGGGGTCCGGCGCCTCCAGGCCCAGCTCGAAGCGCATCATGAAGTCGACCCACGCCCTGGGGTGGGCCGCCAGCGCCGCGACGACTGGCGCGCTCGCCGTCGCGTCGACGCCGTAGGCGCCGAGGGCGTCGGCGACCTCGGCCCGCTCGGCCTCCGGCTTCTCGACCACCTCGCGCTCCTCGCGGCGGCGCTCGCTGGCGTAGTGCTCGGCGTCGCTGCGCGCGGCCAGGTAGCCGCCGAGCCCCATCGCGATCGAGCCGGCGGCGATCTCGGCCAGCCCCGCCGTGACGATGATGCTCGTCGCCGAGACCGCGCCGGAGAGGCCCGCGGCGAGGGCGAAGGGGACGGTCAGCCCATCCGACATGCCGATCACGACGTCGCGCACGGTCTCGCCGGCCGTGAAGTGCTGCTCGACGTGGGGTGTCTGCGGCATCGCCGCTCCTTTCCGCGCCGCTACTCCGCGGCGCGCCGCCCGAGCCAGGCGATCAGGTGCTCCCGCGCGACGCCCGTCACCGCGTGCCCGGCGTGGATCGCGACCAGCTCCCCGTCGTGGACCGCCCGGTAGAGCACCGCGGGGGCGAAGCCGAGGAGCTCGGCGACCTCCTCCGCGGTCAGCACCGGCTTGGTCAGCAGTTCGGCCGAGCTCTCGGCCGCGGCCAGTTGCGCCCGGCATGGCCCGGTCATGGCCCGCCCCCCTCGGTGAGCGCCGGACCGGCGCCCGGCCCGCAGGTTCCCTGCCAGGCCGCCGCGGTCACCGCCGCGGGTCGTCCCGCCGCCGCGCGACGGCGAGCGGGTCGTCGGGCCCCGGCGCGACCAGCGCGCGGACCGCCAGCGCCGCGCCGGCGAGCGTGGCGGCCCAGAAGACGAGCATCCCGATCGCCCAATCCCAGCCGGCCCCCGCCCGGCCATACCCCGCCATCATCCCGCCGCCGCCCATCATGCCGTGTGCCCCGAACATCCCGTAGCCCGCCAGCCATCGGCTCGCGGCGGCCACGGTGATCCCGGCGATCCCGACGGCGATTTGCACAGGGCCGCTCTCCGCTCACGAAACGGCGCGCCCACTACCCGCCGACAGGGTGCGCGGCCCGCCCGGCATCGTGCTCTTGCGCCGCCACCGGCAGGGGCTGGTGCGGCGCGATCAGCACCGGCCCGTGCGCGGCGCGGAGCACTTTGGTCGAGGTGCTGCCCAGCCAGAAGCGCTGCAGCGGGCCGAGGCCCCGGCTGCCGACCGCCAGGAGCGCCGGCCCGTCGCCCTGCTCGGCGGCCGACAACAGCAGGTGCGCCGGGTCGGCCACGACCACGCGCACCTCGGGCCGCCGGCCCAGCAGGGCCTCCACCCGCTGCGCGCGCCCCTCCAGGGCCACCTCGGCCCGGCGCATCGCCTCGTCGCGGCGCGCCCGGCCCTCGGCCGGCGTCTCGAAGGGCAGCAGCGGCAACTCGGGGAAGGCGTGGGCCAGCGTCGCCGTCGCGCCGCAGGCGCGGCCGATGCGCGCGGCCAGCGTCGCCGCCCGGTCGGCGTCGGCCGAGCCGTCGGCGCCGATGACGAGCCGGCGCGGCGGCCAGGCGGCGGCCCCGCCGCGCAGGACCAGCACCGGGCGCGCGGCGTGGTGCGCCACCCCCTCGGAGACGCTGCCAAGGACCAGCCGCCCGACCGGGCCGAGCCCGCGGCTGCCGAGCACGATCAGGTCGGCCTGCACCACCGCGGCGAGGTCGACGATCGCGGCGACCGGATGCCCGTTGACCAGGTGCTCCCGCACCGACCCGACCCCGGCATCATAGAGCGCGGCCAGTTGCTCCGCCAGCAGGCGCTCGGCCCGCTGCGCGTAGGCCTCGTAGACGGCGGAGTGCCCCGTCACCGGCTCGTCGGGGTACGCCCGCGCCTCCGCCTGGCTCGCCAGCGTCGGCACCTGCCAGGCGTGGACGACGTGGAGCGTGGCCCCCGTCTCGCGGCAGAGGTCGGCCGCGACGCGGGCGGCGAGCGCGGCGTCCGGGGAGCCGTCGGTCGCGAGGAGCATCGTCCGCAATGTCGCTGCCGTCATCGTCGGCCTCCTTCGTTCCCGGCGGCGCGCCCACCCGCCGCCCGATTGTCAGCATGCGCCCGGCAGGTGAAGGCGCGCGTTGCGGCGGGTCAACGGCGGGTAAACAGCAGTGGCCCCGGCCGGGGTTACGCGGCATTGACGCGTCGCAACCCGCGCGTTGCCCCGCGCCGCCTACGTTGGGGCCGAGCCCGGGCGGGCGCGCCTGACCACGGATGCGGCGCGGGGCCGCGCCCATCGCGACCGGAGCCCGGCCGCGCCGGGGGAGAGAGAGCAGACCGATGGGAGCGACGAGCGTGAGCGACGCCGCGACGACCGCCCCGCCCGCTGGCGAGGCGACGCTGCCGCGTCGCGTTCCTGGCGATGGACCTCGACCACCGCGGCCGCGCCGACCTCGCCACGGCGTTCGTCGACGCCTACGCGCGCGAGCGGCGACCGCGAGTTGCCGGCCCTGCTCGACTTCTCCCGCTGCTACCGCGCCCTGGTGCGCGCCAAGGTGACGAGCCTGCGCCTGGACGGGCCGGGGCTGGCGCCCGGCGAGGCGACCGGGCTCGCCGAGGAGGCGCGGGCCTACGTCGCCCTGGCGCGCGCCTACGCCGGGCGGCCAGCGGCAAGACGAGCGTGGCCGCGGCGCTGGCCGCGCGCCTGGGTCTCGTCCACCTCTCGTCGGACGTGGTGCGCAAGGAACTGGCGGGGCTGCGCCCGACGGCGCGGCGGGTCGAGCCCTTCGGCGAGGGGCTCTACGCGCCGGCGCTGACGCGCCGCACCTACGCCGCGATACGCCGCCCGGCGGCGCGCACCCCGCGCGGCGGCCAGTCGGTCGTTCTCGACGCGACGTTCGGGGCACGGCTGGCCGCGCGGCTCGGCGTGCGGCCGGTCGTCTTTGTCTGCGGAGCCGACGACGCGGCCCTGCGGGCGCGCCTGACCGCGCGGGAGGGCGACGCGACGACGGCGTCGGACGCGCGGCTGGCGCACTGGCCGGCCCTGCGCGCGGCCTACAGCGCGCCGGTCGAGCGGCCCGGCGCGATCCCCCTCGACACGACCCGGCCCCGCGCCGACACCGTCGCGACGGCGCTCGCCGCCCTCCGCGCGCGGGCGGAGCCCGCGCCGGCCGGCTGAGCCGGGCGGGCGGCTACGGCGCGCCGCCGGCCAGCCAGGCGACCAGGACCGGGGTGACGAGGATGGCCACCAGCACCGCCAGCCAGAGGAGCCGCCGGTGGTCGGGCGTGGTCGTCGCGACGACGTGGACGTGCGGGGACATGGGCCGCCTCCTCACGACCGCGCGGCCTGGCAGCGGTCGAGCCGCGCGGCCAGCCCGCCGGCCAGGCGGTGCATCCGCTCATGCCGCCCCGGGCCGACCTCGTCGCGCTCCAGCCGGGCGAACGCGGCCAGCAGCGCCGGGTCCGCCCCGGTGAGCGCCGTGGCGACGAGCGGGAAGAGCAGGGCGTCCTCCCGCGCGATGTGCTCCCGCAGGAAGGCGGCATAGGCCCGCGCCATCGCTGCCAGCCGCCGCATCGTCGCCGGCTCATCGGCCGCGTACGCCTCGACGGCCGCTGCGTAGGCGGCCGCCAGGTCCTGGCCCTCGCCGTGCTCGGCGTCGAGGAGTTCGAGCAGCGCGTCGTGACCGCGCCCGACCAGACGCGGGAAGAGCACCGCCTCCTCCTTGCCGACGTGGCAGCGATTGAGGAAGACCGCCAGGAACTCCTGGATGTCGCGGAAGACCGCGACCGGGACGGGCGCCCCCCGCTCCAGCGCCGCGGCCGCCCGCTCCAGTTGCGCCAGCACCGCCCGCGTGCCGGCGTGCTCGTCGCGCAGCACGCCGAGTGCGCCCGCGGGCGCCGGCCCCGCCCCGGCCCCCATCGTCCCGCCGGCCGGCAACGTCACCGTCTGCACCATCGCTCGCTCCCTCCCTCCCCGCCCCGCGCGCCGCGCGCACCGACCAGGGCTCATCCGACGGCGGGCGGCGGCCGGCCGCCCTCGCCGCTCTTCGCTATCACCAGAATAGATCGGTGCGCGAGTGATTGCCCCAACCGGGCGGGTAGTTCCGGGCACGACTCCGGCCTACCCCGCCGGGTAGGCCGCGGCGGCGAGCGGCGGCGGGGCGCGCGGGCACGGGAGATGCGGGTGGGGACGGCGCGGGCGCCGCAGCGCGGCCGTCCGCGGGCGGGGGCGAGCGGGGATCGCCGCCCACGGGGCAAGCGGCAGAAAGGGAGCCGTCAATGTCCGGTACTGGGCAGATCGCAGGCAAGGTGGCGCTCGTGACCGGGGCCGGTTCCGGCATCGGCGAGGCCATCGTGAAGGCACTGGCCGCGCGGGGCGCCCGCGTGGTCGTCGCCGACCTCAACCAGGAGGCCGCCGAGCGGGTGGCGGCCGCGATCCGCGACTCCGGCGCCGACGCCGCGGCGACCCGCGCGGACGTCGCGGACCCGGCGTCGGTGGAGGCGATGGTCGCCGCCGTGGTGCAGCGCCATGGCGGGCTCGACGTGGCGGTGAACAACGCCGGTATCGGTGGCGAGCAGCACCCGACCGGGCAGTACTCGCCGGAGGGCTGGCGGCGGGTCATCGACGTCAACCTGAGCGGTGTCTTCTACTGCATGCGCTACGAGATCCCGGCCATGCTCCAGCGCGGCGGCGGGGCCATCGTCAACATGGCCTCCATCCTCGGCTGGGTGGGCTTCGCCGGCAGCTCGGCCTACGTGGCGGCCAAGCACGGGGTGCTGGGGCTGACGCAGACCGCCGCGATCGAGTACGCGACGCAGGGCGTGCGCGTCAACAGCATCGGCCCGGGGTTCATCACCACGCCGCTCCTGTCGGCCAACCTCGACGAGGCCACGATGCAGGCGATCGCGGGGCTCCACCCGATGAAGCGCATGGGGACGCCCGAGGAAGTGGCGGCGCTCACCTGCTTCCTCGCCTCCGACGAGGCGTCGTTCATGACCGGCGGCTACTACGTCGTGGACGGCGGCTACACTGCCCAGTAGGGGGCCACAGGCGTCCGCGGCGGCGGCGAACGAATCGCGGGCACCATTCGACCAACGGGGATATGTCGCAGCGCAAGGCGACCGGGCACACGCCCGCCGGCCCGCGTGGCCGGCGGGCGGTGCTGCCAGCGCTCAGTAGAGGCGGGACTTGTCGAGGATGTTGCGCATCCGCTCCGGGTGGCCCGCCAGGTACTCCCGCAGGTTCGCGCAGAAGAGGGCGGTGATCTTGCCGTTCTCGCTGTCGGCCGTGGACGCCGAGTGTGGGTTGATCAGCACGTTGGGCAGGGTCCACAAAGGGCTCTCGGGCGGCAGAGGCTCCCGGCGGAAGACGTCGAGCGCCGCGCCAGCCAGCCGGCCCGCGCGCAGCGCCGCGATCAGCGCGTCCTCGTCGACCAGCGCGCCGCGCGCGACGTTGATCAGCACGGCGGTCGGCTTCATCGCCGCCAGCTCCGCCGCGCCGATCAGCCCCTCGGTCTCCGGCGTGTGCGGCGCGGCCAGGACGACGAAGTCGGCCTCCGCCAGCATCGCCGGCAGGTCGGCGCGGGCGTAGACGCGGTCGACGCCCAGATCCTCCGGGGCGCGCCGGTGGCGCCCCAGCGCGGTGACGGTCATGCCGAAGGCGCGGGCGAGGCGCGCGACCCGCCGCCCGACGTTGCCCGGCCCGATCAGGGCCAGCGTGCGCCCGGCCAGCTCGCCCGTGGCGAAGCGGCGGAACTCGCGGCGCTCCTTCGCCTCCAGGAGATAGAACGCGCGCTTGGTGAACATCAGCATCGCCAGCGCGACGAACTCGGCCAGCGGCCCGGCGTGGACGCCGCTGCTGGTCGTGACGATCACGGCGGTGCGGTCGAGGCCGTAGCGCGCGACGGCCTGGCCGACGCCCGCGCTCGTGGTCTGGATCCAGCGCAGACGCGGCGCGAGGGTGGGCAGGAGCGGCGCGGTCTCCAGGTCGAAGTCGAAGAGGATCTCGGCCTCCCCGAGCAGGGCGCGGAACTCGGCCTCCCGCGCGGCGTCGCGGCCGGATGGCGGATGGTGGTCGGCGGGGTAGCGCGGCGTGCCGAGGAGGTCGGGACGGTAGACGACGTCGAGGCGCGGGTCGACCGCGCGGATCCGCGCGACGTGCTCCGCCTCCAGCGGCGTCCCGATCAGCAGATTGACCCGCGCCCCCGGCTCGCCCATCACCACCTCCCCGTCGCGCGCAGTATAGCGCCCCGCTCCGCACCCCGCTCCACGCGCGGGTCGCCAGGGATCCACCGCCAAGCCGACCGCCGAGCGCCTGGTACCCGACTGCGGCCCTTGGTCCCGACATCGCCGTGCCAGATGGTGGGTCTCGGGTGCTATGCCCGCGGGCCGCGCCCTGGTACTCGCCACCGCAGCAACTGGCGAGCGTTTCGCGGCCGGCCGCGACCGGCGCCCCGCGTGCCTGGGACGGCGCGGGCGGGGCCCGCGGCTCAGGCGGGCCGGTCGAAGTGGGCCGGCAGCGTCAGGAGCCAGGACAGGTCGGTCCCCGGCGCGAACTCCGCCGGCGCGGCGCCCCGCCGGAAGAGCCGCGCCCCGGCCCGCCCGTCGAGTCGCAACCGCTCGCCGCTCCGTCGCAGCCAGGCGCCCTCGCGCAGACCGAGCACCGCCACGTCGTTCTCCTCCAGGAACTCCTCCAGCCGCCGCTCGCGCGTCTCGCCCATGTGCGTCGAGGCCGGCTCGGGGTCGAGATAGTGCGGGTTGATCTGGAACGGGATGAGTCCGAAGGCCGCGAAGGAGGCGGGCTGCACGATCGGCATGTCGTTGGTGGTGCGGATGGTGGGGCAGGCCAGGTTCGCCCCCGCGCTGACGCCCAGGTAGGGCGTTGCGTCGCGAGCCCGGTGGGCTACGGCGGCCAGCAGCCCGGTGCGCTGGACCGCCCGCAGCAAGCGGAAGGCGTTGCCGCCGCCGACGAACACCGCGTCGGCCCGGGCCAGGGCCGCGAGCGGATCAGCGGCCCGGTGAGCGCCCGCCACGTGCACGCCGAGGCGGCCGAGCACCTCCCGCATCGCCTCGGTGTAGCGGTCGGGATCGCTGGCCGCGTACGGGACGAACAGCACCTGGCGGGCGCCGGTGAAGAAGTCGGCGAGCGCGTCCAGCGCGTGCTCCAGCGCCCCCTGCCCGGGGCTGAAGGAGTTGGACAGCAGCATGAGCTCGGGCATCCTGCCCTCCCGCGGGCCGCCAGGGGCGGCCAGTCGCCTACAGGTCGAATCGGAAGATCGTCGGCTTCACGGTCCCCATCTCATTGGTCTGCACTCCGGCGTTCAGCACGAAGGACGTCGTGCCGAGTATCCGGGTCACGCGGCCAGAAGCGCCCGTGAAGGCGGGGAGCTGGGGACTCGCCCACTTACCGCCGGTCAAGATGGCCTGCGCGCCGAACCAGTTGCCGCCCTTCCCGTCCGGCACGACGTCGAAGACGTTGACAAAGGCGGGGGTAGTCGCGAGGTGCCACTGATGCCCGTCCCAGCGCAGGTAATGCGACGCGTTG
>DASSSV010000111.1:0-21910 GCA_035708265.1 Thermomicrobiales bacterium | reverse complement strand
CCGCGCGTAGCCGCCGAGGTCTGGCGCGGCGCCGGCGAGATAGGCCGTCAGGTGCCGCGCCGCCGCCCGGCCGCTCCAGATCGCCGCGTAGATCCCCTCGCCGCTGAAGGGGTCGAGCAGACCCGCGGCGTCGCCGACGAGCGCGACGTTGCCGTCGGCCAGCGGAGCGCCGGGCTGGCGGATCGGCAGGTGGTGGCCGCGCAGCCCCCAGATCGCGCCCGTGTCGAACCCGTAGAAGCGGGCCAGGCGGTCCAGCCGCGCGCGCAGCGTCGCGCCGAACGCCGGCCAGGCGCCGACGCCGACGTTGAGGTGGTCGCCCTTCGGGAAGATCCAGCCGTAGCCGCCCGGGTTGCCGCCGAGGTCGAGGCCGAGCACGTCGTCCCACTCGCGCGGGAACGGGCCGGGCGGCGTGACGTTGCCCTCCAGCCCGACCACGACCAGGCGCGGCACGGCGAGCCCGGCCAGCCGCGCCGTCCGCCCGTTCGCGCCGTCGGCCGCGACCAGCGCCCGCCCTTCATACGCCTCGCCGCCCGCGCGCACCAGGACGCGCCCCGGGCCGCGCTCCACCTCGCGCACGACCGCGCCCTCGCGCAGCGTCGCCCCGGCCGCGACCGCCCGCTCGACGAGGAAGGCGTCCAGGCAGCGGCGCTGGGTGAGGTAGGTCAGTGGCCCCGGCCAGCGGCGCGTGAAACTGCGCGACCGGCGCAGGCTGACCCGCACGCCGCGGACGACGCGCTCGGTCACCGGCGCGAGGTCGAACGGCAGCAGGCCGGCCGCGCGGACGGTGACGCCGCCGCCGCAGGGCTTGTCGCGCGGGAACTCGGCGCGGTCGAGCAGCAGCACGGCCAGCCCGCGCGCCGCGCACTCGCGCGCCGCCGTGCTCCCCGCCGGCCCCGCCCCGACGACGATGACGTCGTACTGCATCCCGGTCCGCCCCCTCGCTCGTCCCCCGAGGTTCGCCGCCGGGAATTGTCGCACAGGCAGTTGCGGCGGGGCTATACGGCCTTGACAGCCCGCCGCCGCGTGGTAGATAGAGCCCAGAGCGGCCGGGGGCGCGGCGTGCCCGGCCGGGGAAAGGGGGGCGCCATGAGCGGCACGGCGGAGAAGCCGAGCTATCGCGCGGAGGTCATCGGGAGCCTGCTGCGGCCGCCCGAGGTCAAGCAGGCGATGCAGGACGCGGCGACCGGGAAGATCGGCCGCGACGAGCTGGCACGCGTGCAGGATCGCGCGATCCTCGACGCCATCAAATTGCAGGAGGATTGCGGCCTCGACGTCATCACCGACGGCGAGTACCGGCGCGCGATCTTCTGGGATCCGGTAATCGCCGCGCTCGACGGCCTCGACACGCAGGCGATCTCGCCGGTGATGTTCGGCGGCTCCGGCGCGACCGGCGACGTCCAACTCCCGGCCGTGACCGGCAAGATCGCCCTCCGCGAGAGCGTCCTCCAGCCGGAGATGCGCTTCCTCCTGGCCCACACCGACCGCCCGGTCAAGGCGACCATGCCGGCGATGGCCCAGGCGAGCGCGCTCTGGCTCCCCGACGTCTCCAGGGGAGCCTACCCGACGCGCGAGGAGTACGTCGCCGACCTGGTCCAGATCATGCGCGGGGAGATCGCCGCGCTGGTGGACATGGGCGTCGGGTACATCCAGATCGACAGCCCGCGCTACACCTATGCCTGCAGCGAGGCGGGGCGCGACCGCCTCCGCGCGCTCGGCATCGAGCCGGAGTCGTGGTTCGGCGAGATGATCGCCTTCGACAACCAGCTCATCGCCGGCTTCCCCGGCGTGACCTTCGGCCTGCACCTCTGCCGCGGCAACCACCGCAGCGGCTGGGCCGTCGAGGGCGGCTACGACCCGATCGCCGAGCGCCTCTTCAACGAGCTGAACGTCGACCGCCTGCTGCTGGAGTATGACACGCCGCGCGCCGGCACCTTCGCGCCGCTGCGCTTCGTCCCGAAGGACAAAGTCGCGGTCCTCGGCCTGGTCTCGACCAAAGAGGCGCGCGTCGAGACGGGCGACGAGATCCGCCGCCGCGTCGACGAGGCGGCCGAGTATCTGCCGCTGGAGCAACTGGCGCTCAGCCCCCAGTGCGGCTTCGCCTCCACGATGCCGGGCAACTTGCTCGGCGAGGAGGCGCAGCGCCGCAAGCTCGAACTCGTCGCGAGCGTCGCCCGCGAGGTCTGGGGCGACGCGTGAGTCACGACCGCAATGAAGAAAGGAACGCGCCGATGCTGCCGGAGCCCCAGATCGACCAGTCCCAGATCGACGCCTACCGCGACTTCTACGCCGGGCTGATCGGCTTCGTGCCGCCGCGCATCCAGGCGCGGACCGACCTGCTCGCCCGCGTCGACCCCGACCTCCTGGCGATGCAGGAGGCCATCCGCAAGCACGCGATGTACCCACCCTGCTTCGACACCAAGACCTCCCAACTGATGCTCTTCGGGATGCTCCTGATGACCCTCTCCGACGCCGGCCGGCTGCACGGCATCGCCGCGCGCCGGGCCGGCGCGACCTGGGAGGAGTTGAGCGCCGTCGTCGGCCTGGCCTTCCTCTTCCGCGGCCTGCCCGCCGCCAACCTCGGGGCGCAGTACATCCAGGAGATCGCCAAACTGGAGGCCGAGGGGCAGTTGGGCGATTAGCCGTCGGCGCCGCGGGCGTGAAAAGGCCAATTGACCGCGGCCCCTCCGTATCCGCCATGGCCCGGGCGGTTGAGGCCGGGGCTGGGGACGCGTGACGGCGCACGAAGGTCACGCCCAGAGGGCACCCGGCGGGCTGGGATCTCGTTAGGCCGCGCAGGCCGGGCTTCGTGCCTCGCAGCGGCCCCCAGCCGCGGCCTCAGCCGCCCGGCCCCCGCCATCCCTCCACTCCCTCGTCGCTCGTCGCTCGCTCGGCGCTACCCCTGGCACCCGTACGTATGGTATACTTAGGCGCGGCCAGAGTGGGCCGCCTTTCTTTTTGCCCGCGGGCCCCGGCCGAGGCCGGGCGCGGGCGGGGTGAGACCGATGGCGGAAATCAAGTGGTTCGGCCACGATTGCTTCCGGGTGCGCGGCCGCGAGGCGACGATCCTGATGGACCCGGTGGGCAAGACCACCGGCTACGCGCTGCCGAAGCAGAAGGCCGACATCGTCACCGTCAGCCACCCGCACCCCGGCCACAACGCCCTCGGCCAGGTGCAGGACGGCTATTTCCTGATCGACGGCCCGGGCGAGTACGAGGTCAGCGACGTCTTCATCAAGGGCATCCGCACCTTCCACGACAACGAGCGCGGCCAGCGCCACGGCTTCAACACCATCTACGTGCTCGAACTGGAGGACCTGCGCATCTGCCACCTCGGCGACCTCGGCCACACGCTGACCGAGGAGCAGGCCGAACTCCTCGACGACGTCGACGTGCTGATGGTCCCGGTCGGCGGCGGCAACGCGCTCGACTCGGTCGGCGCCAACGAGGTGATCGGCCAGATCGAGCCGCGCATCGTCATCCCGATGCACTTCCAGACCGCGGCCGGCGACACTACCTCCGACCGCGTCGAGCGCTTCTGCAAGGAACTCGGCATCGAGAACCTGGCCTCGCAGGAGAAACTGACGGTGCGCAAGGGCGACCTGCCGGACAACGTCAAGGTGGTGATCCTGGAACCGTAGCGAGTGACGAGTGACGAGTGACGAGTGTGGGAGTCGCGGACGGGCGGTTGTGGCGGGTGATCGATTGACGGAGTGGCGACAGCGGCGGCAGGGCCCGACTCGTCACTCGTCACTCGTCACTCGTCACTCGTAGTGGGGGGAGCGATGCACGAGGCACGAGCGGAACGGGACGGGATGCACGGGAATCAGCGGCCGAAGTACATTTTCGTCACCGGCGGGGTCGTCTCGTCGATCGGGAAGGGGATCACCACCGCGTCGATCGGCCGGCTGCTCAAGAGCCGCGGCCTCGGCGTCTCGATCATGAAACTCGACCCGTATCTGAACGTCGATCCGGGCACGATGTCGCCCTATCAGCACGGCGAAGTCTTCGTCACCAACGACGGCGCGGAGACCGACCTCGACCTCGGGCACTACGAGCGCTTCACCGACGAGAACCTCTCCCGCGCCTCCAACGTCACCACCGGCCAGGTCTACTCCAGCGTGATCGCCCGCGAGCGGCGCGGCGACTACCTCGGCGGCACGATCCAGGTCATCCCGCACATCACCAACGAGATCAAGGCGCGCGTCGCCGCCGTCGGCCGCGAGCACCACTCCCAGGTCGTGATCGTCGAGGTCGGCGGCACGGTCGGCGACATCGAGAGCCTGCCGTTCCTCGAGGCGATCCGCCAGTTGCGCCACGACGCCGGGCGCGACAACGTCCTCTATATCCACGTCACACTCCTGCCCCACATCAGCACCGGCGAACTCAAGACGAAGCCGACCCAGCACAGCGTCAAGGAATTGCGCTCGATCGGCATCCAGCCCGACGTGATCGTCCTCAGGAGCGACCAGCCGATCCCCGACGACGTGCGCGACAAGGTCTCCCTCTTCTGCGACGTCGAGCCGGGCGCGGTGATCCCGCTCCTGACGGCGGAGACGATCTACGAGGTGCCACTGGTGCTGGAGCGCGCCGGGCTCGGGCGCATCCTGGCCGACCGCCTCGGGCTCGACACCCTGCCGGGCAGCCACGCGCCCGACCTGCGCGACTGGGAGCACCTGGTCGACTCCATCAAGGCCGGCGGCCGGCGGGTGCGGATCGCGCTCGTCGGCAAGTACGTCGAGCTGCGCGACGCCTACATGAGCATCGCCGAGGCGATCCACCACGCCGCCGTGGCCCACGGTGCCAGCGCCGACATCCTCTGGGTCAACTCGGAGGAGATGGAGGGCTACACGCGCGAGGAGGTCGCGCGCGCGCTCCGCCACGCCAACGGCATCGTCGTCGCACCCGGCTTCGGCCCGCGCGGCGTCGAGGGGAAGATCCTCGCCGCGGAGTACGCGCGCGAGCACGGCATCCCCTACTTCGGCCTCTGCTACGGGATGCACATGGCGGTGATCGAGTTCGCCCGCCACGTCGCCGGGCTGCCGCAGGCCAACAGCACCGAGATCGACCCCGAGACGCCCGCTCCGGTGATCGACCTGATGCCCGACCAGCGCGACCTGGCCGACCTCGGCGGCACGATGCGCCTCGGCCTCTACCCCTGCCGGCTGGTGCCGGGCACGCGGGTGGCCGCGGCCTACGGCGAGCCGCTGATCTACGAGCGGCATCGCCACCGCTTCGAGTTCAACAACGCCTTCCGGGCCGACCTGGAGGCGGCCGGGATGGTCGTCAGCGGCGTCTCGCCCGACGGCCGGCTGGTCGAGATCATCGAACTGCGCGACCACCCCTGGTTCGTCGGGACGCAGTTCCACCCCGAGTTCAAGTCGCGCCCGACCCGCCCGCACCCGCTCTTCCGCGACTTCGTCGGCGCCGCGCTGGCGACGCCGCGCGAGGGCGAGCAGCGCCCGCTGCCGCTGGGCGAGCGCGACGCCGAGCGCGAGGGGGAGCGCCAGCCGGTCGGGACGCGCGCCTGAGGGGGTGTCGCGCGGGCGCGGTGCTGGTATAGTGAAGGAAATCACGAAGTCGCGGGAGGCGCCGCGCCGTGTTATTGTTGGCCCCCAGGGATTGTGATATGCTTCTCAAACTGCCGGGGCCACGGGCACCGGCGGCGAGCAGGCGGCGACGAAGACGATGGGCGAGGACGAGCGTCTCAACCGGGAACGCTGGCGTGCCGCGGGCATGGCGCTGGAGTTCGGCGGTACGGTGGTTGGGGCGCTCCTGGTCTGCCTCGGCGGGGGCATCTGGCTCGACCGGCGTCTCGGCACTTCCCCGCTCTTTCTTTTTGTCGGGCTGGTCCTGGCCTTCGGCGCCATCGGCTACAGCCTGTACCAGATCGCCAAGGTCGACACCCGGCCGCGCGGGGGCGCGCGGCGGCCCGCGCCGCCACCGCCGCGCGACGAGGACGACGACGAGGATGACGAGGACGACGACTACTGGCGCTGACGGCGGAGACGACCGGCGGGTGCGGACCGCGACTGACGCGCGACTGACCGGAGCCGAGCGCTAGCACGGGGAGGGACGGTTCGTGGACATCCACATTAGCCTGCCGGCCGAGGTCGTCGCGATGATCGGCCCGCTGCACCTGACCAACTCCGCGATCATGATGCTGCTCGTCATGATCGGCCTCGTCGTCTGGTTCGGCCTGGCGATGCGCCGGCAGGCGCTGGTGCCGGGCGGCGCGCAGAACCTGGTCGAGTGGATCCTGGAGTGGATCCTCGGCCAGGTCGAGGGCGCGGCGGGCAAGCGCGTCGGGCGGACCATCTTCCCGCTCGTCGCCACGCTCTTCGTCTTCATCATCGTCGCCAACTACACCGGCCTGCTGCCGTTCGTCGGCACGGTCGGCTACACCAACCACGAAGGCGAGTTCATCCCGTTCCTGCGCTCGGCCAACGCCGACCTCAACATGACGCTGGCGATGGCGCTCCTGTCGGTCTTCCTGGTGCAGGTCGCCGGCCTGACGGCGAACGGGCTGGGGGGCTATCTCAAGCATCTCTTGACGCCGATCCCGCTCGCGCCGATCCACATCATCGAGGAGCTGGCGCGGATCATCTCGCTCTCCTTCCGTCTCTTCGGCAACATCTTCGGCGGCGAAGTGCTGATGACGGTCATCTACGCGCTCACGTACGCCGTGATCCCGGTGATCTTCATCTTCCTGGAACTGCTGTTCGGCTTCATCCAGGCGATGATCTTCTCGATGCTCACGATGAGCTACATCATCCTGGCCGTCGCCGGCCACGAGGAGCACGAGGAGGAGGAGCAGGGCGGCATCGCGGCGATCGCCGCCCAGGAGACCGGCGCGCACATGTAGGCGCACGGTGCGTGCCGCCAGTCGCGTGATCCGACGCCCCGGGTGGCCCGCGGGCGCGGGGATATACGGAACGGGGTGGCTCCGCGGGGAGCACCACGAGTGCAGGGGGAGGACAGACGCGTGGGTACCAACAACATCGACGTCGCGAGGCTGATGGCGGCCGGGCTGGCGATCGGGCTGGGCGCGATCGGCCCCGGCATCGGGATCGGTATCGCGGTCCGCGGCGCCCTCGACGCGATCGGCCGCAACCCCGAGACGGAAGGGGCGGCGCGCACGACGATGATCATCGGCGCGGGGCTCTCCGAGGCGGTCGCGATCTACGCCTTCGTGACCGCGCTGATCCTCATCTTCGTCGCGAAGTAGCCATCCGCGATCGGCCGTCGGCGGCGGGGGCTACGGGACGAGGGACGCGGCTGGCCGACCGCCGACGGCCGATGGCTCGATACCGGTCCGGCCGGCAGCGCCGGGCTGTGACGAGGAGAGAACGATGGCTGCCCTGGGAATCAAGTGGGATGCGCTGATCTTCCAGCTCATCGCCTTCATCATGCTCATCCTGATCCTCTGGCGCTATGCCTACCGCCCGGTGCTCAACGTGCTCGACCAGCGCGCCGCGCGGATCCGGCAGAGCATGGAGCAGGCCGACCGCATCGAGCGGCAACTGGCCGAGACCGAGCAGCGCAACCAGGAGATCCTCGCCGAGGCGCGGCGCGAGGCCCAGTCGATCGTGGCACAGGCGCGCGAGGTGGCCGACGCCCACGTCGCCAAGGCTCGCGAGGCGGCGCACGAGGAGGCCGAGAAGCAACTCCAGCAGTCGCTGGCGCAGCTCCGCGCCGAGGAGGAGCGGGTCAAGACGGAATTGCGCCAGCAGGCGGCGGATCTCGTCATCCTCGCCGCCAGCAAGGTCGTCCGGCGCGAGCTCGACCCGCAGAAGCACTACGACCTGATCGACGAGACGCTGCGCGAGGCGGCCGGCGAGCAGGCGGCCGTCAAATGAGGCGGTAGGCGTTAGGGGTTAGGCGTCAGGAGCCGGCTGCGCTCGGGGCGGCACAACCTTCGCCCCCCACTGTATCTCCTAACGCCTACCGTCTAACGCCTAACGCCTGCGAACGGAGTGAGCCGATGCCGAGTGGGGTGGCCGCCAGGCGCTACGCGCAGGCGGTCTTCGAGATGGCCGACGAGCGGGGCGCGCTCGACCAGTGGGAGCGCGACCTGGGCCGGCTCGCCGACGCGCTCGGCGACCCGGCGATCGCGGCCTTTTTCGCCAGCCCGAAGACGCCGACCGCCGAGAAACTGGCCACCGCGCGCCGGCTCCTCGGGCCCGACGGGCAATCGCTGGTCGCCAACCTGGCCGGCCTGCTGATCGAGCGCGGGCGCTTCGGCCTGTTGCCGGCGCTCTACGCCGCTTTCCACGAGATGGTGCTGGCGCGACGCGGCATCGCCGTGGCCGACGTGACCACCGCGGTGCCGCTCGACGCGCAGGAGCGCGCCATCGTGCAGCAACGGCTCCGCCAGTTCGTCGGCAAGGACATCGAGTTGCGCACCAGCGTCGATCCCGGCATCATCGGCGGGATCATCGCGCGCGTCGGCGACCAGTTGATCGACGGCAGCGTCACCAGCCAGTTGCGCCGCCTGCGCGACCAGCTCGTGACAGCCCGGTGACGAGACGATAGTAGATAGACGATAGACGGTAGAGAGGTCGGGGCGGCCGGCGGAGCCCACCGAGTCCTGAGTCCTGAGTCCTGAGTCCTGCCGAGAGGGGGTGAACCATGGTCGTCCGTTCGACGGAAATTCGCGACATCATCCGCGACCAGATCGAGCATTTCGGGCAGGAACTGACCGTCACCAATGTCGGCACGGTCGTGGAGGTCGGCGACGGCATCGCCACCGTCTACGGGCTGAGCCAGGTGATGGTCTCCGAGCTGGTCGAGTTCGAGAACGGCGTGGTCGGCATCGCGCTCAACCTCGAAGAGGACAGCGTCGGCGTCGTCATCATGGGCGACTACACCGGCATCGAGGAAGGGCAGACGGTGCGCACCACCGGCCGCATCGCCTCGGTCCCGGTCGGCGACGCCATGCTCGGCCGCGTCGTCAACGCGCTCGGCGAGCCGATCGACGGCAAGGGCGCGATCCACACCGACAAGCGCCGCAACATCGAGCGCATCGCGCCGGGCGTGGTCGAGCGGCAGAACGTCGACACGCCGCTGCAGACCGGCATCAAGTCGATCGACGCGATGTTCCCGATCGGCCGCGGCCAGCGCGAGCTGGTCATCGGCGACCGCCAGACGGGCAAGACGGCGGTCGTGATCGACGCGATCATCAACCAGAAGGACAAGAACTGCTACTGCATCTACGTCGCCATCGGGCAGAAGCAGTCGCAGATCCGGCAGATGCAGCGCATCCTCGAAGAGCACGGCGCGATGGAGAATACCATCATCGTCGCCGCCTCCGCCGCCGACACCGCCACCCAGCAGTACATCGCCCCGTTCGCCGGCTGCGCGATGGGCGAGGAGTTCATGGAGAGCGGGCGCGACGCGCTGATCGTCTACGACGACCTCTCCAAGCACGCCTGGGCCTACCGGCAGGTCTCGCTGCTGCTGCGGCGCCCGCCGGGCCGCGAGGCGTACCCCGGCGACGTCTTCTACCTGCACTCGCGCCTGCTGGAGCGCGCGGCGCGACTGAGCACGGCGCGCGGCGGCGGCAGCCTGACGGCGCTGCCGATCATCGAGACGCAGGCCAACGACGTGTCGGCCTACATCCCGACGAATGTGATCTCGATCACCGATGGGCAGATCTATCTGGAGACCGACCTCTTTAACGCCGGCATCCGCCCGGCGATCAACACCGGCCTGTCGGTCAGCCGGGTCGGCGGCGACGCGCAGATCAAGGCGATGAAGACGGTCTCCGGCCGCATGAAGCTGGACATGTCGCAGTTCCGCGAGCTGGCCGCCTTCGCGCAGTTCGGCTCCGACCTCGACGCGGCGACGCGCGCCCAACTCGACCGCGGCCTGCGCGTGCAGGAGATCCTCAAGCAGCCGCAGTACCAGCCGATGCCGGTCGAGCAGCAGGTGGCGATCATCTACGCGGTCAACAACGGCTACCTCGACGACGTGCCGGTCGAGCGCGTGCGCGAGTTCCAGGACGGCTTCCTGGACTTCATGAACGTCACGCACGCGGACGTCCTCAATGGCATCCGCGAGCAGAAGGTGCTCAGCCCCGAGCTGACCGGCGCGCTCAACAACGCGCTCACCGACTACAAGCGGACGGCCGGCTTCGGCAAGTGAGGCAAAGTACGAAGTACGAGGTACGAAGTACGAATGAAGACGCGGTCCGGCCTTAATTCGTACTTCGTACTTCTCACTTCGTACTTCGTCGGAGGGACTGATGGCCAGCTCGCGTGAGATCCGGCGGCGCATCCGGAGCATCCGCAACATCTCGCAGATCACGCGCGCGATGGAGATGGTCGCCGCGTCGAAGATGCGCCGCGCCCAGCAGCGCGTCGTGGCGACGCGCCCCTACTCCGAGAAGATCGCGTCCGTGATCGCCAGCCTCGGCGGCGCCGCGCACGCGGGCGAGGAGGCGAGTTTCCCGCTCCTCGACCAGCGGCCGGTGCAGCGCGCCGCGGTGATCCTGATCACGCCGGACCGCGGCCTCTGCGGCGCGCTCAACTCGAACGTCATCCGCCGCGCCTCGCGCTACATCCTCGACGAGGCGGGGGTGCCGGTCTCGGTCATCGCTGTCGGCCGGAAGGGGCGCGACTTCATGTTGCGCCACGGCACCAACGTCGTGGCCGAGTTCACCAACCTGGGCGACTACCCGACGCTCGACCAGGTCGCGGCCATCGCGCAGGTGGCGGTGGACGACTTCGTCGCCGGCCGGGTGGACATGGTGCAGCTCGTCTACACCCGCTTCATCAACACCCTCTCGCAGCGGCCGGAGTTGCAACAACTCCTCCCGGTGGTGCCGCCGGAAGAGGGGGAGCGGGTCACGGGCGACTTCATCTTCGAGCCGAGCCCGGAGGCGGTGCTGAACAACCTCCTGCCGCGCTACGTAGACCAGCAGGTCTATCGCGCGGTGCTGGAGAACATCGCCTCCTTCTACAGCGCGCAGATGGTGGCGATGCGCAACGCGACCGACAACGCGCGCGAGCTGATCTCGGAGTACACGCTGGCGATGAACAAGGCGCGCCAGGCGCAGATCACGCGCGAGGTCAGCGAGATCTCCGCGGGCGCGAACGCGCTTCGCGGGTAAGTACGAAGTACGAAGTACGAGGTACGAATGAAGGACGCTTGACGGAGGGCGAAGGGCCGGCGGCGAGTCAGCCCGGTATTCGTACTTCGTACTTCGTCATTCGTACTTGACCAGGGGGTATACATGGCAACCACGACGCAGGGCGCGACGGGGAAGATCGTGCAAATCACCGGGCCGGTGGTCGACGTCGAGTTCCCGACCGACCGCCTGCCCGAGATCTACAACGCCATCGCCGTGCCGCTGAAGGACGGCGGGCGGCTGGTCCTGGAGGCGCAGCAACACCTCGGCAACGACGTCGTCCGCTGCGTGGCGATGTCCACGACCGACGGCCTGGTCCGCGGCCTGGACGCCGTCGACACCGGCGCGCCGATCCAGGTGCCGGTCGGCCCGCCGACGCTGGGGCGCATCTTCAACGTCACCGGGCAGCCCGTGGACCAGCAGGGGCCGTTCGAGGCCGAGACCTACTACCCGATCCACCGGCCGGCGCCGAGCTTCGAGGAGCAGTCGACGCAGGTCGAGATGTTCGAGACCGGGATGAAGGTCATCGACCTGATCGCGCCGTTCACCAGGGGCGGCAAGACGGGCGTCTTCGGCGGCGCGGGCGTCGGCAAGACCGTCATCATCATGGAGATGATCCGCAACATCGCCGCGGAGCACGGCGGCTACTCCGTCTTCTCCGGCGTCGGCGAGCGGACGCGCGAGGGGACGCAACTCTGGGGTGAGATGCACGAGTCGGGTGTCGTCGACAAGACGGTGCTCGTCTACGGGCAGATGAACGAGCCGCCCGGCGCCCGCCTGCGCGTCGGCCTGACCGGCCTGACGATGGCCGAGTACTTCCGCGACGAGGGGCGCGATGTGCTCCTCTTCATCGACAACATCTTCCGCTTCGTCCAGGCCGGCTCCGAGGTCTCGGCGCTCCTCGGGCGCATGCCGAGCGCCGTCGGCTACCAGCCGACGCTGGCGACCGAGATGGGCCAGTTGCAGGAGCGGATCACCTCGACCACGCGCGGCTCGATCACCTCGGTGCAGGCGGTCTACGTCCCCGCCGACGACTACACCGACCCGGCCCCGGCGACGACCTTCGCGCACCTCGACGCGACGATCTCGCTGGAGCGCGCGATCGCCGACCGCGGCATCTTCCCGGCGGTCGACCCGCTGGCCTCGACCTCGCGCATCCTGACGCCGGGCATCGTCGGCGACGAGCACTACCGGGTGGCGCAGGAGGTCAAGCGCGTCCTCCAGCGCTACAAGGACTTGCAGGACATCATCGCCATCCTCGGCATCGAAGAGTTGAGCGACGAGGATAAGCTGCTCGTCGGGCGCGCGCGGCGCATCGAGCGCTTCCTCTCGCAGCCGATGTTCGTGGCCGAGCAGTTCACCGGCACGCCGGGCCAGTACGTCCCGCGCGAGGAGACGGTGCGCGGCTTCGCCGAGATCCTCGACGGCAAGCACGACGACCTGCCGGAGCAGGCGTTCTACATGGTCGGCACGATCGACCAGGCGATCGAGAAGGCGAATCAGATGCGGGGGTAAGGACTCAGGACTCAGGACTCAGGACTCAGGACTAAGTAGGCTATACTCTGTCGGATCGGCCGACCCGGTATCCGTGGCCGAGCAATACTGAGTCCTGAGTCCTGAGTCCTCCCGACCGAAGGGAGGGCGCCCTGTGGCGAAGCTGCACGTCGAGGTCGTGACGGGCGAGCGGCAGTTACTGTCCGAGGACGACGTGGACATGGTGGTCGCGCCGGGGTCGGAGGGCCAGCTCGGCATCCTGCCGCGGCACGCGCCGCTGGTGACGACGCTCGCCCCGGGCGAGTTGCGCATCAAGAAGGGGAACGCCGAGGAAGTCCTCGCCGTCGGCGGCGGCTTCCTGGAGGCCGGCCCGACGCGCGTGATGGTCCTGGCCGACTCGGCCGAGCGCGCCGAGGAGATCGACATCTCGCGCGCGGAGGAGGCGCGCCGCCGCGCGGAGACCGCACTGGTCAACCGCCGCGAGGACATCGACCTCGCGACGGCGCAGGCGGCGATGCGCCGCGCCAGCGTGCGCCTGCGCGTCGCCCAGCGCCGCCGCCGGGTCCAGGATCGGTCCGGGCAGTCGATGGAGCCGTGACGAGTCGGGAGTCGGGAGTCGGCAGTCGGGAGTACCGGCCGCGCCATCGTTGACCGGATGGGGCAGGGGAAACCGTCACTGCCGACTCCCGACTCCCGACTAGGGAGACACCGTGGCAAGGCAGATCGGCATTGATCTCGGGACGGCCAACGTCCTCGTCTACGTCCGCGGCCGGGGGATCGTCATCAACGAGCCCTCGATGGTCGCCATCTCGACCAAGGACGGCAAGGTCAAGGCCGTCGGCGTCGAGGCGCGCGACATGCTCGGCCGCACGCCGGAGACGATCGAGGTCGTGCGGCCGATGCGCGACGGCGTGATCGCCGACTACGTCGTCACGCAGGAGATGCTGCGCTACTTCATCGCCAAGGCGTGCGGGCGCTTCTCCCTGGTCAAGCCCGAGGTGATGATCTGCGTCCCGGCCGGCACCACCGGCGTCGAGACGCGCGCGGTGCGCGACGCGGCGCTGCACGCCGGCGCGCGCAAGGTCTTCCTGATCCGCGAGCCGCTGGCGGCGGCGATCGGCGCGAAGGTGCCGGTGGCCGACCCGAGCGGCAACATGGTGATCGACATCGGCGGCGGCACGACCGAGGTCGCGGTGATCTCGCTCAACGGCATCGTCGTCGCCAACTCGCTGCGGGTCGGCGGCAACAAGTTCGACGAGGCGATCGGCGCCTACGTCAAGCGCAAGTACAGCCTCGCGGTCGGCGACCGCACCGCCGAGGAGGTCAAAATCGCGATCGGGTCGGCGATGCCGCTGGAGGAAGACGTCATCATGGACGTCCGCGGGCGCGACCAGGTCGCCGGCCTGCCGCGCACCGTCCAGGTCCACGCCAACGAGATCACCGAGGCGATGACCGAGCCGCTGGAGGCGATCATCGGCGCGGTGCGCGCGGTGCTGGAGGAGACGCCGCCCGAACTCTCCTCCGACATCATCGACAAGGGGATGATCCTCACCGGCGGCGGCGCGATGCTGCGCAACCTCAACGACCTGTTGACCGAGGTCACCGGCGTCCCCTGCTACGTGGCCGACGATCCCCTCTCTTGCGTCGCCATCGGCACCGGCCTGGCGCTCGAACACCTCGACGTGCTGAGCGACAGCCTCGAAGAATACTGAGCAGCGACGAGCGATGAGCGACGAGCGACGAGTCGGCTGATGCCCTGCCGACCGGCCTTTCATGGATACGGCCATGCAGCGCAACCAGGCCGGGACCACGGAGGTCCGGCTCGCCGAGGTGATGGCGGCGCTCTCGCTCGCGACCGACCTGGCGATGGGCCAGCCACTGGAGCACGCCCTCTCCTCGTGCGTGCTGGCCGTGCGCCTGGGGATTACCCTCGGGCTCGCCGACGACCTGCTCCGCGACGTCTACTACCAGGCCCTCCTGCGCTACATCGGCTGCAACGCCGAGACCTACCTGATGGCCGCGCTCGTCGGCGATGAGATCGCGCTGCGCACCGATGTCGCCGCCGTCGACACCGGGAACCAGCGCGAGGTCGTCGGGCTGATCCTCCGCTACATCCGGCAGGCCAACGCGGGCGCCCCGCCGCTGCACCTGGCCCAACTCGTCGCGCGCGGGCTGCTGACCTCACCCCGGCTCTTCAAGGACGCCTTCGCCGGCCACTGCGAGGTCGCCCAGCGCCTCGCCGCGCGACTGGGACTCGGCGACGGCGTCGTCGCGGCGCTCGGCCAGTTGTACGAGCGCTGGGACGGCCGCGGGCTCCCCAACGGCCTCAAGGGCGAGCAGATCGCCCTCCCCGTGCGCGTCGTCACGCTGGCGCAGGACGCCGTCGTCTTCCACCGGTTCGGCGGCGTCGAGGCGGCGGTCGCGGTGGCGCGCGAGCGGGCCGGCGCGTCCTACGAGCCGCGCCTGGTCGAGCACTTCTGCCGGCAGGCGCCGCAGTTGCTGGCCGACCTGGACGACGAGCCTTCCTGGGACGCTGTGCTGGCGCTGGAGCCCGGCCCGCGCCCCGTCCTCGGCGACGCGCAGTTCGACGCCGCCTGCGAGGCGATGGCCGACTTCGCGGATCTCAAGTCGCCCTACCTGCTCGGCCATTCGAGCGGCGTCGCCGCGCTGGCCGCCGACGCCGCGCGCCGCTGCGGCCTGCCCGACGCCGACGTCGCCGCCGTCCGCCGCGCCGGCTGGCTGCACGACCTGGGGCGGGTCGGCGTCTCGGCCGGGATCTGGGGCAGGCCGGGGCCGCTGACGGAGCGCGAGTGGGAGCGCGTGCGGCTGCACCCCTATCACACCGAGCGCATCCTGGCCCGCCCGCCGGCCCTGGCGCGCCTCGGCGCGCTGGCCGCCCTCCACCACGAGCGGCAAGACGGCTCCGGCTACCACCGCGGCGTCCCGGCCGCCGCGCTGCCGCCGGCCGCGCGTATCCTGGCCGCGGCTGACATCTACCATGCTACGACCGAGCCGCGCCCCCACCGGCCGGCGCGCCCTCCCGAGACCGCCGCGGCAGAGCTGCGCCGCGAGGTCCGCGCGGGCCGCCTCGACGGCGACGCGGCCGACGGCGTCCTCGCCGCGGCCGGCCATCGCGTGCGCCCCGCCCGGCGCGAGCTGGTCGCCGGACTCAGCGCGCGCGAGGTCGAGGTGCTCCGCCTGCTGGCGCGCGGCCAGTCGATGCGGCAGATCGCCGGCCGCCTCTTCATCGCCGAGAAGACCGGCGACAACCACATCCAGCACATCTACGCCAAGATCGGCGTCTCCACCCGCGCCGGCGCCACCCTCTTCGCCCTGGAACCAGACCTCCTCGCCGATACCGAGGACGCCGCGAAATAGGGAGAACTCCCTATGCGCCGCGCCCGCGCCGCGCCTATGCTGCGGACAGGCAATCGGCGACGCGGCAAGCGGCACGGCGGAGGAGGCCACCCGACGATGGCAGAAGCGGACGAGCGGACCGGCCGGGGTTCGAGCACACCGCTCGCCGGGAAGACGGCGACCGAGATCGCGGCGCTGGTCCGCGCCCGCGAGGTCGCCCCGGCCGACGTCGTGAGAGACCACCTGGCGCGGATCGCGGCGCTCGACCTCGACCTCCACGCCTTCCGCGCGGTCCGCGCCGAGCGGGCGCTGGCCGAGGCGGCGGCGCTGGCCGCGCGGCCGGACCTGGGGGATCTGCCCCTGGCCGGCGTCCCGGTGGCGATCAAAGACAACGTCGCTGTGGCCGGGGAACCGACCCGGCAGGGCTCGGCGGCGATGCCCGACGCGCCCGCCGCGGCGGACGACGAGCTCGTGCGGCGCCTACGCGCGGCCGGGTGCATCATGATCGGGAAGACCGCGATGCCGGAGCTGGCGATCTGGCCCTTCACCGAGCCGGAGGCGGACGAGCCGACCCGCAACCCCTGGAACCGGGAGCGGACGCCGGGCGGCTCGACCGGCGGCGGCGGGGCCGCAGTCGCGGCGGGGCTGGCGCCACTCGCGCTCGGGTCCGACGGCGGCGGCTCGATCCGGATCCCGGCCGCCTGCTGCGGCATCGTCGGGCTGAAGCCCGGGCCGGGCGTCGTGCCGCTCGCGGGCGGCGCGGACCAGCACTGGCTGGGGCTGACCGAGTTCGGGCCGCTGGCGGCGACCGTCGCCGACCTGGCCCTGATGCTGGACGTGCTGGCCCAGACCACGACCTACCGAGACGCCGCGCCCCCGCCGCGCCCGCTGCGCCTCGCGGTCTCGACGAAGCCGCCCGCGGCGGGCGCGCGGGTCTCCCCCGAGGTCGAGGCGGCTGTTGCCCGCGCGGCGTCCGCCCTGGCCGGCGCCGGGCACGAGGTCGCCGCGGCCGACCCGCCCTATCCGCTCGACATCGGGCTACGCTTCATGCGCCGCTGGCTGCCGGGGATCGCCGAGGACGCCCGCGGCCTGCCGGCGGAGCGGCTGGAGGCGCGGACGCGCGCGATGGCGCGGGCCGGCGACTGGCTGCAGCGGCGGGGCTGGGCGAAGCCGGCCGCCGAAGACGCCTTCCGGGCGCGCGCCCTCCGCTGGTTCGCGCCCTACGACGCGCTCCTGACCGCGACCCTGGCCACGCCGCCCGTGCCGATCGGCCGCTGGCGCGGGAAGGGCTGGCTCGCGACCGCCCTCAGTGTCGGCAACTGGCTCTTCACCACGCCCTGGAACCTGGCCGGTTTCCCGGCCGCCTCGGTCCCGGCCGGCCTCACGCCCGACGGCCTGCCGCTCGCCGTGCGGCTCGTCGCGCCGCCGGGCGGCGAAGCCACCCTCCTCGCCCTGATGGCGCAGCTCGAACTCTTGCTGCCGTGGCCGAGGTGGGAGGGGGTGGTGGCGCAGGGCGGGCACGCTGGCGACTGAAGTCGTGCCTCTCGGCGGGCACGCACGCGGGCACCCCGCCGCGAAGCCCGCCTGCGCGGGTTGGGTTCAACCTCGCCGCCCGGCCGGCAAAGGGCGGCATATTGGAGGAGCGCCGTGAAGGGGAACCCTCGGGCCGCCGTTTATGCCTCTTCGTCGTTCGCCGCGCGTCATTCGTCGCGCGGCAGCGCGTCCAGCACTTCGGCGGCGAGTTCGTAGCGGTCGAACGAGGGCATGATGTAGGTGCCCTGGACGACCTCGCGGGCTTCGAGCAAGAGTTCTTGAGCCATCCTGACACCCTCGCGGCGGCCGTCGGGGCCGGCCAGGCGCATCCGCTCGCGGACGGCGTCGGGGAGGACGATGCCGGGGACCTCGTTGTGCAGGAACTCGGCCTGCTTGTGGCTCTGGAGGGGCAGGATGCCGAGCAGCACCGGCACGCCGAGCGGGCCGTGGCGGCGCTCGTAGAGCGCGACGAAGCGCCGCCAGCGGTCGAGGTCGTAGACGATCTGCGTCATGACGAAGTCCGCGCCGGCCGCGAGTTTCTGGTGCAGGCGGTCGGCCTCTTCGTCCAGGTCGGCGCGGGTGGGGTCGGCGGCGCAGGCGATGGTGAAGGAGGCGCGCTTGCCGAGCGCGTTGCCGGCCGAGTCGGCGCCGGCGTTGAGCGCGCTGAGGATGCGGATCAGGCCGATCGAGTCGACGTCGTAGACCGCGGTCGCGCCGGGGTAGGTGCCGAGGTTCGGCGGGTCGCCGGTGAGCGCCAGGATGTTGCGCACGCCGGCCGCGTGGGCGCCGAGCAGGTCGGACTGCAAGCCCATCAGGTTGCGGTCGCGCGTGGTGAAATGGATGATCGTCTCCACGCCGACGGTGTGCTGGAGCAGGTAGCAGATCGCCAGCGCGCTCATGCGCACGCGCGCCATCGGGCTGTCGGCGACGTTGATCGCGTCGACGCCGAGGTCCTTCAGCATCCGCGCGCCTTTGAGGAGTTTCGTCGGGTTGAGGCCGCGCGGCGGGTCGAGTTCGACGGAGACGATGAACTTCCGGCCGAGTTTCCGGGCCAGCTCGGTCGGGCCGTCGGGCGGCTGGACCGCGCGCTCGCGCCGCTCGGGCGCCACCTCCACCGCCGTGGCCGGCGCGCCGACAGCCACCACGCGCGGCGCGTCGGTCCGCTCGCGGCGCCACCCGTCGAGCGCGGCGCGCATCGCGCGGGTGTGCTCCGGCGTCGTGCCGCAGCAGCCGCCGATCAGGCGGCCGCCCGCCTCGGCCAGCTCGCGCGCGAAGCCGGCGAAGTACTCCGGCGACGAGGGGTAGAGCACGCGGCCGTTGACGTTCTGCGGCCAGCCGGCGTTCGGCTGCCCGGCGACGTAGGGCGGCGCGCCCGCGCCGTCGAGGTCGGCGAGCATTGCGCGGGCGATCGTCAGCACGTCGCGCGGGCCGGTGCTGCAGTTGGCACCGAGCGCGGCCAAGCCGGCGCCGCGCAGGCGGGCGACGACGTCCGCCGCGGCGTGCCCGAGCGGCGTGCGGCCGTCATCGGCGAAGGTCAGTTGCACGACGATCGGGACGTCGGCGCCGGCCTCGCGCGCGGCGGCGAGCGCCTCTTCCACCTCGGCCAGCGCGGGCATCGTCTCGACGATCAGGAGATCGACGCCGCGCTCCAGCAGCGCGCCGATCTGCTCGCGGAAGGCGGCGCGCACGTCGGCGGGGTCGGTCGTGCCGAGGGGGGCGAGGGTGCGCCCGGTCGGGCCGACCGAGCCGGCGATGAAGACCTCGCGACCGGCCAGACGCTCGGCCTCGCGCGCGACGTTGACGCCGCGCAGGTTAATCGCGCGAACTTGGTCCTCCAGGCCGAAGGCTTCGAGTTTGAAGCGGTTGGCGCCGAAAGTGTTGGTCTCGATGACGTCGGCGCCGGCGTGGATGTAGGCGAGGTGGACGTCCTGCACGAGTTCGGGGCGGGCGAGGTTGAGCGCGTCGAAGCAGTCGTCGAGCGGGACGCCGCGCGCGTAGAGGAGCGTCCCCATCGCGCCGTCGCAGAGGAGCGGCCCCGCCGCCAGCCGTTCGAGCACCGGATGCGCCATGACCCGCTTCCCCACTCCCCCATCGTCCGCGATTTCAGCCTCGGCCGTGTTCGGGAGATGGTAGCGCATCCGCGCGGGCCCGGACCAGGCCGTCGGGTGCGGGTGGGTGACCGTCGCGTTTTCCCGAGGCGTGCTCGCGCCGGAAGTCGCGCCTATCGGCTCGCTCCGCTCGCCACGAAGCCCGCCTGCGCGGGCTGGGTTCTGGCCCGTCGACCCGCGGGCTTCGTGGCGGGGTGCCCGCTTGCGGGCCCGCTGATAGCCGCGACCATAGCCGCCAGGCACGTCCCCCGACTCGAATGTCCGGCGCTCGCGCCGCGCGGCGGCGCGCGCCGGCCGCGTCACGATGCCGCGGGCGCCGGGGCGGCCTGCTCCGCCGCGGCCAGCGGCGTGGCCTGGGCGCGCAGCACCTTCTTGTCGAACTTGCCGACCGAGGTCTTCGGCATCTCAGCGATGAAGCGCACCTCGTCGGGCAGCCACCAGCGGGCGACCTTGCTCTCAAGGAAGGCGCGCAACTCCTCCGACGTTATGTCGCCCTGATACTCCGGCTTCGGCACGACGTAGGCGACCGGGCGCTCCTGCCACTTCTCGTGTGGCACGCCGATCACCGCGGCCTCGAAGACCTTGGGGTGCGCCATCAGCGCACCCTCCAGCTCGACCGAGGAGATCCACTCGCCGCCCGACTTGATGACGTCCTTGGTCCGGTCGACGATCGTGACGTAGCCGTCGGGGTCGACGGTCGCCACGTCGCCGGTGCGGAACCAGCCGTCGGCGGTCATCTTGCCCGGGTCGGCGTCGTGGTGGTAGCCGCCGGCGATCCAGGGGCCGCGCACCTGGATCTCGCCGAAGGCCACGCCGTCCCAGGGCAGCTCCGCGCCGGTCGCCAGGTCGGCGATGCGCAGTTCGACGCCCGGCGCCGGCGGCCCTTGCGTCAGCCGCACGGCGAGGTGGTTCTCCGGCGCGTGCCAGGAGCGCGGGATCGAGACCGTACCGATCGGCGACGTCTCGGTCATCCCCCAGGCGTGCAGCATCCGCAGGCCCACCCGGTCCATCCCCTCCATCAGGGCGGGCGGGATCGCCGAGCCGCCGCAGACGACGGTGTGGACATCGGGCAGGCGCGTCCCGGTCTCCTCCAGGTAGCGCAGCAGGCCGATCCAGATCGTCGGCACGCCGGCCAGGATCGTCGCGCCCTCGCTCTGGGCGAGGCCGACGATCGTCGCGGCGTCCCCCATCCAGCGGTCGGGGAAGACGAGCGTGCCGCCGGCCATCCCGATCGCATAGGGGATGCCCCAGCTATTGGCGTGGAACATCGGCACGACCGGCAGCATCACGTCGCGCTCGCCGAGGCCGATGCAGTCCTTCTGCAGCACGGACGAGGCGTGCAGGAATTGCGAGCGGTGGGTGTAGACGACGCCCTTGGGGTTGCCGGTCGTGCCGGAGGTGTAGCACATCGCCGCGGGGGCGCGCTCGTCGAGCGCCGGCCAGGGGTAGCTCTCGGATTCCGCGCCGAGGAGCGTCTCGTAGTCGAGCAGGTCGCCGAGGTCGTGCGCGGGGAGCGGGCCGCCGTCGCTGAGGACGACGATGTGCTCGACGGTCGGCAGCTTGCCGGCCAGCCGGTTCAGGATGGGGAGGAGCGACTGGTCGACGAAGAGCACCTTGTCGGCGGCGTCCTCGATGACGAAGGCGAGCTGGTCGGGGAAGAGGCGCAGGTTGAGCGTGTGGAGCACCGCGCCCATGCAGGGGGCCGCGTAGTAGAGCTCGAGGTGGCGATAGTTGTTCCAGGCCAACGTGCCGACGCGGTCGCCGGGCTCGACGCCGAGGCGCGCGAGGGCGTGGGCGAGCCGGTGGACGCGCGGGGCGAGGTCGCCGTAGGTGTAGCGGTGGACACCGGCCTCGCGCTTGGTGACGACTTCCTTCCGCCGGAAGAGTTTCTCGACGCGCCAGAGGATGTGCTGGATCGTCAGGGGATAATTCTGCATTAAGCTCCCGACCGCGTCCGCGTCGTGCGCTGCCATGGGTCGTCCCTCCTCATGATGCTCGACGGCCGGCCTATGCGGTTTTCTGACTCGTCTCCGTCTACGACGCCCGAACCGGTTTCGTTTCCTCCTCCGTGAATCCTCGCGGCTGCCCCGACGCCGCCCCCTGCCGCGCTCGCGCGCTCGTAGGCGAGGCGGAAGAGATCGATGGCACCGGGGACGGCGCGCTCGTCGCGAATGGGGTAGCTGACCCAGCCGCTGTGCGGCAGGATGTGGTGCGGCAGGGCGCGGCCGTCGCGCACGAGGTCGCGGCGCACCCGCACCGGGAAGGGCAGGTCGGCCAGGTAGTCGCCGTG
>DASSSV010000110.1:0-8497 GCA_035708265.1 Thermomicrobiales bacterium | reverse complement strand
TGAAGCGGCTCGTTCTGCACGGCATATCTTAAGCCGCGAAATCCCCGCCCTACGGCCCACGGCCTACGCCCCACGGGGAAAGCATGGCGGGCGGCGAGCGCGACGAGGGCGCCGAGAGCGGGACCGGCCGCGAGGTCGGGCGGGTGGCACGCGGCTTCGCCCGCGTCGTCACCGGGCCGCTGCGCTACTTGATTGCCCTGGCCTGGATCGGCGCGGCGGTCGCCGCCTATCGCTATCTCCCCGATTTGCAGCAGGTGGAGCAGAGCGGTCCCAGCGGCATCCTCGCGCCCGAGAACGCCGCGGCGCTGCGCGTCGAGGAGCGCGCGGTGCAGATCTTCGGCTTCCCGCTCCTCAGCCGCACGCTCGTCGTCCAGCGCGACCCCGCTGGGCTCTCGCCGGACGCGCAGCGGCGCGCCGTCGAAGCGGCGGCGCGGGTGGACGCGCGCGAGGACCCGGCGCTGTCCGGGATCGCCGGCGCGCTGCCGGTCGTCAACCTTCCCGCGCTCGTCCCCTTCGCGCGCGAGCACGGCACGACGGCGATCACCTACCTCTACTTCACGCCGCGGGTGGGATTCTACGCGCGCGATCGGCTGGCCGGGCGCTATGCGCGCCAGCAGCTCGACCGGCCCGGCGACGCCCTGGTCGGCGTGACCGGCCTCGAACCGGCGCGGACCGCGCAGGTCGAGCGCATCACCGGGGCGCTGTCGCACGTCGAGTTGGCGACCGCCATCCTGATCGCCGTCGTCGTCGGCCTCAACTTCCGCAGTCCCGGCGCGCCGGCGGTGACGCTGGTCACGGCCGGCATCGCCTACGTGGTGGCGACGCGCCTGACCGCCTACGGCGGCACGCGCCTGGGGCTGACAGTCCCGGCCGAACTGGGGCCGCTGCTGGTCGTGCTGGTCCTCGCCGTCTGCACCGACTACGCCGTCTTCTTCCTCTCCGGCACGCGAAGGCGGCTGGCGAGCGGGGCGGCCCGGGCGGACGCCGCGCGCGAGACCGCCGCCGAGTTCGCGCCGATCATCCTCACGGCCGGGCTGGCGGTGGCAGCCGGCACCGCCTGCCTCCTCGCCGCGCGACTCGCCTTCCTGCGCTCGATCGGGCCGGCGCTCGCCATCGCCGTCGCCGTCACGCTCGCCGTCTCGCTCACGTTCGTCCCGGCCGTCCTCGCCATCGCCGCCCGCCCGGTCTTCTGGCCGAGCCTCCACCGCGCGGGGCGCAAGCGCGGACGCGCCTCCTGGCGGGCGCGGCTGGAGGGGCTGACGACGCGGCGACTCGCCGCCGCGATCCTCGCGGTGGTCTGCGTCGCGCTCCTCGCCGGCGCGGCGACCGGCCTCGGGCGGCTGGCGCTCGGCCTGACGGTGCTCGACGGGCTGCCCGGCGACGCCGAGGCGGCGCGGGCGGCCCAGGCGGCGAGCCTCGGCTTCGCGCCCGGCATCGTCAGCCCGACGCTCCTCCTGATCGAGCAGCCGGGGATTGTCGACCACCGGGGCGCGCTCTTGCGCCTGGAGGATGCGCTGGCGCGCCAGCCCGGCGTGGCGGGGGTGATCGGGCCGCGCGAGCAGCCGGGCGGGCCGGCGTTCGGCGTGATCTACGCGCGCAACGGCGCCGCCGCCCGCTACGTCATCATCCTCGCCGACGACCCCTACAGCGCGCGGGCGCTCAACGACCTCGGCGCGCTCCAGCGGCGACTGCCCGCGCTGCTGGCGGACGCGGGTCTCCCCGGCGCGCGCACGGGCCTCGCCGGCGACACCGCGCTGGCGCGCGAGACGATCGACCGCATCACCGGGAGTTTCGCGCCGGTCGCGGTCGCCATCGCCGTGGTCGATCTTTGCCTGATGGCGCTGCTGCTGCGCTCGCTGCTGGCGCCGCTCTACCTGCTGGCGGCGAGCGCCCTCTCCGTGGCCGCGCCGCTCGGCTTGACGGTCTATCTCTTCCAGCTCGGGCTCGGCCGCCCCGACCTGAGTGACTACGTGCCGATCGGCGCGGGCGTCCTGCTGATCGCGCTCGGCTCGGACTACAACCTCTTCGTCGTCGGGCGGATCTGGGAGGAGGCGCGGCAGCGGCCGCTGCGCGAGGCCAGCGCCCGCGCCGCCCCGCGCGCCACGCGCGCCATCAGCATCGCGGCGATCACGCTGGCGGGGAGTTTCGCGCTGCTCGCCCTCGTCCCGCTGGCAGCCTTCCGCGAGTTCGCCTTCGCGATGATCGTCGGCGTGCTGCTCGACTCCTTCCTCGTCCGCACCTACCTCGTCCCCTCGCTAATCACGCTCGTCGGGGAGCGGAGCCTCTGGCCAGGTCACCGGCGGCCCTCCCCCCGCGCTCAGAGGGCACCCGCCTCTCGCAATCCCGGGCGAGGCGGGTGACGCCACGGGGACATTGTGTGCTCTTCCAGATCTCGGGCCAGGAAGGCGGACACCCAGTCTCGGCGGGTCCCCCTCTCCCAGCATTGGGAGAGGGGGATGGGGGTGAGGGCCACCGCCGAGTCAGGAAGTGCCCCGTCTATCGCCTATCGCCTATCGCCTCGTCACAGCCGCACCGTCCCGAACGCCGCGGCGTAGCGCGGGTCGTCGCGGCGGAAGGTGTCGGGATTCGTGCCCTTGGCGATCGCCAGGTAGTAGGCCAGCAGCTGGACAGGCACGACCGTCAGCAGCGGCGAGAGGACTTCCGGCAACTCGGGCAGCGCGAAGACGGTCGCGTCCGGCGTCGTCGGTACGGCGGTCCCGACGACCCACAGCGACGCGCCGATGGCGCGGAGGACGCCGCAGACCTCGGACAGGCGCGTCAGCCCCGCGCCCTCGACCGCGATCGCGACGGCGTGGTCCTCCGCGCTGACGGTGACGATCGGGCCGTGCAGGAACTGCTCGACGCTCATCCCGTCGATCGCCGCGTAGGCCGCCTCGCGCGCCTTGAGCGCCGCCTCGGTCGCCGTCTGCGCGTTCGGCCCCGCGCCGATGCAGAAGATGCGCCCGCCGCTCGCGTGGAGCGCGCCGGCTACGCGCTCGACCTCGCCCTCGCGCCGCAGCACGTCCTCGACCTGCGCCGGCAGCGCTTCCAGCGCCGCGCGCCAGCCGGCCGGATCGTCCGCGCCGGTGTGCTCCGCCAGCGCGGTCGCGACCTGGGCCAGCACGGTCATCGCGCCGAGGTGGCTGGCGGTGTAGGCGGCCGAGCGCTCGATCGCGACCGTGCGCAGGACCAGGTCGGCCTCACCGTCCGCGAACTGCGACTCCCGCCCGCTGATCCCGATGCAGGGGACGCCGGCAGCGCGGGCGCGCGCCACCGCCTCGGCGGAGAAGCGCTTGGTGCCGCGGTGCGCCATCACGATCACCGCATCGCCCTCGCGGAGCGCGGGCGGGTAGGCGACGAAGTCGAAGGAGCCGACGGCGTACGCCTCCGCGCCGGCCGCGCGCAACAGCGCCTCGCCGACCTGCGCCGCGTGGTAACTGGTGCCGATCCCGACGACGAAGACCCGACGCGCGCCGGCCAGGATCGTCGCCGCCGCGCCGGCCGGCTCCCAGCCGCGCGTCAGCAGCATCCGCAGGTCGGCCGGCTGGCGGTGGATCGTCTCGTACATCGCATAGGCCGCGGTCGCGCGCTCGACCATCCCCTGTCCCTCCCCCGACGACCGCCCCGGCCGCGCGCCGAAACCGGCGCCGGGCGTGGGCGGCGACAATCCATACCACGGGCACAGCCTACCCGGTGGCGGGCAAATCGGCAAACCGGCGGCGGGTTGGCCCTCACCCCCCACCCCCAGAGGGCACCCGCCTCTCCCAATCCTGGGAGAGGGGGAGTGGCCGCCCGGGCGCTTCCTCCATCTACCTGGCCGATAGTCTGGAAGAGCGGTGCCTTGTCTACATGGCGGTCTCCCCCCTCGCCCGGGATTGGGCGAGGCGGGTGCCCTCTGGGCGTGGGGGGGTGAGGGCGAAGCCCCGTGCTATACTGCCCTGTCGGGCCGCGGGGAACGGGCTGAGGAAGGCGAGGGGATGCGCGCGATCGTCAGTGTGTGGGACAAGTCGGGCGTGGTCGAGTTGGGGCGGGCGCTGGCCGGGCTCGGCTGCGAGATCTACTCGACCGGCAACACCGCGCGGGCGCTGGCCGAGGGCGGCGTGCCGGTGCGCGGCATCGAGGATCTCACTGGGTTCCCCGAGATCCTCGACGGCCGGGTCAAGACGCTCCATCCCGCCGTCCACGGCGGCATCCTGGCCCGGCGCGACCGCCCGGAGCACCTGGCGACGCTCGCCGAGCACGGCATCGCGCCGGTCGATCTCGTCGTCGGCAATCTGTACCCCTTCGCGCGGGCGGCGGCCGACCCCGCGGTGGCGCTGGACGAGGTGCTGGAGCAGATCGACATCGGCGGGCCGACGCTGATCCGCGCCGCCGCGAAGAACTTCCCGGCCGTGCTGGTGCTGGTGGACCCGGCCGACTATGCGCCGACGCTGGCGCACCTGGCGGCGGGCCAGGTGCCGCTCGCCTGGCGGCGGCACCTGGCGGCGCGCGCCTTCGCCCACGTCGCGACCTACGACGCGTTGATCGCCCACTACCTGCGCGCCGGCCTCGGCGCCGACGAGACCTTCCCGCCCGAACTCGCGCTCGGGCTGGCGAAGGTCCAGGATCTCCGCTATGGCGAGAATCCCCACCAGCGCGCGGCCTTCTACCGCAGCGTCGCGCCGGGGCCGGCGCCGGCCGGGCTGGTCACCGCGCGGCAACTCCACGGGCTCGAACTCTCCTACAACAACATCATGGACGCGGACGCCGCCTGGGGCGCGGCGACCGATTTCGCCGCGCCCTGCGTGGCGATCGTCAAGCACACCGTCCCCTGCGGGCTGGCGACGCACGACGACCTGGCCGAAGCCTACCGCCGCGCGCTCAGCGGCGACCCGGTCTCGGCCTTCGGCGGCATCGTCGCGGCCAACCGCCCGCTCGACGACGCGACGGCGGCGGAGATCGCGAAGACGCACTTCGACATCGTCCTCGCGCCCGAGTTCTCCGACGGCGCGCTGGCGCGCCTGCGCAAGAAGAAGAACCTGCGCCTCCTCGCCTGCGGGACGCCGGCCGCCGCTGGGGACGCCGGGCTGGTGGCCCGGCAGGTGCGCGGCGGGATGCTGCTCCAGACGCCCGACGCGCTGGGCGAGGATCCGGCGAGTTGGCGCGTCGTGACGCGGCGCGCGCCGAGCGCGGAGGAGTTGGCGGAACTGGCCTTCGCCTGGCGCGCGGTCAAGCACGTCAAGTCGAACGCTATCGTCATCAGCAAGGACCGGACGCTGCGCGGCATGGGCGCGGGGCAGCCGAACCGGGTCGTCTCGGTGCGCCTGGCCGGGGAGAAGGCCGGCGAGGCCGCGCGTGGCGGCGTGCTGGCGTCGGACGCCTACTTCCCCTTCGCGGACAATGTCGAGGCGGCGGCCGGCTACGGCATCACGGCGATCGTCCAGCCGGGCGGCTCGGTCCGCGACGCCGAGAGTATCGCCGCCGCCGACGCGGCCGGCCTGGCGATGGTCTTCACCGGCGTGCGCCACTTCCGGCACTGAGCGCGGCGCCGCTACGCCTTCAGGAAGAGTTCGATCACCGGGACGAGGACGTCGGGGCGGACGACCGGCAGTTCGAGCGTGAGCGCGCCCGGCGTCCCCGGCATCGTCGTGTTCTGCGCCTGCTGCGCGGGGTCGAGCTCCAGCATGGCGACCTCGGAGCCGTCGTGCAGCAACTGCGCGTAGGCGACCCGGCCCGCCAGCCCGTCGAGGTGCAGGTGCCGGAAGGGCCAGGCGAAGACGTGCAGGTAGAGCCGGTCGCCGCGCCGGGTGTAGCGGCAGTCGGGCGGCGGCGCGAGGTCGCTCGCCGTGCAGCCGTAGATCGCCCGCCCGTGCCGGCGCAGCCACGCGCCGACTTCCGCCAGCAGCGCCCGCGCCCGCGGGTCGAACTCGCCGCGCGCGGTCGGCCCGACGTTGAGGAGCAGGTTGCCCCCCTTCGCCACGGTGTCCACCAGCAGGCGCGCGATCATTTCGGGCGACTTCCAGTGCAGGTTGTCGCGGTCGTAGCCCCAGGAGCCGTTGAGCGTCTGGCAGGCTTCCCAGACCAGGCGGCGGCCGTCTCGCTCCGGCCAGGCCCGCGGCTGGTACTGCTCCGGCGTGACGATGTCGGCCGACTCCGGTAGGTCGAGGCGGTCGTTGAGGATGATGTTCGGCGCGATCTCGCGGACCATCGCGACGAGTTCGGCCGCGTGCCAGTCGTCGCGCCCCTTGCCGCCCCAGACGCGGTCGGGGTAGGAGAAGTCGAGCCAGAGGATGTCGGGCGCGTAGGTTTCGAGCAGTTCGCGTACCTGGCCGAAGAGGTAGGCGCGGTACCGGGCCATGTCGCGCCCGGCGTTCGCCTCGATGTACGCGCGGTCATCCCGCCGCGGGTGCAGGCCGTCGACCGGGAACTCGGGGTGGTGCCAGTCGATCAGGGAGTAGTAGAAGCCGACTTTGAGCCCTTCGGCGCGGAACGCCTCGACCCAGGGGCGTAGGAGGTCGCGGCCGGCGGGCGTGTTCGGCGCCTTGTAGTCGGTCAGCGCCGAGTCCCAGAGGCAGAAGCCCTCGTGGTGCTTGGCGGTGATGACTGCATAGCGCATCCCGGCCGCCTTCGCGTCGCGCGCCCACTGGGCCGGGTCGTAGAGGTCGGGGTCGAAGTGGTCGAAGTACTGCTGGTAGTCCTCGTCGCGGATGCGCTCGCGCTGCTTGACCCACTCGTGGCGCGCGGGGAGGGCGTAGAGACCCCAGTGGATGAAGAGCCCGAAGCGGTCGCGCGTGAACCAGCGCGTCTCCCCGCCCGCCCCGCTCACGTCCCCCGTCCCCGCGTCATTCATGCGCCAATCCCCCCTCCATCGCCCATCCCCGCCGGCGCGCGCCGGAGGCTGGTATCGTAGGAGCGGCGCGGCGGGGGCGTCAAGCCGCGCGGCGGGGAGGGCCGGCGATTGAAATCGCGCCTCAAGGGCCTGTGGCCATGAAGTCCGCCTGCGCGGACTAGGCGTGGGGTTTGCATCCCAACCCGCGGAGGCGGGTTTCGCGGCGAGCGGTAGCGAGCCCCTGGCCGCGGTTGCAACCGCGGGCCCGGCGGCGACGCAAACGACGGCACGGAGAGGAGAGGGCGGCGATGGCGACACCACCCCTGGTCGGGATCATCATGGGCAGCGACTCGGACCTGGCGACGATGCGCGAGGCGGCGGCGAGCTGCGCGCGCTTCGACGTGCCCTACGAACTGCGCGTCGTCTCGGCGCACCGCACGCCGCGCGACATGGCCGACTACGCGGCGACGGCGCACGAGCGCGGCCTGAAGGTCATCATCGCCGGCGCGGGCGGTGCGGCACACCTGCCCGGCATGGTCGCCGCGCACACCCCCCTGCCGGTCATCGGCGTGCCGGTGCAGAGCCGCGCGCTCTCCGGCCTCGACTCGCTCCTCTCGATCGTGCAGATGCCGGCCGGCGTGCCGGTCGCGACGGTGGCGATCGGCGGGGCGGCCAACGCCGGCCTGCTGGCGGTGCAGATGCTCGCCGCGCACGACCCGGTGCTGCTGGCGCGCGTGCTCGCCTACAAGGCCGAACTCGCCGCGACCTCCCGCGCCAAGAACGACGGCCTGTCGGAGCGCGCCGGTCTCGGGTAGGGCGAGGGGACGACGTTCACCGCGGAGGCGCGGAGGACGCGGACAGACGAAGGAGAGGACGAGGGAAGTACGAGGTACGAAGGACGAAGGACGAATGAATGACGCCCTTCTCCCTCCTCGTGCTCTGCGCGTCCTCCGCGCCTCCGCGGTGATTATCGGGACCAAGGGGCTATGGCGGCGTGGCGGCGCGGCGACTATGCTGCCTGTGAGGGTATGTGTGTCTCGCAGGGGTGGGGATGGCCGTCACCGTCGCAATGCTGCTGGTCCTGTTCGTCCTCGGCGCCGCTGCCGGCGCCGCGATCGATCACCTGGCCTACACGATCCCGGCGCACGAGTCGTGGCGCCAGGCGCCGGCCTGCGCCGCCTGCGGGCAGCCCCGGCCGGTGCGGGCGCTGGTCCCGCTGCTCGGCCCGCTCTGGGCGCGGCGCTGTGCGGGGTGCGGCGCGGGGCTGCCCTGGCTGCGCCCGGCGACCGAGCTGGTGACCGGGACGCTCTTCGCGCTGGCCTACCTGCGCTACGGCCTCCACCCGGGCACGGCGGTGACGATCGTCTTCATCGCCGTCCTGCTGGTAGTGCTGCGCATCGACTGGCGGCACCACCTGATCTTCCCGCAGGTGATCTACGCGGGGCTGCTGCTCGCGTTCGCCGGCGCCGTGTTCCTGCCGGCGCGCCCGCACGACCTCTTGTGGTCGGTCGTCGCCGCGGTGGCAGCCGCGGCACTCTTCCTCTTCCTGTACGCGCTCGCGCTGGTCCTCTACCGTCGCCGCGCGCTCGGCTCCGGCGACGTGCTGCTCGCGGCGATGATCGGCGCGATGGCCGGCCCGGGCACGGTCGCGGCGCTGACGCTCGGGATGCTCCTCGGCGCGGTCGGCGG